>NZ_AP021870.1:635637-953456 GCF_026001925.1 Vibrio gangliei | reverse complement strand
ATGAAAAGAGAACAGACGATACACAATCTCGAACGTTTAGCTGAACAGAC
Organism: Vibrio gangliei; assembly: GCF_026001925.1. NCBI lineage: Bacteria > Pseudomonadati > Pseudomonadota > Gammaproteobacteria > Vibrionales > Vibrionaceae > Vibrio > Vibrio gangliei. Next base: position 953,406 of record NZ_AP021870.1, on the reverse strand, counting down.
AAAACAAGTTCAAGCAGATCGTATTGAGATTGTTTTAGAAGAAAGAAAAGATGAACATTTTCCACCAATGTCAAAAGCCTTGATGGAAACCCGCTCAGGTTTGACGCGACGTAAACTCGACGAAGCGATCGCTAAAATGGAAGCTGATGGTCATCAATTTACTAAAAATAATGCCAACCACTATTCGATTACGTTGAGCGAAGCGCATCAACTCATGGATGCCGCTGGAGTGGATATGTTCCACCAGCGTAAGAAAAATATGGGTAATAAACCGTGGATCGTTAACGTTCAGAACCAAAAGGGCGGTACCGGTAAGTCCATGTCAGCAGTGCACTTAGCCGCCTGTTTAGCGTTAAACTTAGACAAACGCTACCGTATTTGCTTAATCGATTTAGACCCACAAGGTTCATTACGTCTATTTTTAAATCCACAAATCAGTGTTGATGATCATGATGAAATTTATTCGGCTGTGGATGTGATGTTAGATAATGTGCCTGATGGGGTAGAGGTCGATAGTGAGTTTTTGCGTAAAAATGTATTGTTGCCAACACAATATCCAAACTTGAAAACCATTTCTGCTTTCCCAGAAGATGCCATGTTTAACGCTGAGGCGTGGCAGCATTTATCTCAGAATCAATCATTAGATATTGTTAAGTTATTAAAAGAAAAGTTAATTGATAAAATTGCGGATGATTTCGATATCATCATGATGGATACCGGCCCGCACGTTGATCCATTAGTGTGGAACGCTATGTATGCCTCTAACGCTTTATTGATTCCGTGCGCCGCTAAGCGTCTAGATTGGGCTTCTACGGTGAACTTCTTTCAGCATCTTCCAACGGTATACGAAATGTTCCCGGAAGATTGGCAAGGGCTAGAATTTGTTCGCTTAATGCCAACGATGTTTGAAGATGATAATAAAAAGCAAGTATCGGTACTAACAGAGATGAACTACTTACTTGCTGAGCAAGTGATGATGGCAACCATTCCTCGCAGTCGTGCATTTGAAACCTGTGCCGATACTTACAGCACGGTATTTGATTTAACCGCGAGTGATTTTGAAGGCGGTAAGAAAACGCTTGCAACCGCACAAGATGCGATTCAAAAAAGTGCACTAGAATTAGAGCGTGTGATGCATAGCCACTGGGCGTCATTGAACCAAGGAGATAAATAATGGCGATTAAAACTTCTGAACTGAATGCAAAGTTGTTCGGTAAAGCGAATAAGCGCCGTGCGACTTCTCCTGTGGAAGCTCAAGCTGCCGCGAAAGAAAAAGCACAAGTGATCGAGCTAGCGATTGCTGGTCAAGAATTAGTGGCTTTTGAATTGGTTACCATTCCCGCCGCTTTGATTGAGCAACAAACGGTGGTATTTGCAGAAAATTCACGTGAGCAGTCTTTCTTAAATGAACATGCTTTAGCGGATATTTTAGTGACACTGCAAGAGCGTGGTCAGCAATACCCCGCGGTTGGTCGACGTAATGCTGAAGGTAAAATCGAAGTATTAGACGGTAGCCGTCGCCGCATGTCATGTATTCTGGCCAAGAAAGACTTCTTAATCTATGTTGCGGATAACATTGAAACCGAGCATGCTAAATTCTTATCGGATGTCGCTAATGCCCACAAACCGCTTTCTTTATACGAACGTGGCCGTGAAATGCAAGCCAAATTAGATTCAGGCGAAGCGGCTGATCAAAAAGCGCTGGCGCAAATGTTCCAGTGCAGTGAAGCATTGGTGAGCGGGGCATTAAAAGCCGCTGCATTACCATTAGAATTGTTGCAAGCGTACCCGAATGTGAGCGATGTTGGCCGTCCGACCATCGTAAAATTGTATAAACAGTATTTTGCGTTGCCACAGAAATCGCAAACGTTGTTATTAGAAAAATGCCGTAAAGCTCAAGGTGAGATCTGGCAAGGCTCTCAATCACAAGGTGTTGCCCGTTTGACCAAAGAAATCTCAAGTCAATTGGAAGCATGGATTGAAGAATTAGCACCAAGCAAAAAAGCACAGTTGTCTGAAAAAGTTGATCTAGTGAAAGGGCGTGTGAGTTACACTCGAAAAGGAGCGAATCTTTCTTTGGCTTTGAAAAAGGTCGATGATGAAGTGATGGATGATATCCTTGCTTATATTCAATCTAAATTAGCCTAAGTTAAAATTGTTCTCTTTTCTATCGTCCGTTTAAAGCCGCATTGTGCGGCTTTTTTTCTGTCTGTGATATGCTTGTTTTATGTTTTGAAAAACGTTGAGCACAGCATGCAAGTACTTCAGTCTCTTAATGATTTGGCCTCTCACTTAGCGCAATCGCATCATAGATATGCGGTTAAGTTAACGCTTGGACAGTCTGACCTGATTCACCTTCTAGAACAGTTCTCTGTACAACAGGCATTTGAAGCTAGTGAGATTACTTGGCTTGGTGGCGAGCAAGCCTCAATAGAAAGTCAGTTTTATTCATTCAAGCAAGGCCATCAACTGCTGGGGCGAGAAACCAAAATGTTAATTGTCGACTTGTCCGTAGGTTTTGACGCCAATAGTTTTAATGCAGCTTTAGGTACTCTGGTTGGAGGCGGCATTTTATTTGTATTGAATGCGGACGCGCTTAACCACAGCCATGCTAGTGATTGGTTAATACGTCAATTTCAAGCTTGGCCGCAAATAGTGTCATTAGATCAGGATTTGAACTGGCACCTTGATGAGAAGGTTGACTCATTTAACGTTCAATATCACCAACAACACAATAGCCAACAGCACAGAGCGATTGAAGCGATAGAAAAAGTGATGACCGGGCACCGCCGTCGTCCACTCGTGATGAATGCTAACCGAGGTCGTGGCAAAACTGCTAGCCTTGGTATGGCAGCGGCTAAACTCATGTCTCAACGTGTTATCAATATTTTCGTGACGGCACCTTCGATTACGGCTTTATCACCATTGTTTGATTTTCTTGAGCGTGGGGTAGGTGAGCTTACTTGGCAAAGTCAGCAACGTACTCACTGGGTGTTAGAGAATGGTTCGCAAATTCGTTTTATTTCTCCTGATGAACTTTATCTAAACCATATTGATGCCGATCTACTCATGGTTGATGAAGCGGCTGCTTTGCCATTACCTATGTTGACTCATTTTGTTGAGCATTATCATCGTATGGTGCTGAGCTCCACCATTCATGGCTATGAAGGCTGTGGCCGCGGTTTTACGCTTAAATTTATGTCGTGGCTCAATCAACATCGACCAGGTTGGAAATTGTTAGAACTGACACAACCGATTCGATGGGCTGAGAATGATCCATTAGAGGCGTGGAGTTTTGATGCTTTCTTACTTCATTCTGATGTGTCGAATGTAGCCGAATCATCCGCCTCAATTCCTTTTTCTGCAACCGATATACAGAGTGACAATATCAGCCTAAGTTTAGTAGATAAGCACCAATTAGTGACAAAGCCTCAGTTATACGCTTCTATTTTTGGTCTGTTAGTCAGTGCACATTATCAAACGTCACCGAATGATGTTTTGCAGGTACTGGATTCTGATGAGATACAAATATACCAAGTGAAGGCAATAATGAACGATGGTTATTCTTTGCTGTTAGGCTGTTTGCTCGTTAGTTTTGAAGGCGGTTTATCACCAGAGTTAATTACTGACATTCAGATTGGCAAACGCAGACCGAAAGGGCATTTAGCCGCATCACATCTGGCTAATCATCTTGCGTGGTTTGAGCCAGCTGAACAAACCTCGGCTCGCATCATGCGTATTGCGATTCATCCTGAATGGCAAAGTAAAGGCATTGGCACGAGGACTTTAACTTTATTAGCAGAGCTGCTGAGCGGCGAAGTGGATTTCTTATCGGTCAGCTTTGGGGCGACGGCTGAATTAGTTTCATTTTGGAAATCGGAGTTTCAGTTTGTTGCTCTGGGCACACGTCGTGACCATGTTAGTGGGTGTTATTCTGCCTTTATGGTTAAGCCTCTTTCTGAATCATCTAAAGATTGGATTAAGTCAGCTCACCGCACTTGTTTGTCTTCGTTTCAAACAGTATTACCACTTCAATATCCATCTATCGAGCATGGGTCATTAGCGGCATTATTACTGGAGCATAGTGATAGCGATGAATTTGTCTTGCCTGCGATTTTGCGTAACTACGCTCAAGGAGGTAATAGTTTTGAAACTGCGCTTCCTATTTTTCAAGCCTTCATGTTTCAATATCTTTCTTATCATGCAGCAGCCAGGTATCAATTGCAGGAGTCACAGCTTCCGGTAGTCATTGATAAAGTCATGTTGTTTCTTCCTTGGCAAACGGTCGCTAACAAATATCAACTTGCGGGTCGTAAGCAAATAGAACAAAGTCTTAAACAATGGTTATTACAATTTACAGTGTAAATCTACTTTTGAGCTGGTTGATCTAGTTGAATTGGGCTAACAATTTACACTGTAAATACGTTCTTGCAGTTACTTCTTGATAAGCGCAGAATAATCAAAAATTGAGTTAGGGAAAAAACATGAAACTTTCTGATATGCGTCGTGAGTACGCGATGGACGCATTAAAGCGTTCTGACTTGGCTGAAAATCCAGTTGACCAATTTAACCTTTGGTTAGAGCAAGCCATCCAAGCTGGTTTATCTGATCCTACGGCAATGACGGTGGCGACTGTCGACGAGCATGGCCAGCCTTTTCAACGTATTGTTTTATTAAAAAATGTGGACGACGAAGGTTTCGTTTTTTACACCAATTTAGGTAGTCGTAAAGCGCAGCATTTGCAGCACAATAACAAAATTAGCCTACACTTTCCGTGGCACCCAATGGAAAGGCAAGTTCATATTACCGGCCATGTTGAGAAGTTAACGGCGGTAGAAAATATGAAATACTTTACTTCTCGTCCGAAAGAAAGTCAGCTCGCCGCTTGGGCAAGTAAACAAAGTAGTCGCATTTCAGCACGCAGTGTGTTGGAAGGTAAATATATGGAATTAAAAGCCAAGTTTGCGGAAGGAAAAATTCCTGTCCCTACTTTTTGGGGCGGCTATCGAGTGAAAGTCGATACTATCGAATTCTGGCAGGGTGGGAAGCACCGTCTGCACGATCGATTCATCTACAGCAAAGATGAACAAGCGGTTTGGGATATATCTCGTCTTGCACCATAAAATTTAGAAATAATTGAATCAACTTTAACCGTAATTTAAGTTATCTTGATCATCGTTTCGGAACTATGATCAAGATGATGACACGCAGCTGAGGTTATTGAGTTTGTTATTCAGGGAGGAGCAACATTTTGGCCACTTACGATGAATTGCATCCTGAGCCGCCTAAGCCCGCTCAAGTCATCACATTACCGAGCCAGATGGACCGCCACCAGCATGATTATACTCAAATTGTGATTGGCTTATCCGGCCGAGCAGAATTTGATGTGGAAGGGGAGGTCAACCTGATTGGCCCAGGGCAAGGATGTATTGTACGAGCTTCCTCAGAGCACAGCTTCGGTGGTATTGGGTTATCGGATATTTTGGTGCTGAATTTTCTTGATATTGGTGAGCAAGATTCGCAAGTCTCCCATCTGCTCGAAGACTTATTATCAGAAGAAGTGTACTTTCAACTCGATTTCCAAATTCAGCAACTGATTCAGATGCTGGTGCATGAAATTAAATCCAGCCCTGATGATTTACTGCTATGTCGCGCCTGCCAAGATACCATCATCGCATTGCTGCACCGACATGTTAAAAAGTTCGAAATGTACAAGAAAGGTCATCGCCTCAATATGGAATTGATCGATCGCTACATTGAGCAACATCTAGCTTCTAAAATCAAAGTGGCTGATTTATCGGCCAGTTCTTTTCTTGGTGAAAGCCAATTCTATTTGCTATTCAAAGCGCAAGTTGGGATGACACCGCATCAATACGTCTTGCTTAAACGGGTGGAGGAATCAAAGCGCTTGATTCAAGAAGGGCAATACAGTATTGGTCATATTGCCGAGGTGACCGGATTTTCAGATCAAAGCGTTTTTACCCATACCTTTACTCGATTAGTCGGAATGTCGCCTTCTCAATTTAGGAAGGAACATTAAGATTGCTACGAACGCTCTAGCGTTTCCTTCTTCAATTGTGGCTGAATTTGTGTGATCTTGTTGGATATTTGTTATCTAGCGGAGTTTTTGACAAATTTAGCGTAGATTTATTCAAATATAATTCCAGTTTTGGCTCTACACTTCAAATCAAAGTATTTCATTGTTCCGATTTGTATGAGGAAAATACATGTTTACAGCAACAGATGTGTTGAACGCGGAATTTAATCAGCAACCATTATCGACGTTATGGTCTTATATCTCGCCATTGTATATGGTGGATGAATCTTCTTGGTTACAGCAACTTTTGCCGCTTGCAATGCCAAGTGAGCAAGAAAAGCAATCGATCGAAACTCAAACCACACAGCTTATTAAAGCCATTCGTGCCGATAAAAAAGCGGTGCAAATGATCGATGCACTTCTACTTGAATACAGCCTAGATACCCATGAAGGTATTTTATTGATGTGTTTAGCTGAAGCGCTAATGCGTATTCCAGATTCGGCGACCGCTGATGCTCTTATCCGCGACAAACTCAGCGTTGCCGATTGGAAATCTCACCTTAAAAATTCCGACTCCGTATTCGTCAATGCTTCTACCTGGGGCTTAATGCTGACAGGGAAAGTCATTGGATTGAATGAATCACAAGCGCAAAGCCCAACTCAAGGTCTAAACCGTTTAGTGAATAAGCTCTCTGAGCCGGTGATCCGTAAAGCTATGCATCAAGCGATGAAAATTATGGGTTACCAATTCGTGCTTGGCCGTACGATTGCTGAAGCGCAAAAAAATGGCAAAAACATGCGTGAGAAAGGCTATACCTACTCTTATGACATGTTAGGCGAAGCCGCGTTAACGTCCCAAGATGCACAAAAGTATTTCAATGATTATTTAATGGCGATTACCGCAGTTGGCAATGATAAGTTCGATCATTCGGTGAGCCCTGCGCCTTCGGTTTCCATCAAACTTTCTGCTTTGCATCCACGTTATGAAGTAGCTAATAAACAGCGTGTGCTGATAGAGCTGTATTCCACGGTTGAGCAATTGATTGTGCAAGCGCGTCAGCTTGGCGTAGCACTGACTATTGACGCGGAAGAAGCCGATCGTTTAGAGCTTTCTCTTGAGCTGTTCGGAAAGTTATATCGCAGTGAAGCAGCAAAAGGGTGGGGCAAGTTTGGTTTGGTGATCCAAGCCTACTCTAAGCGTGCATTACCCGTTTTGGTATGGCTTAACGCGCTCGCAAAAGAACAAGGCGATCTCATTCCATTACGTTTAGTAAAAGGCGCTTATTGGGACAGTGAGATCAAATGGTCTCAACAAGCGGGTTATTCAAACTATCCGGTTTATACCCGTAAAGAAGCGACCGATGTTTCGTACCTCGCTTGCGCACGATTTTTATTAAGTGAGCAGGTTCGCGGTAATATTTTCCCGCAATTTGCCAGCCATAACGCGCATACCGTGACCGCGATTGCGAATATGGCGAGCCATAAAGATTTCGAGTTCCAACGCTTACATGGCATGGGTGATGCGTTATACGAACACGCAATGAAAACTTTTGGTCAGTCTGTCCGTATTTACGCACCGGTGGGCAGCCACAAAGATTTATTACCTTATTTGGTCCGCCGCCTGTTAGAAAATGGTGCGAATAGCTCGTTTGTGCATCGTTTGGTTGACGCTCGTTGCCCAATTGAAACCTTAAATCAGCACCCTGTTGATACTTTAATGGCGAACGAAAGTTACAGTAATACTGCCATTCCTTTACCTCCTGCTATTTTCCCTGAGCGTAAAAACTCCTACGGCGTCAATATTGATATTCAAAGTGAGCTTGAACCGTTTGAGGCGCAAGTCGAGCATTGGTTAAGTCAAACCTGGCAAGCCGGCCCAATCATTGCTGGTAAATCTATTATTGCGGATAAAGCTATTTATAAAAGCATGATCAAGGGCGAAAATGCATTTCAATCTGAGATCCAAAATGTCACTGCGCCTTATGATAGAAAGATCCAGGTAGGATCTGTTGCGTTTTCAAACCTTGATCATGTTTCCGAAGCAATCGAGGTCGCTCAATCATGCTTCCATGAATGGAACAAGGCTGGCTACATAGCTCGCGCCGAAAAACTCGACCGTTTAGCGGATCTTTTAGAAGATCACTTAGCTGAGTTGGTTGCGCTTTGCCATAAAGAAGCCGGTAAAACCATTCACGATAGTATTGATGAAGTCCGTGAAGCGGTGGATTTCTGCCGTTATTACGCAAAACAAGATTCAACCTTTGCACCGCAACAACAGCTGGGCTTCGATGGTATTACTCGAGAAATGAGTCGAGAGGGACGCGGTGTTTTTGTTTGCATCAGCCCTTGGAATTTCCCATTAGCTATCTTCCTAGGCCAAATTACCGCAGCATTGGTAAGTGGTAACACTGTGATTGCTAAACCTGCGGAGCAAACCAGCTTGATTGCTGCACGCGCCGTCGAGCTCATGCTTGAAGCGGGTTTCCCTAGCGGAGCCATTCAGTTATTACCAGGTAATGGTGCGAAAATTGGCCAAGCGTTAACGTCAAACCCCGCAATTGCAGGTGTTGCCTTTACTGGTTCAACCCCAACCGCGCAGCGCATTAATGCCACATTGGCAGAACGTGACGCTAAACCCGTTCCATTTATCGCTGAAACCGGTGGTCAAAATGCCATGATCGTCGACAGTACTGCCTTGCCAGAGCAAGTTGTGCGCGATGTGATGCGATCAGCGTTTGCATCGGCAGGGCAGCGTTGTTCGGCTTTACGTGTGCTTTATGTGCAAGAAGATATTGCCGATCGCATTATTGAGTTGATTAAAGGGGGCATGCAGCAACTTTCAGTGGGCTTGCCGTATCTACATTCTACCGATGTTGGCCCTGTGATTGATAAAACAGCGAAAGATAAGCTCATCGCGCATATTGAAGAGATGAAACAAACCCAGCGTTTGGTCACTGAGTTATCACTCGATGAAGCGTGTCAGCAAGGTGACTTTGTCGCACCGACCGCGATTGAAATTTCCGATATTCGGGTTTTAAAAGAAGAAAAGTTTGGACCAATTCTGCACATTATTCGATTTAAAGCGAGTGAATTAGCGCAAGTGGTAAAAGACATCAATCAAACCGGCTTTGGTCTAACCATGGGCATTCATAGCCGCAATGAAACCACTTATCGCTGGATTGAAAGGCAAGCTCGCGTTGGTAACTGTTACATCAACCGTGATCAAGTTGGTGCGGTGGTGGGCGTACAACCATTTGGTGGACAAGGTTTATCGGGTACTGGTCCGAAAGCCGGTGGCCCACACTATTTATATCGTTTTTCTCAAGTGGCTATGTCTCAAGTAGCTATGTCTCAAAGCACAGTGCATCAAAACGCTGAGCCTCAAAAGGATATGTCCACATCTACTGAGTCGGTTTAGGAGAAAGAATCATGCAATCTATTACTCGCTTTTCAGAAGTCACGGTATTTGATGCTCAAACGGCTTGGGAACAATGGAACTTAACCGATTACAGCTTCAAAAGTGATTGTTTACTATGCGTTTGTCGTCAATTAGAGCAACAACAACCTGAACTTAGTGCTGTGATGAAGTATCATCTGCACCACGCCGACGTGCTACTGGCTGAAGCGAAACTGATGCCGGGCCCAACGGGAGAGACGAATGAGCTTTATACTGCTGGCCGTGGTGTTTGTGCTTTAGTGGTGGAATCTGGTGCGCCTTGGATAAGTGTGGTGGCGCAATTGACTGCCGCTTTGATCGCAGGGAATGCCGTGGTGATGTGCTGTGATGACCTTGAATTAAATCAATGTATCGAATCGGCAATAACGACGTCTTTACCAGCACATTTAGTACACATTGTGGCGTATGACTCGTACAAAGCTCTAATTGAGGCTGACATTCGTGTTGTCGCCTTAATTTCAAGTACAGAGACAGAATTATTGGTGAATCGCACCTTGGCTAAGAAACAAGGCGTGATTGTACCTTTAGTGGCGGAAACCTTTGATAGTGGTGATACTGCGCAACAATTGACGTCGGTTCATGATACCAGCCTAGTGCTGCGTTTTATCACTGAGCGTACTCGTACTATTAATATTACCGCAGTAGGGGGCAATGCCACGCTACTAGAGTTGGGCAATCAACACTAACAAGGCTTTAAAAACGAACACTTTACAGTGTAAACCTAGAGTGCAATGCGAACACTAGGTCAGTCTAAGTAATTGATAGTATTCACTGCTATCATTACTTAGACGATTATTTTTACCATAGCCTCTCAGGAAGGGAGGCAACAATAAAAAGGGTATATCTATGATTGAGAATAGCTTTGCTATTACCAGTACATTTATTGCTTACTTAGTCCTGATGCTTGCCATTGGCTATTATGCGTATAAACGTACCTCTAACTCGAGCGACTACTTTCTTGGTGGTCGAACTCTAGGCCCATGGCCAGCCGCACTTTCCGCTGGTGCGTCAGATATGAGTGGCTGGTTACTGCTTGGTGTCCCAGGCTATGCTTATGCCTCTGGCTTAGAAGCGACTTGGATTTGTGGCGGTTTGTTGGTCGGTACTTGGCTGAACTGGCTTGTCAGTGCAAAACGTCTTCGCACTTACAGTATTACCACTGATGCGATCACCATTCCGGATTTCCTATCACGACGTTTCTTAGATAATTCGAAACTGATCCAAACCATTTCCGCTTTCTTCATTTTACTTTTCTTCTTGTTCTACACCAGTTCTGGCCTAGTCGCCGGCGGGAAATTGTTTGAAACCGTATTCGGCTTAGATTACAAAATTGCGGTTGTGATTGGCGCGGTTTGTGTGATTTCTTATACCTTGTTTGGTGGTTTCTTAGCGGTAGCTTGGACGGACTTGGTGCAAGGTTTACTAATGGCGGCCGCTTTGCTTATTGTGCCTATTGCGGCAATGACGGGTGGTTTCAGCCAAGTGAATGTTGATATCACCAATATCAATCCAAACTTACTGGATGTCTGGACCAACGCTACAGGCGAACCTTTAAGTGCAATAGCCATCATTTCACTTGTCGCTTGGGGCTTAGGTTACTTTGGCCAGCCACATATTCTGGCGCGCTTTAAAGCGACTCGTAGCAATAAAGATTTAACCACGGCACGTCGTATCGCGGTGGGTTGGACTGCGCTTTCAATGGCAGGGGCGATTATGGTTGGCCTCGTTGGGCTTATCTACGTGAATAGTCACCCAACACTGAATATTGAAGATGGTGAGAAAATCTTCATGATTCTGGTGAATGCGATTTTCCACCCTGTGATGGCGGGTATTTTGTTGGCGGCTATTCTAGCGGCGATCATGAGTACAGCGGATTCACAGCTTCTTGTATCATCATCAGCATTAGCGGAAGACTTCTACAAGCAAGTGTTTAAGAAAGACGCAACGCCAGAGCAAGTGGTTGTGGTTGGTCGTATTGCCGTGATTGGTGTTTCTGTGTTGGCACTGGTTCTTGCAATGAACCCGGATAGTTCGGTACTAGGGCTGGTTTCTTACGCATGGGCTGGTTTTGGTGCGGCATTTGGTCCAGCGATTGTACTTAGCCTTTACTGGTCGAAGATGAACCGCAACGGCGCATTGGCTGGTATTGTGATTGGTGGTGCGACCATTGTTATCTGGAAACAGCTAACGGGCGGTATCTTCGATGTGTATGAAATTGTCCCAGGGGTGATTTTCTCAACTATCGCGATTGTATTGGTGAGTATTGTGACTGGCGGTCCTAGCCAAGAAGTGACCCAACAATACAAGAAGTACCAGCGTCAGTTGGAAGAGTTAGACTAATCAGAGTTACTTACACTCATTAATTTTGAGCCCTTATTGTGAAAGCAGTAAGGGCTTTTTTAGACGCTATTTTAAGGCAGCAAAACGATTTCTTTATGAAATTAGACATTTAAACCGCTTTGAAATGAATTTAAACAACTTAGATCAAGTTTTTCAAAATATACCTATACAATGCTGAAAAACCCGAGTATCTTTAAACACGGCCTGAAACGGACCTATTTATTTGAAATCTGCTTTAGAAGTCTTCGCTACACCAGCTATACCAGTTAAGTGTCATGAAGTGTTTCCTTTGTAAGTACCCTCACTTAAGTAACTCTATTCCCGGCTATAACACGCAACAAGCGTAATTGATTAGTAAAAAATATTGATAGGATTTACCCATGTCTAAGACAACTGGTACAGTTAAGTGGTTTAACGAAGAGAAAGGTTTCGGTTTCATCACTCAAGAGAATGGCGGCGCAGACGTATTCGTTCACTTCCGTGCAATCACAGGTGAAGGTTTCCGCACTCTAGCTGAAGGCCAAAAAGTAGCGTTTGAAGTTGAGCAAGGCCAAAAAGGTCCTCAAGCTGCAAACGTTGAAGTACTATAATTCAGTACTGACACCGAATTAAGAAAAAGCCGCACTTGTTGCGGCTTTTTTGTTTCTATCGAAATCGTACTTATCATCTTCTCGAGCATCGAGCATCGAGCATCGAGCATCGAGCATTGGCAACAAGAAATGCTGTTAGAAAATCTTGGGATCATTACCATCCCAGATTAATGATTTTTGAGTTTCACTTTACAGTGTAAATATTGTATTAATTAAAGAAATCAAGAAATCAAGAAATCAAGAAATCAAGAAATCAAGAAATCAAAAAACAAATAGGTAAGAGCAATGGCATCGGATTTTTATGGTACTAGCGCCAGTTATGCGCGTAAAGAAAGCGGTTATCGTGAAAAAGCATTGAAATTGTATCCGTGGGTATGCGGTAAATGTGCGCGAGAATTTGTCTATTCAAATTTGCGTGAATTAACGGTACACCACCGCGATCACGACCATACCAACAACCCAGAAGACGGCAGCAACTGGGAATTACTGTGTTTATATTGCCACGATCATGAGCACTCAAAATATTTAGAGCATGATTTGTATGGTACGGATTCAACACCCAAAGAAGATGACCACAAAGGTGCAACCCATAACCCGTTTGCCAATTTGAAAGACTTAATGAAAAAGTGATATTGCACGCGCATGATTGTTAATCGCTTATCGATTCGTTCATATAGAAGTCAATCTCGACATCATCAGCACGACTATCACCAAATTGTGTTGCCATTGCAGGGCTCAATTGTCATGCAGGTTGGTGCTTTTGATGGCAAAGTTAGCGTCGGCGATGCCATTGTTGTGCATGCTGGACAAGATCATGCATTCGCGGCAGATGAATCGGCCCGATTTTTAGTGGCTGACCTGAATCAATTGCCAAGTAATTTATCTTCTCCAGCCATTACTAAGTTTTTACTTGCACCAGCTACCACCGCGTATGTTCAGTTTGTTGGTTTGCAGCTCATGACCAATACACATGCGCATATCGAAACCTCGATGTGTGAGATGCTGCTACAGCTACTCGAACAGCAAGGTGAACATGCCAAAATCGATGCTCGTATTGCTAAAGTGGTCAGTGAAATACAGCAAGATATAAAACAGAATTGGTCTGTTGAGCGTTTGGCTAACATGGCTTACTTGAGTCCAACCCAATTTAAAGCAGTGTTTAAGGCCAATTTAGGCATTACCAGTCAACAGTTTGTGCTGCAACTGAGAATGCAAAAAGCCAAAGCCTTACTTACTCATACCGATTTACCGGTTCATATCATTGGTGAAAAAGTGGGGTTTGATAATCCATCGGCATTTTCTCGTCGTTTTACCCAATTCTTTGGCCAATCTCCGAAGTCCTATCGTTAATTCCTAATCAAAACCATCTAATTGGTGATGAACACCGTCTGTTCGGCACATTTTCGATATATTGAGTTTATATACTGAGCCTTCAAAGCATATTAATGTAGGGAGGCACAATGCAGAATATTGATACTTTAAAACCTGACAACCGATTTGAAGCTATGGCTCCTGTGCTATTTTTGCTGATGTGGAGTAGTGGGGCCGTCATGGTCAAAATGGGGCTGGTGGATGCCTCTCCGTGGACATTTTTATTCTTGCGGGCTTGCCTGACTTTTTTCTTTTCTACTGCTGTGTTGATGCTAGTGCGTCCCAAATTAAAGTATGAACTGTTTCGGCATAGTAAAAGTGACATTATCGCGGTCTTGAAAGTGGGCTTCTTTCTGCAATTTGCCTATTTAAGTACTTATATTTTATCCATTGATGCCGGGATCTCTCCGGGACTTGTCACTATGGTGTTAGGGTTTCAACCACTTATTACTCCATTTTTAGCCAAAGAGAAGTTATCTAAGCAGGGTTATGGATTATTAGCTTTAGGCTTTGTTGGACTCTGCATTGCCGTTTCTGGAGCAAAAGCCGTCGACATGACCCATACTATTGGCCTGCTATTCGCGTTCTTTGCCTTGATTTCGCTTACCTTTGGCACCGTTAAACAAAAAGGCATCAACATGAATATTGAGAGCATGGTGGTGTATCAAAATTTATTTACTTTAATCCTGTTCAGCTTGGTGGCGTTAGTGACGGATTGGCAAGTGACCTGGACTCAGGAAATGTTCTTGTCATTATTCTGGATGAGTATCATTGTCTCAGTTGGCGCGGTGATGTTGCTGTTGTTCATGTTAAAACGTGGTAGCGCGAGTCAAGTCAGCATGCTCTTTTACTGCATTCCGTTGCTGGCTATTTTATTTGACTATCTGATTTTTGGTGAGCAGCTTAGCATGATGACAATGGTCGGTATTGTGGTTGTGGCAATGGCAGTATTTCGATTTCAGCGTGTTAAGCCAGTGGTGTAACTATTGTAGTTAGTCTTAGCTTGACAGGTATAGCCAATCTTAAAAATAAAAAACGGGCTCAATTGAGCCCGTTGTTATATCTATTTTTTGAAACTACTAATCAACGAGCTTCATTTCTTGAATGATGTCAGAGGCAATCTCTGGCTTAGTGCTGGTTGGTGTCGCGTGTAATTCTGCTTTGAGTTGTCCTTTTCTGTTTTTTAGTCCGGTTTCGAGTTTCTTCACGGCTGCGCTGATCGCAGGGTACATGATTTTGTCTTCCGCCTTAGCTGAGATTCGAACACCTTCGTAATTCGTGAAGGTTTCTACCTGATGTTCATTGTGTTGCTTGGTGATGATGATGTCGCAACTGATCAAGTCGGGGAAGTGCGAAGATATTTTATCGAATTTTCCTTCAATCTCTTTACGTGATTCTTCACTAAGAGAAACATGATGCGTTTGGATGTTTACTTTCATACACAATACCTTCTGTTGACGCGCCTTAAACTGCAAGGCGAAATGCGGATTTTCTATCCCTAGATGACAGATGGAGAGTCATAAATACTAGAATGCTTTGATTCTCCAATCCCTCACTGCAAGTTCAAGCTAACAAACTTTATGACAATAGGCAAAGCCGTTTGTTCCTATTTTTAAGTCTAGTAACAAAATCAATTTTCGTTGGATCATTTCGATTTTCTTTTGCGGTATGAATGCCCTAAATATCACAAAAATGACGTTGAATTATCGTGTTTATTTGCAATTGAACAACGTTTATTGTTAACGGTATTTTACGGTTATGTTTTTGGTAAGCTCTTTTGTTTCAAAGCCTTACAAATATTAATTGAGAATGAGATATCTAGTGAATTTATGTTAGATGAATTGGATTAAGATGTACGGATTATATTTGGTTATTCACAGTGAATGACTAAATTGGGATGAATTGAAAAACAAGAAGTCAGTGAGAAAAATATGAAGCTTAGACCTGAGATAATGATTTCTTCATTAGATTTAGATCGGTTATATGATTTACTTGAATCTATACCGAGGGGTAGTGTTCCTGGCGTTACTGAGTTAGAAAAAGAGCTCAAGCGTGCGGTTGTTGTTGAGCCAAATGAAATTCCAGCAACAATTGTTACTATGAATTCAACCGTTCAGTTTCGTGTCGAGTCGACCAATAAGGATTTTGAACTCACTCTAGTGTATCCAAAAGATGTTGATGGTGATGGAAAAACGATTTCAATTCTTGCGCCTGTTGGCAGTGCATTACTCGGTCTTTCTGTTGGAGATGAAATTGAGTGGCCGAAACCAGGTGGTGGCAATTTGATCGTCAAAATTATGAAAATTACCTATCAGCCAGAGCGCATGGGTGAATTTCAACTTTAATGCGCGAGTGCTAAATCAGAGTTCACTTAGGCATAAAAGAAAAGCTGTATTGACTCTCATCAATACAGCTTTTTTGTGGTCGTTACGCTAAAGACAAGCTCTTTTTGCTTTGGTAAATCTCTTTCTTACGGCGCTTTTCTGCTCTTGCCATGATGAACCACATGGTGAAAGTAAACAGAGATACACACAATAAAATTAAGCTCGCAATCGCGTTGATTTCAGGTTTGACGCCCAAGCGCACCGACGAGAAGATTTCCATCGGTAACGTGGTCGACCCTGGGCCCGCCACAAAGCTGGCTAACACTAAGTCATCCAAGGATAGGGCAAACGCCATCATGCCACCAGCCACTAATGATGGCGCAATCATTGGAATCGTAATTTGCATAAACACTTTCCAAGGTTTTGCGCCCAAATCCATCGCCGCTTCTTCCATTGAAATGTCGAGCTCACGCAAGCGAGAAGACACCAAAATCGCCACATAAGAGCTGGTAAATGTCGTATGTGCAATCCAAATGGTTATCATGCCGCGTTCTACCGGCCAGCCAATCAGGTTGTTCATCGCCACAAATAAAAGCAGCAATGACAAACCGGTGATCACTTCAGGCATAACCAGTGGCGCAGTGACCATGCCACCTAGCAAGGCTTTACCATGAAAGCGTGGAATGCGAGTTAAAACGAACGCGGCCATGGTGCCCAGTGCGACCGATGAAATTGCGGTGTAGAAAGCAATTTGCAACGAGCGAAATACCGAGCCCATTAGCTGGGTGTTTTCCCATAATGAGCCATACCAATGGGTCGACCAACCGCCCCAAACCGTCACCAGTTTGGATGCGTTGAATGAGTAAATCACCATGATCACAAGCGGTAGGTAGATAAACACTAAGCCCAACACCAGCATGGTATTTGCGAAGCCAAAACGTTTCATATTGCTTCCTTATTTACCTTGTAATTCTTTTGCTTGAGTACGGTTAAAGAAAATAATTGGGATCATCAGTATTGCCAACATCACCACAGCCAATGCCGCAGCAACCGGCCAATCACGGTTATTAAAGAACTCTTGCCACAACACTTTACCAATCATTAAGGTATCTGGGCCGCCTAACAGTTCTGGGATCACAAACTCACCCACCACCGGAATAAACACCAACATGCAGCCCGCAATAATGCCGCCTTTTGATAGTGGTACTGTGATCTGCCAGAAAGTTGAAACATTACGACAACCTAGGTCTGACGCGGCTTCTAACAAACTTTGATCGTGCTTTGACAAGTTGGCGTACAGTGGCAACACCATAAATGGCAAATAGGAATACACAATACCGATATACACGGCTAAGTCGGTATTCAAAATGTGCAGTGGTGAATCAATCACGCCCATTTGCAATAAGAATCCATTCAATAAGCCGTTATTGCTTAAAATGCCCATCCACGCGTATACACGGATCAAAATCGCCGTCCACGTTGGCATCATGATCAGCAGCAACAAAATGGTTTGTGTTTCTTTCTTAGCGCGTGCAATCGCGTACGCCATCGGGTAACCAATCAACAAACAGGCCAAAGTGCTGATGAACGCCATTTTTAGCGAGCTTAGATACGCGGCGAGATACAAATCATCTTCGCCTAGTAGCATGTAGTTCGCCATATTCAGCAAAATGGTGATTTGATCATCCGCCCAACTGACTAGCTCGGTGTAGGGGGGGATCGCCACATCCGCCATCGAAAAACTGATTTTCAATACAATCACAAACGGCAGTAAGAAGAAGATCAGCAGCCAAAAGAAAGGAACACCGATCACCAGTTTACGGCCAATTTTTTTGTCCAACTGCCAAGTTTTGCATAAGCTTTGAGCCGGTTTTTCAACCTTCGCTGTTGAGCCCACTGGATTCACGCTGGATGGATTCATACTCTTACCACTCATATTCAAAGAGTCATTCACTGTCAAAAGCCCACTTACTGCAATACAACGCCGCTGTCGTCTTCCCAATATAGGAACACGTCATCTTCCCAAGTTGGGCGTTTTACGTGGCGAACTGCGTTGGCAATAAACGCCTGCACAATTTTTCCTGATGGCAATTGGATGTGATACACCGAAGAACCACCTAAATACGCAATGTCATATACCTTGCCGGTGGTCCAGTTAAACTCTGGATGTTCCAAATCATCAGGCAGAGTGGTACTGATCAGCAATTTCTCAGGGCGCAATGCGTAAGTCACCCGTTTGTTTTCCGCTTGGGTACTGATACCGTGACCGACATAAATTGGCTGCGGTAAATCCACACAAGCAATAGTGGCGTGATCGAGGTCATCTTCCACCAGCATGCCATCAAATAAGTTCACGTTACCGATAAATTCACACACCAAGCGGTTAACCGGCGTTTCGTAAATATCCATCGGGCTACCAATTTGCTCAATACAGCCTAGGTGCATGATCGCGACACGTTGCGACATAGTCATCGCTTCTTCTTGATCGTGCGTTACCATCACGCAAGTTACGCCGACACGCTCAATGATTTCGACCAGCTCCAATTGCATTTGAGAGCGCAGTTTTTTATCAAGTGCACCCATAGGTTCATCTAACAACAACAGCTTTGGACGCTTTGCTAAAGAGCGTGCCAATGCCACACGCTGACGTTGACCACCTGAAAGTTGGTGTGGCTTACGTTTTGCGTATTGCGTCATGTGCACCAGTCTCAGCATTTCATCGACGCGCTCTTTGATTTCATCTTTAGGCAACGAATCTTGTTTCAAGCCAAACGCAATGTTTTGTTCCACCGTCATGTGTGGAAACAGCGCGTAAGACTGGAACATCATGTTGATAGGGCGGTCATACGGCGCCATGTCAGTGATGTCCACACCATCGAGAATAATTCGACCTTCGGTTGGTTTCTCAAAGCCCGCTAACATACGTAGCAGGGTCGACTTACCTGAACCAGAACCGCCCAACAAAGAGAAAATTTCCCCTTTGTTAATGGTGAGGGAAACGTTATCCACGGCAAGCGTGTCATCGAATTGCTTACTGACGCGATCAATTTTCACCAAGATTTCTTTTGGTTTGGATTGACGCTCTAAAGCTTTTTTGTAGGCGCTAGAAGTGATGACCATGTGAAACTCTCTTTAAATTATTCTTCATATAAAAAGGCGCCCTAGTTTGGACGCCTTAATCACACTTAAACTCAAGTATGTGCTTACAGCGTTATCGACCAGTTTTAATCTTGGTCCAAGTACGAGTCATAACACGTTGTACTTTGGCTGGAAGATCACGAATGGTATAAATATTTTTCAACGTTGCTTCGTCTGGGTAGATGCCCGCATTATTGCGAATATCTTCATTTACAAACGGTGTTGCCGCTTGGTTACCATTAGCAGCGTTGATTTCATTAGTGATATTGGCAATCACTTCTGGCTTCATTAAGTAGTTCAAGAACTGATGTGCTGCTTTCACGTTTTGTGCGTCAGCAGGAATCGCCATCATGTCAAAGTAACTACCCGCCCCTTCTTTCGGGATCACGTATTCAATTTTGTTGCCATTGTTCGCTTCGATAGCGCGATCTTTAGCAATGAATAAATCGTTTGAATAACCGACAGCCACACAAGTGTCACCGTTCGCTAAATCAGAAATGTATTTAGACGAATGGAAGTAAGTCACATCTTGACGAATCGACATGAATAACGCGTCCGCTTGTTTAATGTCTTCTGGTTTTTCAGAACCCGTATCCAAACCTAAATAGTTCAGCGCCGCAGGTAGCATTTCGGTCGGTGAATCTAAGAACGAGATGCCACAGCTTTTTAGTTTCTCTGTGTATTGTGGGTTAAATACCAAATCCCATGAATCAACCGGCATATCATCGCCTAGCGCTTTTTGTACTTTATCGACGTTGTAAGCAAAGCCAATCGTGCCCCATAAATATGGGATCGCGTATTGGTTATCAGGATCACTTGGCGATAACGCACTCAATAATTCTGGGCTTAGGTTTTTCCAGTTAGGCAGTTGAGAACGGTCTAATTTTTGGAAAACACCAGCACGAATTTGTTTAGCAAGAAAGTTATTCGATGGCACTACCACGTCATAACCAGAACGGCCTGCAAGTAGTTTTGCTTCCAACACTTCGTTGCTGTCGAATACGTCGTACACCACTTTGATGCCGGTTTCTTTTTCGAAGTCAGAAATAGTGTTAGGCGCGATGTAGCTGCTCCAGTTATAAACATGAAGAACTTGCCCATCTTGAGCGTAAACGTTGTTTGAAGTTAATAGCGCCGCAGACGACAACAAAGTCGTTACTGTCATTGATGCAGCGAACACAGTATTTTTAAAAGACATGTCAAGGTCCCAAATAATATCGATCAAATGATCTTAATGTATTGCCCATCAACCTAGCTTATAGCCAGTTATTCCTTCTGATTGGAGCCTTCGGGTTTGAACTGATTTGAGTCAGGTTGAAATTTATATCAATCGAAAGAATAAGTTCGATTGATGTGATTAATCTAAGTTTCAATATGACGTTTTCTGAGTTCGGACGTATGAAAGGAAAAATATCCAAACTCGTAGATTTGCAACCTGCGCCCATTAACCTTGCGTTAACGAATAGCGACACTAAATTAGGCTGTTTACACTGTAAATGTGAACAGTTGAGTGTAGTGGTTGGTACTTTCTTGCGAAGAACAGGGCGATAATAATGTGATTTTTTCAGGTGTAAATAAGAATAAATTTGTAGTTACGATAAAAAAAATTGATGTTCGAAATTCGAGCTTTTAGCGGCTATTTGTAATTAACCATTATTATTATATGGGATAGGGTTTTTGTTCTAATTCTTTTCAATTTTCAGTTTATCTATCTGAAAAAATGGTTACTTAAGTCGGGCAATATGAGAGTAATACGTTGATTCTTCGCGAATAGGTATGGTTAAGTAATAGAAAGGAATGAAAAAATGTGAGGTGAACATGCTAGTAGCGAAATATTATACCGCAGGAAGTGTCTTGTTTTACGTGTTGGCATTATTGTGCCCGAGCTTCTGGTTGTCATTGCCACTGGCTTGGATTGCGTTGTCATTATCTGTGGTGAGTATTGCGTATTGGTGTAACTTTCCGCATTTATTCCGTAAAAAGCCGAATGGGGTGATCCCCAATGGTATTCAATTGGTGCTTGCCCCTTTTCTCATTGGCGCGCATTACTACAATTATTGGGCGCGTACCCATGATTCTGTTGCCCCCATTCAACGTATTGATCCACAGCTATACTTGGCTCGTCGCTTGTTTACAAAAGATTTGAAAGAGCTTAAAGCGCAAGGCATTACTAGCATTTTGGACATCACCGCAGAGTTTCACGGTTTGCAAAGTGGCAAAGCGAAGCGCGATTTTGATTATTTCAACTTGCCAGTACTCGATCATAAAGTGCCATCGAAGCGTAAGTTACTAAAAGCCTTAGACTGGATGGATGTGCAACTTGCAGATTCTAAAAAAGTGGTGGTGCATTGTGCGTTAGGGCGGGGTCGATCGGTATTTGTATTAGCGGCTTATTTGCTACGTCGTTATCCGAGAATGAGTATCGAAGATGTCATGAAAAAGATTCAAACCATACGTTCAACCGCAAATTTGAATAAGGAGCAAATGGCGATGCTACAACAATTGCATAAACAAAAAGCATTCGAATCAGAGCAAACGGTGTGGATGATCGTCAATCCGGTATCTGGTGGCGGGAAATGGGGCACTTATAAAGACGAGATTTTGGAAAAATTTAAAGCCAAATATCAAGTCGAAGTGCGAGAAACGACACCTGATATTTCAGCCACAGAACTGGCTAAAGAAGCGGTGAATTCCGGTGCCTCATTGATTGTGGCAGGCGGTGGAGATGGCACCGTAACCGAAGTGGCTAGCCAAATCGTTCATACCGATATCGTTCTAGGTATTTTGCCTTTAGGTACCGCCAATGCGCTGTGTCATGTGTTGTATGGTATTGAAAACAAAATCATTCCGGTTGAAACCGCTTGTGGCGCGATTTTAGATGGTGAAGTAACGCAAATAGATACCGCCCGTTGTAATCAAGATCTTATGTTGCTGGTGGCGGGAATCGGTTTTGAGCAGCAAATGATTGAATATGCGGAGCGTGAAGAGAAAAACAATGATGGTCAATTGGCTTACCTAAAAGGTTTATGGGGTGCGATTGCCAATAATGAAACCTTGCATGTTGAAGTCAGCCTAGATAAACAGCCACCAAAACAGTTAGAAGTAAGCAGCTTAGTGATTGCTAATGCCGCACCTTTTACCACCTTATTAGCTCAAGGTGGTGGTGAGCCGGATTTACAAGATGGGATTATGGACATCACTTATTTGCCTTGCCATGAAAGTGTGACCGGTCGTTTGTTGTCATTATCAGAGCTTGCCTTGTCGAAGTTTTTACCGACAGCGGAGCCACTGGGATTTGTGCATAAGCAAGCCAAAGAAGTGACCGTCACCAGCGAAACCGCGTTTAAATATGTGATTGATGGAGAGTTGTACGAAACAGAAAAACTGTCTATTCGAGTACAACCTAGATCGCTCAATGTGATGGTGCCGAGTTGGTTTACGGAGCAGTGATTCTGTTAGCCCAAAATTACTTCAACGCCTCTATTGCGTAGTGAATCAAGCTGTTCAATATCGGCTTGAGTATCGGTGAGAACAATCGAAATTTGGTCAGTTTTTCCTATGGTCGATGGAAAGATTTGACCGAATTTGCTTGAATCGGTGAGCACGATATTGCGGCGTTGTTTGGCTAGAATGCTAGAGGCGATATCGGCGCGCATCATGTCACGGCTGGTGAAGCCTGTATCTGGATGGTAGCCATCAACACCTAAAAATGCAGTGCTAAAGTGAATGTGTTCAATACACAACTTAGTTAAAGGGCCAACCAAGCTTTCGCCTTGATGTTGATACACCCCGCCAAGCAGAATGATGCTGGCAGACGTGTTTTTCAATAAATGCGCAATATAAGCTGAAGGCGTAATGATGGTGACATCGCCACGCTCTGCGAGTGTTCTTGCAAGTAATGCATTGGCGCTGCCGCCTTCAATTAATACCGTTTCATTCGGCGCGACTAAATCCGCGGCTTTGTTGGCGAGCGCTTGTTTGATTTCAAAGCTGACGGTCAAACGGCTATCAATATCATCGCTTTGCAGCGCGACGGCTGCGCCATGTACCCGTTTCAAATGACCTTCACTTTCAAGGTAATTCAAATCTTGACGAATGGTTACGCCTGACACGCCTATTTTTTCAGATAAATCGGCCACTTGAACACGTTTCTGTTCGTTAACCATTTGGATGATTTGGCTGTGTCTTGGGTTCATGATGTCGTCCAATAATAAAAAAGAGATACCGAATAGTACCTCTTTTTGTCTTCAAATGAAACTTAAGTGAAAGCTAAATTGTAATTGACCGGTATTGTGATTACTCACACCAATTATGGGATTAATCACCACAATATCGATCTTTCTAAGGATGAATGTAGACCTCAAAAATGTGATCATGATGTTAACCTTATATTTGACTTTCTTATGATGCAATATTAACTTTCATTTGAAGCTTATTGGCTTGTTAACGATAACAAGATCACACATCAGGAGAGCAGCATTATGTCAGCGTCATTTACCTCTAAAGAACTTCCTAGCGATTATAAAAGCAATATTGTGGCGATGAAGCGGGCACTGAAAGCGCAGATTGGCGATGTCGATGCGCTGTTCAAGCAAGTGTGCGATAAAATTGAAACCGAACTGGCCGCCGCGCGTAAACAAGAGCAAGAGACGGGCAGCGCATGGCCAGAAATAAGCCAAGCCGATTTACAGCAAGGCAATATTTCGCCTGAGTTGATTGCACAAATCAAACGCCGCGGCTGTTTGGTGGTACGTCAAACTTTTGATCGTGAAGAAGCTGTCGCGATGGATCAGTCGATGCTCGATTACTTAGATAGCAATGATTTCGACAACATTTACGGCGGCCCGGGTGATAACTTCTTTGGCACGCTTGTCGCTTCTAAACCGGAAATCTTCCCGATTTATTGGTCTAAAGCACAAATGGAGGCTCGTCAAAGTTCTCAGATTGCTTCAATTCAATCTTTCTTAAATCGCCTATGGAAATTTGAAACCAACGAAGGTCAGCATTTTGATCCGGAAGTCAGCATTATCTATCCAGACCGCATTCGCCGTCGCTTGCCGGGCACCAACTCTAACGGACTTGGTGCACATACGGATTCCGGAGCGTTAGAGCGTTGGTTGCTACCGGCTTATCAAAAAGTATTTGAAAAGATCTTCACCAATCAATTTGACCAATACGACCCGTGGGATGCGGCGCACCGACCAGATGTGAATGAATACACCGTTGGCAGCACCACCAAATGTTCAGTATTTCGTACTTTCCAAGGCTGGACAGCGTTATCGGATATGGCATTAAATCAAGGCTTGTTGCATGTGGTGCCTGTACCGGAAGCGATGGCGTACATTTTACTGCGTCCATTGTTAGATGATGTGCCAGAAGATGAACTCTGCGGCGTTGCATCCGGCCATGTATTGCCGATTTCAGAGCAATGGCATCCGCACCTTATTAAAGGCTTATGCAGCATTCCTGAAATGAAAGCCGGGGATTCTGTGTGGTGGCACTGCGATCTCATTCACTCCGTTGCCCCCGTGCAAGACCAACAAGGCTGGGGCAATGTGATGTACATCCCTGCTGCGCCTATGTGTGAGAAAAACAAACAGTACGCGGTTGAAATCCAAAGCGCATTAAAAGAAGGGCTGTCGCCACCAGATTTCCCACGAGAAGACTACGAGAAAAACTGGCAAGGCCGCTTTACCTTCGACATGCTTAATGAGGCAGGTAAAAAGGGCATGGGGTTGAAGTAAGTAACAACTTCTAACTTTCACTAAAGGCGAAGCACGGTAGCTTCGCTTTTTTGTGTGAGAGATATTGTTTGAGATAAACAGAAAGCGATTTCGAATAACTCCCTCCCTTTACCTGTGAAAATAGCTTGGCAGTAATATTTGAAGCCAAGGGAGGGGTGGGGAGGGTTGATGTGCAGATCATATTGCTGCCCTAAAACAACTTACATTTCCAAATACGCTCATAAATCGTCAAGTAAGTTTTATATTCCATAAATCATATAACTCTCTCTAATTTCTCGGCTCTATTTGGCCTCATTCAGCGTGAAACTTTTTTCTAGCCTGCCGCATGGGTTGATCTCATTTCTCTTGCCTTATAGGTGCTGTTAGGTGCCTTATTTTGGCTATTTAGGTGGCATATAACTGTTTGTTTTTATATGGGTTTATTTTGTTGCTAAGATGGCTGTAAATGTTAGTCTTAATTTAAATTAATCAAGAGGTTATAACATTGAATTATTCCCATAAAACGTACGATCAAATTGATTTTTCCGGCCAAGATTTGAGCTCTCATCACTTTTCTCACTGTAAATTTTTTGGTTGTAATTTTAATCGAGTGAATTTACGTGATGCTAAATTCATGGGTTGTACATTTATTGAATCGAATGATTTTGAAGGATGTAATTTTATCTATGCAGACCTACGAGATGCTTCATTTATGAATTGCATGCTTTCAATGGCGAATTTCCAAGGGGCAAACTGTTTTGGTCTTGAGTTAAGAGAATGCGATCTAAAAGGTGCTAATTTCTCACAGGCAAACTTTGTAAATCATGTTTCTAACAAAATGTATTTTTGCTCTGCTTACATTACGGGTTGTAATTTGTCTTATGCTAATTTTGATAAGCAATGCCTTGAAAAGTGTGATTTATTTGAAAATAAATGGGTAGGAGCGAGCCTGCAAGGGGCCTCTTTTAAAGAGTCAGACTTAAGTAGGGGATCATTTTCTGATGACTTTTGGGAGCAATGCAGAATTCAGGGGTGTGATCTCACTCATTCAGAATTAAATGGCTTAGAACCTCGTAAAGTGGATTTAACTGGCGTGAAAATTTGTTCATGGCAACAAGAGCAGATTTTGGAGCAGTTGGGGGTGATTGTTATTCCAGACAAAGTGTTTTGACCTACGATTTTAATCACTCAAATTTATAAAGCGAATCATCTTCAAAGCCTTACAATTATAAAGATAGGAACTCCTATGTATAACTTTTTATCCTCTGGCGCATTTGTTGAAACCTTCACGATAGAACCATATAGCAACGGGTCACTTAATGGGCTTACATTTGCCGTTAAAGACAATATTGATATTGCTCAGTATAAAACCTCTTATGGGAGCCCATCTTGGCAACATAAACATAAGGCTGCCATTTATAACGCTTTGTGTGTCGATCAGCTATTAGGCGCTGGGGCAACCTGTTTAGGGAAGGCAGTATCAGATGAATTTACTTATAGTTTAGATGGCGAAAATTTCTTTTTTGGAACGCCTATCAACCCCAAAGTGCCAGATAGAATACCGGGAGGCTCATCGAGTGGTTCGGCTTCTGCTGTTGCGTGCGGTTTAGTTGATTTTGCCATTGGAACCGATTCAGCAGGTTCAATCCGAGTACCTGCAAGTTTGTGTGGCGTTTATGCCATGCGACCAACTATGCATCGAATATCGGAGGCAGGTGTCTTACCTTTCGTCCCTAGCACGAGTACGGTTGGGGCTTTTGCCAATGATATAGATGTATTGGGCGATGTTATGCACACACTATTAAAAAGTGAAAGCGTGGTATCACAAAAAATAGAGACGATTTACCTGCTTGAAGATGCCTTTAATACCTCTGATGCTGAGGTATCAGCTCTGATAAAAGATAGCATTAACAATTTATTGGTTAATATTGATGCTGATGTGGTCTCTATTACACTGAGCGATATTCTTGGCGAGGAAGCAACACTTGATATGCTTAATGTTAATGCATTAAGACCATTACAAACTTTTGAGTTCTTAAACACTGTCGGTAATTGGATTGAAAATGAATCTCCAGAACTTAGCCCATTTTTTGCTATGAAATATGAAACTGTACGAAAGTTTGAACGCAAGTTGGTTAGCGATTCTCTCCGGCTTTGTGAGCGATATTTTCGTCGGATGTCCTCGTTTCTAAAAAAGGGCGATTTGGTTTTGTTCCCCACAGTACCCACGGTTGCACCATTAAAACATTCGCTTGAGGATATGGAAACAGCGCTAGATTTTTATGACCGAACAATGTCGATCACTTCATTTTCTGGTATTGGTCGTTTACCTGAAATATCGATACCAATAGCAAATATAGATAACGCACCTGTTGGACTGTCTGTTGCAGCAGGCTTCTATCAAGATGAATTTTTAATATCCAGTGTAAAGCAGTTATTGTTGAATTCTTAAGGTATTGGCACCGCCCAATTTCCCACGTGAAGACTACGAGCAAAACTGGCAAGGCCGCTTTACCTTCGACATGCTTAATGAGGCAGGTAAAAAGGGAATGGGGTTGTAGTAAGTAACAACTTCTAACTTTCACTAAAGGCGAAGCACGGTAGCTTCGCTTTTTTTTGTGTGAGAGGTTGTTTGAGATAAACAAAAAGCGCGCTCTAACAACTCCCTCCCTTTGCCAATGAAAATATCTTGGCGGTAATATTTGAAGCCAAGGGAGGTTGGGAAGGGGTGATGTGGTTAACTTATTTCTGCCCCATTTCAATTCAGACCCTTCACTCACGACGCTCCTGAGTATCGACGTTTGCCCTAATTTACCTAATACCAGTTTAGTTGTAGACATATGTCTACTGGCTAAATGTCTAAAGGACAATTCAGTAGAAAAACAGAGATTATCTTTCTTCTGGATAATTCTGGATAAGTTCGTTACATTATTTTTTCATTCAGTATAAGGATTTACTCGAGTATTTATGAAGTTTTGTAACGAAACGTTGGCCCCTCAAATACTGGCATATGCACACAATTATGCTCATGGGGATGTAGAACCACCCCATACTCATCAGTGCGCTCAGTTTTTACATGCTTTAAACGGTGTTATTCGAGTGGATACACAATCAGAGTCGTGGGTTGTGACAACGAATCAAGGGCTATGGATACCTGCAGGTATCTCACACAGCCTCAGAACTACGGGGGACGTTCGAGTTCGTACGCTTTTTGTTGATCCTATGGCCAGGGCAGACCTTCCCAATACCTGTGTGCTATCGAAAGTTTCGTCGTTGCTGACCAGTTTAATTGTTGAGGCCGTATCTCTACCTGATATTCGGATAGCTGGAACGCGAGAAGAACGAATATTTGAACTAATACTTGATGAATTACGTTTGCTAAACCCCATTGATTTTTATCTCCCCAACCCAAAAACCGAAGCATTGGTCATGCTCTGTAAAAACGTATCTGAGCGTCTTTCACACCCGTGGACAGCTTCAGATGCTGCCAAGTATTTGGGCCAAAGTGAAAGAACTGTTTCTCGTCGGTTTCAGCAAGAGCTAGGTCTAACGTTCACAGAGTGGCTGCGTCAGAAACGATTACTACATGCGTCTGAACTTTTAGCCAGCGGGTGCAGTGTGTTAGATGCTGCATTAGCGATTGGATATGACAGCCCTAGCGCATTTAGCGCGATGTTTAAAAGTCGAACGGGGCTGTCTCCGAGGGAATATTGTCCGATGGTTAATCCATTAGAACAAGATTAAAGCGCTAAGTTAGTCTGTAGTGAATTAGAGTAGGCATTCAACAATGCTTGTAGAGACGCTTTTGTTGCATCTTCTTCAATTGCGACGCCAAAAAAGCTCACGTTAGAAATCGCAGACTGTAGCTGCACATAACAGGCCGCCTTACTTTGGGTTCGTGAACCGAGAGTATGCTCGTGATAGTCAACGATATTTACCTGCAGACCATATTGTTCCATTAACCCTTTTAGCAACGCAGACATTAGACCATTCCCAGAACCAACACATCCTATCATTTTGTTGTTGTGATGAATTTTGGCTTCAATTTTTTGGCCAATCTCTGTTGTTTGGCTGTGATAGCTCTGCAAGCTTATGGTCGGGTTACTCACTAGACCATAAGACTGTCTGAATAGTTGCCATAATTCCGAAAGATTAATTTCACATCCCGATCTATCGGTATGACTTTTCACTTTTTTACTCAAATCGGCTTGGAGCATTTTAGGCAGTAACAATCCGTGGTTTTCTTGCAGTAACCATGCGGCACCACTCTTACCTGATTGACTATTTACACGAATCACTTTTTCATAGTTACACCCCAAATCCATAGGGTCTATCGGCAAATAAGGGATATCCCAGAAGGTCTTCAACTTAGAGCTATACGAAGAAAATCCTTTTTTAATGGCATCTTGATGAGAGCCCGAAAAGGCGGTGAAAACGAGCCTTCCAGCATATGGATGACGCGGGTGAACAGGGATTTCGTTACACTGCTCGACGAGTTCAACCGTATGCCGAATGTCATGAAAGCGCAATTTAGGATCAATGCCTTGTGAATAAAGGTTTAGCGCGAGTGTGACCAAGTCAACATTGCCTGTACGTTCACCGTTCCCGAATAAACAACCTTCGACCCGAGTCGCTCCTGCTAGCATGGCGAGTTCGGCACTAGCAACACCTGTACCTCGATCATTATGAGGATGAACACTGATTGTCACGTGCTCTAATGAACTAAATGTATTTATGAAGTGTTCAATCTGGTCTGCAAAAACGTTAGGAGTGTTACATTCAACGGTTGTTGGCAGGTTAATGATAAGCTGCCGTGTCTTACTTGGCTGCCATACTGACGCTACTGCTTCACAGATTTCAAGTGCAAACTCGGATTCCGTAAAATTGAATGTTTCTGGTGAATACTCAAGAGTCCATTCAGTTTCAGGTCGTTTTTCACATAAGGCTTTAATCTGTTTAGCTCCATTTACAGCAAGTTCTAGAGTAGACATTTTATCCTGAGAAAAAACAATATCTCTAAAAGATGGAGCTGTAGCATTGTACAAATGGACTATGGCCTTAGACGCCCCTGTTAGAGAATCAATTGTTCGCTCAATCAAGTCCGATCTGGATTGCGTAATCACCTGAATAGTAACATCACCTGGAATTAACTCGTTCTCGATCAGACATCGAACAAAGTCAAAATCCGTTTGCGATGCTGATGGGAATGCAACCTCAATCTCCTTGAATCCGCATTCAACTAAGTGGTGAAAGAGCTTCAGTTTTTTATCAATATTCATTGGGTTAGATAAAGATTGATTACCATCTCGCAAATCGGTTGAGCACCAGCGAGGGGCTTTGTCTAATATATTTGATGGCCAGGTTCTCTGTGGAAAGTTGATAACAGGAGCTGCTCGGTATTTTTTTGATGGCATTTCTAACATTATTAATTTGTCCTTTCTTTGTTGAGAAAAGTTCATGCTAGAAGACTATGTGAATGATATCTGAATGGAAGTTGACGAAAATCGTCGCGTTTTGGACAGAGGGGCTATAGTTGCAGTAGATAAGTGAATTTGTGCAATCGACCAGGAGCTTTGCAATACTTCAGATAATCCTCCAGAAGCTAATTTAGCAAAGTCACTAAATCACTTCTACCCAATATCGAGCTAGCCATCTCGTTAGCTCAATTTGCTTGAAAGCCAGATCCCGCATCTTCTTCGCTTAGGCTCATGTGCGGGATGACAAGGCTGGAGCAATTTATTCATGCCCTGTTTTAAGTTAGAAAACCTGTCATTCTCTTAGCTTCGCTTTACCTAGATACGAGAAACCAAACGCGAAGCGTCCGAAACCCGCCCATAGACTAGCAATTTCCATAACCTCTCTTTATTATTTGTTTCCCTTTATTTTTGCCCATTATTGAGAACCACGACATGCCAAACCATTCTCCTGTGCTCGGCGCAACTTGGATGCTGATTGCAGGCTTATCTTTTGCTTTAGTGAACAGCATTGCCCAGTACATCAGTATTACTTTTTCATTGCCTTCTACTACTGTGGCACTGCTGCAATATGGGATTGCGCTGGTGGCGATTATGCCGTACCTCAAAACCTTGGGTATTCGCCGTTCGCTTTATACTAAGCACTTTGGTTGGCATGCGTTTCGGGTGTTTTTATCTGTCATCGGCATTCAATTGTGGTTTTGGGCATTGGCGTATCCGGTGCCGATTTGGCAAGGCATTGCGCTGCTAATGACCTCACCACTATTTGCGACGGTAGGCTCAGGCATTTTATTAAAAGAAAACGTCGGTTGGGCACGATGGCTTGCGACCTGGGCGGGGTTTGCGGGAGCGATGATCATTCTTGAGCCTTGGTCTGATGCTTTCAGTTGGGCAACATTATTGCCTGTTGGCGCGGCATTTTTCTGGGCGTGTTACTCCTTAATGGTGAAGAAAATGTCGGTTAACGACTCCCCATCAACCATGGTGGTGTATTTATTGCTATTACTGACGCCGTTTAATCTATTTTTAGCTTTGCCAGAATGGTCAACACCGACCGGTTGGAATGTCTGGGGTTTGTTGATTGGCGCAGGGATTTTAACAGCACTGGCGCAGTGGGCGATTGTTAAGGCTTATGCGGTGGCCGATGCTTCTTTTGTACAGCCGTTTGATTTGGCAAAATTGCCGTTTAATGTTTTCTTAGGTTGGCTGGTGTTCGGTTGGGTGCCGACTGGAAACTTATGGTTTGGCGCGGCTATTATGATGGCATCGATTGTGTTTATTACTCAGTTTGAACGCATTAAAAGTCGTGTGTAATTCAATTGATGACATTATTTACGCAAGATGAACGTAAGAGTGCAATTCATTCTATTGAAGTGAGCTAATCGCTTGCGTTATCAGTTTGATGTAATCAGAAAAATCCTTTCATGAAATTTGTGATCTATTCGGCTTATTTTATACCGACTCTCTCTTAGTCTGCCCTTTATTTTTTCATCGCTTTGTGAGGCGTCATGTCGACTTTATTTGCCATTTCTTTAACTACCGGATTACTGTCTGGCATTTGGGGCTGGGTAGCCATTTCATTAGGTTTACTTTCTTGGGCGGGTTTTCTTGGTTGTACGAGTTACTTTGCCTCTCCAATTCAAGGTGTAAAAGGGCTAGGCGTGAGTTTGGCAACCAATCTAGCGGGTGTGGCTTGGGCGTTGGTGATCATTCATGGTTCACAATGGCTGGGCAGTGACATTCTTGGTTATATGTTGACGGCGTTGGTGTCGTTTTTTATGTGTATTCAAGCCAAGAAATCCTGGCTGAGTTTTATTCCTGGCACCTTCATTGGCGCTTGTGCCACTTTTGCCGCAAATGGTAACTGGCAATTGGTGATTCCATCGCTGCTGATTGGTGGTTTATTTGGCTATTTAATGAAGGCGAGTGGCCTGTGGTTGCAAGCCCGAAGTGAGACAAAATTCAAGTTTGTGAAAGGTTAATCACTTTTGTGTCTGCTTTTTAAATTCCCTGAACAAACTCTGACGTCTTGATGACATGGTTTTTACTGGTTTTTGTCACCGTATAGTGAGTTGATTATTACTCAGAAGTCTCGATATAACGGGGCTTACGCAAGGACAAAAACAAAATGGAATACACCGAACAAGACAGAGAAGCGCTATATAATTTATGGATGTCGCAAAAGGCCAAACGTCATTTAACCCAAATGGACATGGCAAAACGTTTAGGCATGACTATCGGTGAGTTTTCAGACATGATCCGTGGTAAAGGTGAGCTAACCAAAAGCTTCATCAGCCGTTTTTTTCAGCAACTCGATATTGAACCTCATACCATTTTGCCGTCACTCAAAAATCAAATCGCACCTGAAAATGCTGTCGTCTACTTACAAAACCGCATCAGTATTGATGGTGAAATTCAAAATGTACAGATTGATGGCAACCAAGTAATCATTGATTATTGCTGTAAGGTAGCTAAGCAGAAGTAAGCACTTACTTTAATGATATTGAAGTCCCTAACTTTGATTTTTCAGGTTGGGGATTTTTTATTATCGATTCATTTTAAAAAAATCCCCCAACAGCCATGCGATTGGGGGATGGTTGTTTACACTAAGATTGAATTCTTAAGGCTTTAAGCTCAGTGCTTTATCGATATCCGCCGCGCTGTGGCGTTCTTCAATCGCTTCCCACGGTTCGCCCATCGGTTTGTTGACGATGCGGCCACGTTGTACGGCAGGGCGCTCTAAAATCGTTTTAGCCCAGCGCTGTACGTGTTTGTAATCTTGAACTTGCAAAAACTCAGCCGCTTGATATGAATTGTGCAGCACTAAGTTGCCATACCAAGGCCAAATGGCGATGTCAGCGATGCTGTACTCTTCACCAGCAATGTAGGTGTTATTCGCCAGTTGTTTGTCGAGTACGTCTAGCTGACGTTTCGCTTCCATGGTAAAGCGGTTGATTGGGTATTCATATTTTTCTGGTGCGTAGTGGTAGAAATGACCAAAGCCGCCACCAAGATACGGAGCTGAGCCTTGCAGCCAGAATAACCAGTTCAACACTTTAGTGCGATCGACGATCTCTTTCGGGATGAAGTGACCAAACTTTTCTGCCAAATACAGCAAGATAGAGCCAGACTCAAACACGTTGATTGGCTCACTACCGCTGCGATCCACCATGGCTGGAATCTTGGAATTTGGATTCACTTCGACAAAGCCAGATGAGAATTGGTCGCTGTCGCCAATCTTGATTAGAAATGCATCGTATTCGGCTTCAGTGACGCCTTTTGCGAGTAGTTCTTCAAGTAGAATCGTGACTTTTTGGCCGTTTGGTGTGCCCATTGAATACAGTTGAATTGGGTGCTCACCGATTGGCAATTCACGCTCAAAACGCGCACCCGCTTCCGGGCGGTTAATGCTCCCCCAAGTGCCGCCTTGTTGTTCGTTGGTCCAAACTTTTGGTGGAATATATTCGTTTGTCATCATCTTCCCTTTTATTGTGTGTACCCAGTTTGTATAGCCCAAGTCATTGGAGCTGTCGCTTCAGTACGAAGGTTATCAATAGATATTAGGTTATTTATTAATATTAAAAGGTAGGACAGAGACTTTCTGTGATTTTGTTCAGATCAGTGAGTTATATGCTCATACGGTTTGGGCATAAAGGGCTCAAGCTAAATCGCTTCTGCCCAATATCCAATTCGGGTTTGGGCAGTTGCGTAGATAAAAGTCAGCCTGTTTGGGATCGACTACGCCTGGGTAATCATCTAAATACTCACCTAAATCTCGAATGATTTGAAAGTGAAGATGCGTGGCCCAGCCGCCATTTTCGTCATACGTGCCAATGGTTGCAAACGCTTCTCCGGCTTGAATTATTTTTCCAATATATAAATCTTGCAGCGAAGAGGTAGCCAAATGGCCATAAAGCGTATGGAAAATGTGGCCTTCAAGCTGGTGGCGTAAAATGATCACCGGGCCGTAATCGCCTTGTATTTGACGATTGGCAAACGCGACAACTTCACCTTGTATTGGCGCAAAAACAGAATTGCCCGCTGGAATACCAAGATCGAGGCCGATGTGCAAAGTGCGTGACTCGGTATGTTCAAAGTTCTCGGTGTCTTGATAAATCATGCGCTGCTCGGCGTAGCGGCCGATTTCAACCACTGCGCCAGTTTCTGCTACTTGGCGTTTTATCTCAGCTGAAAAGTCATGTTCATCGGTGACCTTTTTCCAGATCTCGCTGCTTGGTGAAAGGTCGACAATCAGCCCTTTGCCAAATTGCAGTTCCGGCACAATCACCGGATGAAACTCATGCTGCTTGAGGGTTTGCTCGAATGCATCAAGCTGATGTTCAATACTCATGCGTTTGCCTCAATATTGCCGTTGTTATCCGTCATCACTTTGGTTTGATTGCGAGGCACTAGCAATACGGCCAGCACGTAACCAACCGCCGCCACTAAAGTTGGTAGGATCAAGTTTACATTGACCATAATCGCCGTTAAGTAGCCGGTTAGCGTCCAGGCGAGTCCTACCATCGCGCTCGATAACGCCATTGCCCAACCTTGGTCTTGATTGGAGGCGCGATCAGATAAAGCGGTAATGTAGAGCGGGAATGAGCTGGCGACTAATACCGAGGTCACAATCATCGCAATCACATGGGTCACCGGCGTTGGGGTAAAGGCAAGCAGCAACATACCAATGGCTGCGCCAGACAGCACCACTCTCAGCGCTCGGGTTAGGCTGAATTTCGCCAATATTAAACGAGGCACAAACAGTAAAGAGGCCATCATGACAATCCCAATCGTCAGCATAAAATATTGGTAAAATTCGCCTTCAACTGAAAGCTGCCATTTTTGCGGCAAGATAAAGTTGATGTTTTGGAAATACAGGCTCCAGCTGACTTGGCATAAGAACACAATCGCCAAACATGGCAGTAAACCTTTTTGGCTACGAGCTAAAGGTGCACCAATGGATAAAACATTTTCATGCTGAATCGGCGTTTGTTTAGGTAGGCGCACCAAATGCAGTAAAACAAAGCACACGACTGCAATCAATAAGCAGGCATAAAATGGCGCTTGTGGGCCATACATTGCCGATAACTTACTGCCTAATGCCGGGCCAAATGACATGGCAGCTGTCATCACGACCGCCACTAAACTCATCAAGGTGGTTTTGGTTTTGCCTTCGCTGTTGTCGGCTAAAATCGCTTGCGCAATCGGCTGACTGGCTGAACCTAAACTGTTGATCATATTGCCCGCAAATAGCAATGCAATCGAGCCGACAATGATGGCGTAAATTGGCATAACAAAACCAATCGCCGCCACAATCAAACATATTGCCGCAACGGTTTTACGGCTGTAACGGTCGGCAAAGCGGGCAATAAACGGCGTAAAGAACATAGAAATAAAAGGCGCTGCTGACATCACGGTACCAAATAAGGTTCGGCGTTCTTCCAATGGCATGGCTTGTGCAATCGCTAACGAATGATCGGTTAAGAATAAATTCACATACGCTGGAATGGTAATGAAAAAGCCTGCCGAGCCTAAAAAGATGATGAAATACAAAACGAATAAGGTACTTTTCGGCAAGTTAGATAGTGATTGCGGTGTGGATGTGGTCATTGAATTCTCCCTGAATAAGGCGTTTATTTTACTGTCAGGGCGGGGCGAATGCTATTTATTATCAAGATGCGATCACTATTAAAAAACAAAACAACACCGATTGGTCACCTTTGTGTTACATTTGCTTATCATTTTTAGTTGTATGTGATTAATAACCTGTGCTTAGCCCACTGCATATAAAATCTAACTTACGCAGTAAAATTCAATGTTTGCTGGTGGCGTTGATTTTACTGATTTATATTGCGCCATTGATTTCTATGTCAGTGGCGTTTTATGTGCAGTCAAAAACACACAGCAGCCACGTGATGATGGCTTCATCGCATTCTCTTTCTGAATCAACCCATAAAGCGTCACCACATCAACACAGTTCGAAATCACAAGATCACTCGGTTCATCATGCTCATGCTTGGTGTGGCTATTGTGATCTTCTTGCTAATATTTCTGCGACCTTAACCACTGTCGCAATTATGCCTAGCGCGATGTTGATCTTCATTGCTTTGTTAGCGATTGAGAAAGTTCGCTTAGGTCAGTTCTTTTCTTTTTTATTTCCAACCCCAAGAGCTCCACCAAGTATTCTATTTATTTGATATTTTTAATTTAAATAGAGAGATAACAATGGATACAGTACAAACTGGAAGTGCTGGCAGTTTAACGGCTTTTGTTAAACGGCTGCACTTCTACATTGGGTTATTTGTTGGCCCATTTATTTTTATGGCGGCGTTAACCGGAACGCTTTACGTGCTGACACCGCAAATTGAACAAGCGGTATATAAGCAACAATTAACTGGTGTGACTCAAGGTGAAGCAAAGCTGCTGAGCGATCAAATTCATGCAGCGCAGCAGTCTTTACCCCACCCGTTAGAAATTAAATCTGTTCGCCCTGCGCCATCATTAGGGCAAACCACTCGCGTGTTATTTAACGATCCTGAGATTGATCATTATCGTGCCCGCACCGTGTTTGTTGACCCGATCACGTTAGAGATCAAAGGTGAACTGGCGAGTTACGGCACCAGTGGTGTTTTGCCTTTGCGTATTGCGATTGATTTTATGCATACCGATTTATTGCTAGGGCCGGTTGGTCGATATTACAGTGAATTGGCGGCATCTTGGATGTGGATTGCTGCGCTAGGCGGGGTGTTTTTATGGTGGCAACAACGCCGTAGTTTTTCTCGCCAGACCAAAGCGGGCAGTTTTGCACAAGCACGATCTCGTCATGCCAAAGTGGCGATTTGGATCAGCTTAGGCTTACTGTTTTTCTCAGCGACAGGCTTAACTTGGTCTAAATGGGCGGGGGGCAATATTGCCGAGTGGCGTCAAGCGATTGGCTGGGTAACACCGACAGTGCCGCGTGAATTAACCCCGATGCAAAATTCTGGTTCACATTCAGGTTTGCACGCTGAGCACCAAGGCATGTCAGATATGAAAGCGGTATCTGATATACACGCCAATACGGATTTGAAGCTGTTTAATCAGGTCGAGCACACCGCACGTCAGTTTGGGATTGATGCAGGTAAAATCGAAATTGTGCCAGCACCGAATGCACAAACGGCTTGGGTAGTGAAAGAGATTGATCGTTCTTGGCCAACGCAAGTGGATGAAGTCGCTATCGATCCAATGTCGATGTCAGTTGTGGCTCATGCCGAATTTGCTCAATATCCATTGGTTGCGAAGTTAATCCGCTGGGGTATCGATGCGCACATGGGCGTATTGTTTGGCTTGCCTAATCAGTTGTTATTAGCGGCGTTTGGATTGGCTTTATGCTTGGTGATTGTTTGGGGCTATAAAATGTGGTGGCAACGTAGGCCAATGGCTGCCAATACTCAGCAAACACTCACTCAAATGTGGGTACGACTTTCAACGGGTATGAAAGTGATGACAGTGGTGATTGCGCTGTTATTAGGCTTCGCTTTGCCTGTGATGGGGCTGAGCTTATTGGCGTTTTGTTTGATAGATGTGGTTCGTTGGCGCAGAGTTGAGTATTCATTGCGTTCGGCTGCTTAATCTTAGGGTAACCAATATTGAAAATGGGCAACGTATAGTGCGTTGCCCATTTTTATTAGATTAAGTGAAGTATTTTGACAGCTTAAATGTTTGTTATGCGCCTTGCATCCAAGTTCTACCAATACCATAATTAGGTATCTATTGGTATTGAGGACTATGTTATGGCTAAGAACACTAGCATTACTTTGGGTGACCATTTTGACGGTTTTATTGCTAGTCAAATTCAAAACGGTCGCTATGGCTCTGCAAGTGAAGTTATTCGTTCCGCTTTACGTTTACTTGAAACCCAAGAAACTAAAATGAACACTTTACGCCAATTGCTTGTTGAAGGTGAAGAAAGTGGAGTTGCGGATTATGACCTTGATTCATTTATCAATGAGCTAGATAGCGAAGAGAAAAAATGAGGCCATTTCAGTTAACAAACAAGGCGAAATCTGATTTAAGAAATATAGCCTTGTTTACCTCTCGACGCTGGGGTCGTGAACAGCGAAATATTTATCTAAAACAGTTTGATGACTCATTTTGGCAGTTAGCCGAAAACCCTGACATTGGTAAAGCCTGTGATGAAGTTCGCGATGGATACAGAAAATTCCCCCAAGGCAGCCACCTAATATTTTATCGTCAGATCGGCAGTCAAAATATTGAGATTATCCGTATTCTCCACAAAAGTATGGATGTAAATCCAATTTTTGGCGGATAATGCCAAATTAAGGTGTGAACAACGCTAACCTCCCTACCTAAGGCATTGTGTCATAAACACTAAACAGGCTTGAAGTGAAAGCGCCGAGCGTTGTGAATCACTCTTAAATTATTGTTAGGGCAATTTATTCCTCAACGTACATAACACCCTTTTCATTGAAACTGCTAACACAGTGTTGGTATTGATTATAAGGTGCTTTGTCTAATTTACTTGCATAAACTTGCACTGAAAACTTAGTTGCGTTTTCTAAGTCTTTCCCTAAGCTTTCCGGGACATTTTTTTTGACATAGCCAGTGTGCTTAAAGTATGAAGGAATACCAAATAGCGCTCTTAAGTCATCCTCATCTATGCCGTAACCAAAATGCTCTTTCACTTGAGTAATTGCTTGTCGACAAATTGCCTTCGAACCTAACTTTTCCAACGATTTATAAGATGGGTAAACTACTGTTTCTAGGTTTATTCGGTTGCTATCCCAGTCGTAGTCAGCACGCCCATAATGACTAATTAGGTCTAATTCTTTGAATTTGATAGTTGTCATAGAACTTTCCATTCTAAATACCCCCCAATCAAACATTGAAAGCGAATCTTCCATCAAATAACTAATCGAACGGCTAGGCTCTGCACTTAGATTTGTAGAAACTGCCAATAATGCGAACAAATACCAATTCTTCATACTTTCTCCTATTGCCCTAACAATTTAATAGACGGAAAAAATCCGTATAGCCTTTCCATCATCATTCCATTCAATTCCCCGGTCAACAAGCTAACTAGCTAAATTTATTCATAAAGTATGAACTGAACTCATAAAAACCGGTAGCGCGGTGAACGCTACCGGTTTGTTATAACTGAATCACTTTATCGGATACCGCCTTAATCAATTGCGGATCATGGCTTACGATTAACATGCCACACCCTTGTTGCTTGGCTAAGGTGACTAACATCGTCGACACTTCTTTCGCTACGATAGGGTCAAGACGAGTGGTTGGCTCATCGGCAAATAAAAATACAGGCTTGAGCAACAAGGTTCTGAGTATGGCAAATCGTTGCAATTCTCCGCCTGAAGCTTGATGTGGTTTTTGCAGCAAAATGTCTGGTTTTAAGCGCAGGGTTTCCATCATCGGTGGTATCTGGCTGCTATCGAGTTTGTGCAACTTCACTAGATCATCCAGTAATTCACCGAGCGTTGTTTGGCTTGGCAAAGAAGCAATCGGATCTTGAAAGAGCTTTAACCATTTT
Organism: Vibrio gangliei; assembly: GCF_026001925.1. Taxonomy (NCBI): domain Bacteria; kingdom Pseudomonadati; phylum Pseudomonadota; class Gammaproteobacteria; order Vibrionales; family Vibrionaceae; genus Vibrio; species Vibrio gangliei. The sequence continues at coordinate 913,405 of NZ_AP021870.1, read as the reverse complement.
GCTTTTGATCCCGCTTTTGATTTGGTTTTAGTGCTTGGCGTATCGATATAGTCAATCGAGCCAGATTCAATGTCTATTTGGCCTAAAATAGCGTCACCTAGGCTGCTTTTACCACAACCGCTGTCACCGACCACACCGATCACTTCGCCAGCGTGTAACTCAAAACTTAGGTCTTTAAATAGGCGCTGCTTACCTCGTTTCAGGCTGACATTCTCGACTTTTAAAATCGGGTTAGAGGGCGTGGTACTTGAAAATGAAGCTTGCCATTTTTCAGGCTCGGCGGCGATTAAATCTCGAGTATATGGATGTATGGCATTAGATAGTAAGGACAGCGTCTCTCCTTGTTCAACTACATGCCCATTTTTCATCACCAGCATTCTTCCTGCTAAGCCTTTGGCGACATCAATATCGTGAGTCACTACTAACAAGCCACCTTGAGAAGCACGAGTTTTGAGATGGTTAATCATGTCATCACGACGATTCACGTCTAAGCCTTTTGTGGGTTCATCGGCTAAGAAAATATCGCTGTCATTGGCTCTTGCGACACTCATTGCAAGACGTTGTGCCATCCCGCCAGATAATTCATACGGGCGCTTTTGGCTGTGTGCACCTAACCCGTATTGGTTAAGTGAATCCAGTGAAGATTGCTGCGCTTGTGGCTTGGGTTGCCCTTGCACAAATTGAAAGACTTCACTGATCTGTTGCTGGCTTTTCATCAATGGGCTCAATGCTTGTGAGGGCTCTTGAGGTAGCAAAGCCAGAGTTTTACCCCATAAAGACTGACGTTGTTGCCAAGTGACTGGATTGCCTTGAATAAACAACTGACCACTGACATCGAGATTTGACTCTAATGTCCCCATTATAAATTTGAGTAATAAGCTTTTACCTGAGCCAGTTTGGCCTAATACCACAAGTGGATCGTTACCGGTTAATGCAAAGGAAAGATCATGCAGCAGTGTGATTTCACCATGTTTGATGGTTAGGTTTCTCACCTCTAAAAATGCGGTCATCTTTTACTTCCTGTTCGTCGGTGAAAATGTGAGTAGGTGAAAACTCATGATTAATAATGCGATCAATAGAATGGGTTGAATCAATAACCAAGGTGCTTCGCTGTAGTAAGGGAATAGTTCTACGATCATTAAGCCAAGTTCGCTGGTTGGCGGTTGAATACCGACATAAATAAACCCTAGAGAAGCCATATATAAAATGGCATTGGCTGCACCAAAAGAGGCGATGGTGGCCACTGGAGCAGCAAGTTCAGGCCATAAATGACGACGAATGATGTACCAATGATTAAAGCCAAGTAGGCGTGAATTTTGTACTGCTTCACTGGCCATGACTTTACGTGTGGTTGTGCGAGACAGTTGGAAGTATTCCACCCATTGCACCAATGAAATGGCAAGATACAACGCGGCAAAAGAGCCTGGCATCATGGCGGCGAGTAGTAGCACAATGACGAGTGCCGGTAGCGCTAATAAAATATTCACGAGCATAGAAAGTAAGCGATCAATCCAGCCACCTTTCCATCCTGCAATCATACCCAGAATACAGCCGAGAGTGGCCGATGTGACGACACAGATCACAGCCATGGCAAGAGATAAGCGCAGAGCATGAGCTAAACGGCTCAACATACTGCGGCCATAGTGATCGGTGCCTAACCAATGTTCCGTGCTTGGTGGCAATAAAATATTCATCAAGCTTTGTTGATTAGGGTCGGCGGGAATGATTATAGGTCCAAATACCGCAATCATAACCAACAGGGATAGCAGGCCGAGTGCTAACTTTTGTGAGGAGGAAATCATGATGCAAACGCTCCTTGCTTGGTCTCTTCTGCTTGGGTTGAGCGTGGATCGAGCGCACGGCAGAGTAAATCATTGAGTGTATTGAGGATGACAAATAAGACGCCAAGACAAATGGCGGTTCCTTGGATCACTGGAATATCGCGCGCAAAAATCGCATGAGCTAAACCATGACCCACTCCCGGCCAAGAGAATAGAGATTCAATCATCACGACCCCTTCTAACACCATCACTAGTTGTACGCCCCAGTAAGCCACAACCGGAAGCGCGATATTGATGATACCGTGGCGTCGAAAAGTGGTATTCGCCGTTAAGCCTTTGGTTTTGGCATAGCGATAAAATGGCGATTCAAATACACGTTCAGCAGAATGGTAAACAATTCGGTTTGATGTGGCGGCTAAGCTGATCGCCAGTGTCAGTGCTGGCAATACTAGGTGCGCGGTTGAGCCAAAACCTGCCACCGGAAACCAAGCCCAATGAATGGCGAAGAGTGTGATTAAGCCAAGTCCGATCACAAAGACAGGCAGTGAACGGAATAGGGTAGAAAATCCTAAAATAATAGGGTTGGCTACACGAGGAAAGCGAGCACTGAGCAGACCGAGTGGAATGGCAAATAAGATTGAAAGTAACATTCCAGTCCCAGCGAGCAGCATAGAATGATAGAGCTGATGCTCAACCACGGCTAATACTGGCTCGCCACTGACTAACGAATTGCCAAAATTGAATTGTGCTAAGTCAATGAGCCAATTGAAGAAACTCTGCCAACCGCCTTGGTCTAGATTGAGTTCCTGACGAATAAACTCGGCGGCTTCTGCATTGACGTTATCTTGTCCGTAACGGCTCGCCGCTAAGCGATAAGCCATATCACCAGGCAGAGAGCGCATCAGTAAATACGTTAATCCTCCAACGGAGAAAATCACCGCAATCAATTGCAGAAATCGTTGATAAAAAATAGCCAACATTATTGCGCAAACTCCATTTGGTTGAGTTTAAAATCGCGCTCATAAGGGTCGAAGCTGAATCCTTTAATTCGAGTATTAACCCCAATACGTTGGGTATAACTTGCAATCGGCACTAGAGCGTAACCTTGGTGAATGTGTTGCGCTGCTTGTTGAGCTAACTGGTGGTATTGAGTTTGATCATTGGTGAGGTTGAGGGTGTTAAACAGTGATGATAATTCTGTATTGCTCCAGTTCATCGCTCCCCAATCGCCACCTTGCGGTGCAAAGTCATTACTTAATACCGCCAGCGGATCGGCAATCACCCCGTAATTACGAGCCATCAACGCGACTTGTAGTGAACCATCGTGGTGGCCGGCTGGAATGGCGCTGGAATTGGTAATATTGATATTGAGTTTGACCCCAATCTGACGCCATTGATCTTGCAGTGCTGTCGCCACATTGGTGAGTTCAGGTCTGTCGGCATAAGTGATCAATGTCAATTCAAAAGGTTTACCATCACGGTTTAACATACCTTGTTGATCTTTTTTCCAACCTAAATCCGCCAGTAATTGCAGCGCTTTTTGTTGGTCATAATTAGGCTTTGAATATTGAGTTAAATACCAATCACTGACTGCCTCGGGTAATAGTTGGTCGATCTCAGCGCCCGGAGTACGTAAGACACCAGAGGCAATACCTTGGCGATTGATCGCAAGGCTAAGCGCTTGACGGGCTTGTATATCTTTTAATAAAAGATCACCGGCATTGAGTTTCAGCACCAAAGTGCGCGGAACTGAATATTCATGTACCTTAATTTGAGGCTGCATTTTCATACGCATGACACTGGTTGGAGACAATTCGAATGCGATGTCAGCTTGGCCGCTGGTGGCTTGTAGCGCGCGACTTTCTGCACGGTGACCGGTTAGATAAGTGGCATATTCGATCGAAGCTGGCTTATTCCAATATTGAGCAAATTTTTCGACGGTTAATTTGTGTGGAGGTGCAAGATCAAAGACGGTGTATGGGCCTGTACCGTACAACTGTGTCAGTTTTCCTGATTCATCATAAGAGCTAGGGCTGAGAATGACCGCTGAGTAATGCGCTAATACTGCACCTAATGGGCGGTAAGGTTGCGACAAAACAATCTTAATTTGATTTTCATTCAGCGCGGTAATGTTTTCGATGGGCGCATTTTTAAGTGGGCCGTGTTTTTGCAGTGCGATCGTTAAGCTATTGATAACCGAGGCGGCGTCCATTTTCTTACCGTCATGAAACGTGACATCAGGCTGTAAAGTAAACTGCCATGTTTTGTGATCGTCACTGATTTGGTAGCTTTTCGCTAACCCCGGTAATAATTCCCCTTGTGGACTCACACCTAACAAGGTTTCAGTGACTTGCATACGAGTAAACAAGTAACCATTGGATGAAGGATCAATATTGGTGAACTCCAAGCTACCTGCGATTGAAAGTGTGTTGGAACGATTGGGTTCAGCGTAGGCGACAGGAAGCGAAGATAAACATGCACAAGCAATTAATGCCGATAATTTGAAGTTAAACATACGACTCATTCTTATTAGATGATGGAAAGTTATCGTATGTTATAACATAACAAAATATCCGCAATGATGGTTTGTAACTGAATGTTACGGGTTATGACTGAAGTTAAATAAATGGGCTGTGGGTAAGTGTGGCTGTGGGTAAAATGGCAGATATAAAAAATGGCCAGTTGATCACTCAACTGGCCATTGTTTTTTATGTTGAATATGTCACTTACGCTTGGCTAGATTGACCAGTCGCTTGTGCTTCTTCAGCACGACATACTGCGGCAGTGAATACCACATCAGTTGAGCTGTTTAGGCCTGTTTCCGCTGAATCTTGGATAACACCAATGATGAAGCCTACGCCCACCACTTGCATTGCGATGTCGTTTGAAATACCAAACAAGCTACATGCTAGAGGGATAAGTAGCAATGAACCACCAGCAACACCTGATGCGCCACAAGCAGAGATAGCAGCAACAAGGCTCAGTAAGATTGCTGTTGGTAAATCAACTTGAATGCCGAGTGTGTTTACAGCAGCCAGTGTTAATACCGTAATAGTGATGGCTGCGCCGCCCATGTTGATGGTTGCACCTAGTGGGATTGATACCGAGTAAGTGTCTTCGTTAAGTTTTAACTTCTCACATAACGCCATGTTCACTGGGATATTCGCCGCACTTGAACGTGTGAAGAACGCTGTTACGCCACTTTCACGTAAGCATTGGAATACCAATGGATATGGATTTTGCTTCGTTTTCCAGTAAACCAATAGTGGGTTAACAATCAGCGCAATGATCGCCATTGAGCTTAGAAGAACAGCAAGTAATTGAGCGTAACCTGAGATGGCTTTAAAACCTGTCGTTGCGAACGTTGTCGCGACTAGGCCGAAGATACCAATTGGTGCAAGGCGGATGATGAAACGGACTACGCTAGACACGCCGTGGCTGAGATCACTGAACATATCTTTGGTTGCTGAGTTTGCATGACGAAGTGCTAAACCTAAGCCTACAGACCAAGCCAAAATACCAATGTAGTTTGCATTAACTAAGGCATTGACTGGGTTATCGACGATTTTAAATAGCAGTGTATTTAATACTTCACCAATACCTTCTGGTGGTGTTGTACCGGTTGCTGCATTTACTAACGTCAATGAGGTTGGGAAAGCAAAGCTCATCAATACCGCAGTGAGTGCCGCTAAAAAGGTGCCGACAAGGTAAAGCGTGATCACTGGGCGCATGTTGGTGCTAGAGTTTTTATTTTGGCTCGCGATAGACGCTGCAACAAGAATGAAAACTAAAATTGGTGCGATGGCTTTCAAGGCACCTACGAATAGGTTACCAAAAATAGACATGCTTGTTGCTGCTGAAGGTGAGATCATTGCCAGTGCGACACCAGCAATAATACCGACCAAAATTTGCAGCACTAAGTTGCCATTGGCCAAGCGTGAAATAAGGGAGTTGTTGTTTTGCATAATAAAGCCTGTTTTATGTTTTATTTTCAGCCAAAAATCCTGTTTGACCGTCCCAGTAGCTTCTGGGCGGTACCATCATAGCCTTTACAGTTTATCTGTCTACTATAAAGGGCTCGCATTAGCATAAGATTTAACTATATTCAGCAATAGCATGTATATATTTTGTTAAATTCATGTTGCGCAGGTTTATAGCACATAAAATTGCTCAAATAAAAAGCATTTTAGAGAGTGAAGCGCATATTATCTTGGATCTGTGAATTAGGTTGGATTGGCAAAAATTAACCTCGCAAAATAAACACGACTTAGAGCGTCAGCTTCGGTTGGATAAAATCAATAAAAGCCGAAATACGTTTTGCTACTGAAGAGGATTTGTAATAGACCGCGTTAATTTGCTCTCTTTGGGTGTTATTGATTTTTTCGCTTTCTAAAACCGGTATTAAGCGCCCCGCAGCAATATCTTCATTCACCATAAAACCAGAAAGACAAGCAATGCCATTACCCGCGAGAACTAATTGGCGAATGGTTTCTCCGCTGCTGGTCCATAGACTTGGTTTCAGTTCGGTAAATCCTTTTAATGGCCAAGTGTTAAGGCTTTTAGGGGATGTAAATCCTATGGTGTCGTGAAAATCCAAATCGCTGGCTTTGCTGGGTATGCCACGTTTAGCTAAATAATCAGGAGAAGCGACATAGTAGAGCAGGCTTTTTCCTAGTGGGCGCGCATGCAAAGTCGAATCACTCAATGGCCCAATTCGAATGGCTAAATCCGTTTTCTTTTCGAGTAAGTCAACATAGCCTTCATTGGAAGTCAGCTCGAGTTCAATATCTGGGTAGGCTTGATGAAACGGTTGGATGAGTGGCACCAATTGATGCAGCATAAATGGGCTAGCGGCATCGACACGTAAACGTCCTTTAGGCAATTCGCCACGAGAAATGATTTCTTCTTCCGCTTGTTGAATTTGTATGAGTCCAGCCCGGATCGAATCCACAAATTGTCGCCCTTCATCGGTTAATTCCATGCGTCTGGTGGTGCGATTTAGAATCGAGATCCCCAATTGGCTTTCTACTTTACTTACTGCCCTAGAAACTCTAGCTACTTGAATATCAAGTAGTTCTGCCGCAGCTGAAAACCCGCCGCTATCGATTACCGTGAGTAAAATTTCTAAATCATCTGAGCGAGTGCGCATTTTTCTTCCTTGGTGATGTCGTGTTTTATTGTTGCGTTTATAGCAAAAATCATTTGTCAAAACATCTATTTTTAACAATGTAAGGCTTGGGCAGAATAGCCGCTTTCAATATTGCGGTTACTTAATAGAGAGAAATTTATGCCTTTAGCACTTTTTGCATTGACGCTCAGCGCCTTTGCTATTGGAACCACTGAATTTGTGATTGTTGGTCTTATTCCAACGATGGCACAAGATCTGAATGTATCTTTACCTTCTGCGGGCTTATTAGTCAGCCTTTATGCTTTAGGTGTTGCGGTCGGAGCTCCCGTGCTCACTGCTCTGACGGGCAAATGGAATCGCAAACAGGTTTTACTTACTGTGATGAGCCTGTTTGTTATCGGGAATATGCTCGCGTGGCAGGCACCGGGTTATAACACTTTAATTTTTGCTCGTATTTTGACAGGCCTTGCTCATGGCGTGTTTTTTTCGATTGGTTCAACTATTGCAACAGGGCTCGTACCTAAAGAGAAAGCGGCTAGTGCGATAGCGATCATGTTTACGGGCTTAACCGTTGCATTGGTGACGGGTGTACCTTTAGGAACTTATATTGGTCAAACATTTGGTTGGCAGGCCACATTTTTGACCGTTGCACTATTGGGCTTGATTGCTGTATTGGGGAGTTGGATTTTGGTTCCTAATGACCTAAAGCAACCGCCTACAACGACCTTGTCATCACAGCTAAAAGTCTTAACTCAACCTCGATTGTTATTGGTTTATGCCATCACTGCGCTGGGTTATGGTGGCACGTTTATCGCCTTTACTTTTCTTGCGCCTATTTTGCAGCAACAAGCCGGGTTTGGCTCAAATGCGATTGGTTTGATCATGTTGGTGTACGGGGTGTCGGTCGCGATTGGTAATATTTGGGGCGGTAAAATGGCCGATAAAATGGGCCCAATTAAAGCACTGACGATCATTTTTTCTGGGTTAGCAACGGTATTAGTTATCTTCAACTTTACGGCGGTTCACCCTATTGCTGCAGTGGCGACGATTTTAGTGTGGGGCGCATTTGCTTTCGGTAATGTCCCAGGCTTGCAAGTGTACGTGGTTAAACAGGCAGAAAAATACACACCGGATGCGGTGGATGTTGCTTCGGGCCTCAATATCGCAGCCTTCAATGTCGGTATTGCATTAGGTGCTTGGGGCGGCGGCTTGATTGTGGCTAAAGCTGGTTTAATGCATACGCCTTGGGTTGGTGCGATGATTGTTGGCGGGGCGCTAGCATTAACTCGGTTAAGTGGCTATTTAGATAAGCAAAAACAAAATATGTCAGATCAGAAGCGACTTGCTTGTGACAAATTATAAATAACACAAGAGCGGCCAGTATCTATCTGGCCGTTTCCATTATTTAACCTCAGTAGAGTTTATTTATTTTGACCCGGTAAACTTTGGCTAAGTTGAGAAGCTAGCAACATGAGCTCTTGGCGAGTATTCTCTAAATCAGCAATGTGGTGATGGACGGTTTTTGAGTTTAGCGTCATAAATGGACTGGTGATCACCGCAATGATCTCGCCAAATACGCCAAAGATCGGTACAGAAATATTGGTCACCCCGGATATCTGTGGACTTTTACCAATAAAGTAGCCTTGGTGATGCGTTTGTTCGATTTGGCTAAGCGCATCTTTTATCTCATCTTGAGTGGCGACTTGTTGTTGGGATTCAAGGATTTCTTGACGCAATTTTTGTTCAGCAAAGCTCAGGAGTACAACACCTGAACCGGATGAACAGATATCAAGTTTTGCGCCAAGTCGTAGGCAGAAACCCATCTTATACGGGCTCTCTTGGCTAGCAATCACAATTAACTCTTGATTGCTGTAGCGGCTGATGTGGCATGACTGATTTACTTTATGGCTAAATTTTTCCATTAAAGGCATGGCACGTTTTAGTAGCATGGCAATCGGTGGAGATTGATTAGAAAGGGCAAACATTTTTAAGGTCAAAACATAGCCAGAGCTTTCCGCATCATATTGAATATATTGCTTTTCAACCAGCACTGACAGCATGCGGAAGATTTCATTCACACTGCGATTCAGCTGTTCTGATATTTGTTTCTTGGTTAAAGGCTCGGATTGGCAGGCGAGTAATTCGAGAATTTCTAGCCCTTTTTCTAACGCGGGCGCGCGATATTCGGTTTTCTTTAGTGTTTCCATTCTTTACTCGAGCGAAATGATATCAATATTGGGTTCGTTGACCTAAGTTGGGTAGGTATTATATCGAGAACACCTCACATTTGATGATTTTATGTCAAATGTGAGGAGTATTTAGATTATCAGAGTAATCCTAGTGCACTTGGAATCGCAAGTGAAATGGCTGGAATGTAAGTCACCATCATTAACACGATAAAGATCACCAAGAAGAAAGGTAGAAGTGTTTTCACTACACTATCAATGCTGATCCCACTGACTTTACAGCCGGTGAACAGGATCGGACCAACTGGTGGTGTTATCGTACCGAGCGATAAGTTCAGAACCAATAAGATACCAAACTGTACCGGATCCATTCCTAATTCCATACAGATGGGTAAGAAAATAGGTGTAAAGATAAGTACCGCTGGCGTAGGGTCCATGAAAGTACCGACAAACAGTAAGATAACGTTGATGATCAATAAGATGATGATCGGGTTATCCGTTACTGACAGTAGAGTATCGGCAATCATGCCTGGAATCTGTGTAAATGCCATTACCCAAGACATGATGGACGAGGTTGCTAGCATGAAAATAACAATTGCTGACATTTTCGCAGTACTTAAGAAGATTTCTGGCAAGGTTTTGAAATCAAGTGATCGGTAACATAAGCTCAAAAATAGTGAGTACACCACCGCAATGGCTGAAGCTTCGGTGGCAGTAAAAATCCCACCTAGAATCCCACCAATCACCACAACAATAAGCGATAAGCTCGGTATAGCATCAACCGCAACTTTACAGCACTCCGCTAAGGTCATGCGATGTTTCGCAATATAACCACGTTTTTTCGCCATGTAGCCAGCCACTAACATCACAGCTAAGCCCCACAGAATGCCTGGTAAGTAACCGCCCATGAATAACGCCGAGATGGAGACACTACCGGCAACAGTGGCGTATACAATCAAAGTATTACTTGGTGGTATCAGCATGCCTGTTGGTGCGGATGCAATGTTAACCGCGGTGCTAAACGCAGGATCATAACCTTCTTTCTTTTGAATTGGCGACATAATGCCACCTACTGCTGCAGCAGAAGCGACACCGGAGCCACTGATTGAGCCAAATAACATGTTGGATACCACGTTAGTTTGAGCCAATGAGCCAGGGAAGAAACCGCTGATAATTTTAGAAAAGTTAATTAACCGAATGGCTATTCCGCCATTATTCATGATATTGCCGGCCAAAATAAAAAAGGGTATGGCTAGTAAGGCAAAAGAATCTAGCCCAACAAACATACGCTGTGCTGAAGTTAACATCGCGCCTTTCATTGGCAATATCACCATCATGGCGGCAAAAGAGGAAATACCAACACTGATACTGATAGGGGTACCAATGATTAAAAAGAACACCACACCGACAAACATAATCAATGCGGCAACAATGGCTAAGTCCATAATTATGCTCCTAGTTTGTTAATCGATGTTTTTGAAACGTGCGATTAAGTTGATTTGATTACAAAGAAAGTAAAATACGATAAAAGCGCCACTGGCGGGAATGGCGGCATAGATGAACCCCATTGGGGTTTGCAGCGCCGAGTCCATTTGCCACATTTGGCGCATTGAGGTGTTGTAACCGCCAAAAATCATGATGCTAGCGGTGAAAACTAAGATGACGAGTTCGATGAACATGTCGGTAATGATTCGAATTTTAGGAGCAAATTTATCTTTAATGAATGAAATGCTCATGTGTTCTCGTAAACCGAAAACATAGGCACTACCAAAGAAGATAAGCCAGATAAAGAGGTAGCGTGACAGCACCTCACTAACTGCGCTTGGGCTATTAAAGAGATAGCGTGATACAACCTGATAAGTGACAAGTAGGGTCATGGCACCGACGATGGCAATGCATAACCATGAAATAACGAAATCAACACCGGCTTTGGCTTGGTTAACTCGTTTTAGAAAAAGGGAGGAATTGTTGTCCATGTTGCGCACCTTAAACAAGGTTAGACGCCGTAGCATCTAACCTAGGTAATGGATAGGAATTATTGCATTGAGATGATTTTCTCGTATAACGCTTTTTGTTCTGGTGTTTCGATAAGTTCAGCTTGTAGAGATTTACAGCTTTCTTGGAAAGGTTTGATATCTACTTCATTGAACTTCGCACCGTGAGATTCAGCGGTCGCTTTCGCTGTCTCAATTTGCTCATGCCAAATCTTAAACTCGTCTTTGGTGCTTTCTTTTAGTAGTTTCTTCAGCGTATTTTGGTCTTCCTTCGACATGCCGTCTAAGAAATCTGTGCTGATCACTACTAGGTCTGGAACCATAAGGTGACGAGTGCTTGAGAAGTAAGGGGCAACTTCATATTGTTTTAAGTCTGCATAAGTGATTTCGTTGTTTTCAGCACCATCAAGAACGCCTTGTTGGATTGCGCTGTACACTTCACCTTGTCCCATAGGTACACCAGTGCCGCCCATGCAAGACAACATTTTGATCATGGTATCAGATTGCATCACACGAATTTTTTTGCCTTTCATATCGGCAACCGTGTTGATTGGACCTTGTTTGGTATACATGCTGCGCGCGCCAGCGGTATAAGCGGTTAATACTTCAAAGCCGAACTTTTTCGTAGAAGCAAATAAGTCATCTAGGGTGCCAGAAGTGAATACTTGCTCTTGGTGCTCTGAACCTGAATAAATGTATGGCATGCCAATCACACGGAAAGTCTTATCGTAGTTTTCGATAAGTGGGTTTGCTACTACGGCCATTTGAATTGAGCCGGTTTGCACTAATTCCAGTGCTGCGCGTTGGTCGCCAAGCAGTTCATTTGGGTAAATAGACAGTTTGTAGCGACCATCAGTTTCTTGTGCCAATTTCTCACCAAAATTTTCTAATGCTTGAAATTGTGGGTGATTATTTGACTGGTTAAATGCCGCTTTAATTTGAGTTGCGGCACTTGCAACAGAAGATATTGCTAGTGAACCTGAAACCGCGAGTGTTAGAGCAGTAAGTTTTAAAGCCTTTTGTTTTAACATGGTGTACATCCTCGTTATTGGTATTTTTTAAATTTGGGTTACTTCATTGTGTCCATATCAATGAAATCCATATCGTCAAAGGTTTGGTTTTCTCCCACCATGCCCCATACAAAGCTGTAGTTTTGCGTGCCGCAACCAGAGTGGATTGACCAGCTTGGAGAAAGCACTAATTGCTTATTGCGTACAACGATATGGCGAGTTTCTTGTGGTTCACCCATAAAGTGGAAGACCACTTGAGATGGCTGAACATTGAAATATAAATAGGCTTCCATGCGGCGCTCGTGAGTATGGGCTGGCATGGTATTCCAAACGCTACCTGGTTTTAGGTGAGTGACACCCATACATAATTGGCAAGTTGGTAGTACCTCTGGATGTAGGTATTGCGTGATTAAACGCGCATTGGCGTTATCTTGAGAGCCAAGGTCAATTTGTTTGGCTTCATTGCGTTTAATAATGCGTGATGGATAAGTGTGGTGAGCCGGTGCGCTTAGGCAGTAAAATGCCGGCTCAAGCTCTGAATCCAGCGCTATAAATTCAATATCTTGTTCACCTCTACCGAGATAAACCACATCAAGATGCTCAAGCGAGTAGGTTGTTTCACCACAGCGAACTAGCGCTTTGCCACCTAGGTTTAAGATTCCAAGTTCACGTCTTTCTAAAAAGTAATCCGTACCAAATGCTTTCTTTTCAACAAAATCATCCAGTTTTAAAGACCCATTTTTAGGACAAATACCCATTGCGACAATTCGGTCTATGTGGCTGTAAACAATGCTAATTTTATCTTCTTGAAATAAATCTTCTGTTAGAAACTCTTCGCGTAAACGGCTTGTATCGTATTGCTTAGCATCGATTGGATTGCTGTTGTAATTAATGTGCATGTGAACTCCTTAGCTAGTGACTAAGAGAGTACTCATTATTTATATACAAACAATAGTGTTTATATTTGAACAGCCGGAAGTGTGACTGAAAACCTATTTTTTGAAATGATGTTTTAATTATATTTGAGCTTGATCACTTATAGATAAAGCTCAATATTTTGAATTTCATATTGTTCACTTCTTGAACAAATTGCATTCACTGGCTAGTTTTAAATAAAGCCGTACCCGCAATCAACTTATGTGATGTGGTGCCGTAAGCTATTGACACCACAATCATTGGAGCTTCTTGCTCACTCGATGTTTGGTGTGCCTCGCTCCTTATTATAAAAATGATATTGCAAGGACGAGGGGGCACTTTGAAATCACTACGCCACTGTTTACCCGCTTTAAATCCAGCTGTTTGTCAGCGCTATAGCTTGCCTATGATTGGGCTAGCGTTTGGGTTGGCATTGCTTTCTCTTTTTTCTGCGCCCAGCGCAGCTGAATCTTCTCGCTTGAATCTTACCAAAGGCGTCACCGAGATCAGCGGTAAAGTTTATGACTTACACATGCTGATTTTCTACATTTGCTGTGCGATTGCGGTGGTGGTGTTTGGGGTGATGTTTTATTCCATTCTTCGTCATCGAAGATCCCGCGGAGCCAAAGCCGCTAATTTCCATGAAAGCACCAAAGTCGAAATTATTTGGACGGTGATCCCGATTGTTATTTTGGTGTTGATGGCGATTCCTGCTACCAAAACCTTAGTGGCAATGGAAGACACCACGGACGATGACCTCACCGTGACTGTTACCGGTTCGCAATGGAAATGGCACTACCAGTATTTCAATCATGATGTTGGCTTTTATAGCTTTTTAACCACCTCACAAAAGCAAATTGAAGGCAGCGAACAAAAAGGCGAGCACTATTTATTAGAAGTGGACAACCCTCTGGTATTGCCGATTAATCGCAAAATTCGTTTTTTAATGACTTCTGATGATGTGATTCATTCTTGGTGGGTGCCTGATTTTGCAGTCAAAAAAGATGCGGTACCGGGGTTTATTAATGAGGCTTGGACCAAGATTGATAAGCCGGGTGTATATCGCGGTCAATGTGCAGAGCTGTGTGGTCGCAACCATGGTTTTATGCCGATTGTAGTGAAAGCCGTGCCCGAAGATGAGTTCGATACTTGGTTGGCCGAACAAGAACAGTTAGTAGCAGAGAAACGGGCTGAACAAGAAAAAGCATTAGGTAAAACGTTAACTTATGACGAATTAATGGCGAAAGGGGAAGCCGTCTATAACGAACGTTGCAGTGTGTGCCACCAAGTGAATGGTGAAGGTATGCCGAATGTTTTCCCTGCATTGAAAGGCAGCCCAATCGCAATGGGTGATTTAGTCAAACACATTGATATTGTCTTACACGGTAAAGCCGGTACCGCCATGCAAGCTTTTGCTAATCAGCTTAATGAAGAAGAAGTGGCAGCGGTTGTGACCTATGAACGAAATGCATGGGGTAATGATACAGGCGATGTTGTACAGGCTTCTCAAGTGAAGCAAGTGCTCACTACTGGCACCTTAGAACAAACTGAACCGGCAGAAGCAGTAGATTCAGAATCATCAGATTCGGCTGAAAATAGCCAAGCGGAGGTCCTATGAATCCTTCATCTTCATCAAAGCAAAGCGTTCATCAACCACATAGCGTTTATCAACAGAATAGCGACTACGTGGCAGATGGCGTAGCGCTTGAACATGACCACCATGCGCCGGCGAGCGGGATTAAGCGCTGGTTATATTCCACCAACCATAAAGACATCGGCACTTTATATTTGTGGTTCAGCTTAATCATGTTTTTTACCGGTGGCGCGATGGCGATGGTGATTCGAGCGGAATTATTTCAGCCGGGTTTGCAGCTTGTTGATCCACATTTCTTTAATCAAATGACCACGGTACATGGTCTAATCATGGTATTTGGTGCCGTGATGCCAGCGTTTACCGGGCTGGCTAACTGGATGATCCCGATGATGATTGGCGCGCCAGATATGGCGTTGCCGCGTATGAATAACCTCAGTTTTTGGATTTTGCCATTCGCGTTTTTGATTTTACTTGGTTCATTATTGATGCCCGGTGGTGGGCCTGATTTTGGTTGGACCTTCTACGCGCCACTTTCCACTACGTTCAGCTCAAATAGCACCGCGCTGTTTGTGTTTTCGATACATATCATGGGAATTAGCTCCATTATGGGCGCCATTAACGTGATAGTGACGATCGTTAATATGCGTGCGCCGGGTATGGATTGGATGAAACTGCCGATGTTTGTTTGGACTTGGTTGATCACGGCTTTCTTATTGATTGCGGTGATGCCGGTCTTGGCGGGCGCGGTGACCATGGTGTTAACCGATAAATATTTTGGCACTAGCTTTTTTGATGCGGCGGGTGGTGGCGATCCGGTGATGTTCCAGCACATTTTTTGGTTCTTTGGGCACCCTGAAGTCTATATCATGATTTTGCCTTCATTCGGCATTATTTCGGCGATTATCCCAGCATTTAGTGGCAAAAAGCTCTTTGGTTATCATTCGATGGTGTATGCCACCTGTTCCATCGCTTTGTTGTCGTTTTTAGTGTGGGCACACCACATGTTTACTACCGGCATGCCTGTGTTTGCTGAGCTGTTCTTTATGTATTGCACCATGTTGATTGCGGTGCCTACGGGAGTAAAAGTATTTAACTGGGTGGCGACCATGTGGCGTGGCGCACTGACTTTTGAAACCCCAATGTTGTTTGCGATTGCCTTTATTATTTTATTCACTATTGGTGGCTTTTCCGGCCTGATGCTCGCCATCGTTCCGGCGGATTTCCAATATCACGATACCTATTTTGTTGTGGCGCATTTCCATTATGTACTGGTGACCGGCGCGGTGTTTTCAATTATGGCGGCGGCTTATTACTGGCTGCCGAAATGGACTGGGCACATGTACAACCAAACCTTGAGCCTGTGGCACTTTTGGCTGTCGATCATTTCGGTCAATATTTTGTTTTTCCCGATGCACTTTTTAGGTCTTGCCGGTATGCCGCGTCGAATCCCTGATTACGCGATTCAGTTTGCGGATGTGAACCAAATTGTGTCGATTGGTGGCTTTGCGTTTGGTTTGTCGCAACTGTTGTTCTTAGTGATTGTGGTGAAATGCATACGCGGTGGTGAAGCGGCTGAAGCTAAACCTTGGGAACGTGCTGAAGGGTTGGAATGGACCGTGCCAAGCCCAGCGCCACATCATACATTTTCTACTCCGCCCAAATTGGATTAATGCCGTTTGGTTATGAGGAGAAGTTATGCAAAACAGTGCAAGTAATAAAAAGCTGATTGGTTACTTATTGCTGGGCGTGGTCGGCATGTTTGCCTTTGGATTTGCCTTGGTGCCTTTGTACGACATTATGTGTGAAAAACTGGGGATCAATGGAAAAACCAATACGGTGGCGGCCAGTTCACAAGGGGTTGTATTGGATGAATCTCGCACCGTGCGTGTGCAGTTTATGGCCCAAGTGAGCCCGAATATGCCGTGGCAATTTGAGCCAGTACAAGCACAAATGGATGTTCACCCCGGGCAAGTGATTAGAACCAGTTATCGTGCAATTAATAATGCCAATGTGGCAATGATTGGGCAGGCTGTACCTTCGATTGCACCAGGTTTAGCTGCCACACATTTTAATAAGATTGAATGTTTTTGTTTTAATCATCAACCGCTTGAAGCTAATAGTGAAGCAGAATTGCCGGTCATTTTTTATGTTGATAATGATCTGCCAGAGTCGGTTAATCGACTCACGCTTTCATATACTTTGTATGACATCTCACAGCAACAAAGTAAGAAGGAAAAACCCGTTTTAACAACATCTGTATTATCAACAAAAGCACGCTCTGAATGAAGTTGCAATGAGCAAGGGAGCGCATGAGTCGTTCGCTCACAAGATTCATCGTTAGCAGCCAATGGATGATTGGTTGTGATAGGAGAGTCAACATGGATAAAGTCAGCCATTCAGCCAGTTCTCATGATGAGGACTACAAACGACAACCTGAGGTCTATTACGTTCCTAGTGAGAGTAATTGGCCGATTGTTGGCGCTTTAGGGTTATTTTTAATCGCAGTCGGTGCAGGTTTATTTCTGCAACCGAAAGGGATGCTCAGCCATTTTGGTGGCTTGGTATTACTCGGTGGTATTGTGACCGTGGTAGTGATGATGATCGGCTGGTTTCGCAATGTCATTCAAGAGTCGTTATCGGGCTTATATTCTCACCAAATGGCACGGTCATTTCGTCAAGGGATGAGTTGGTTTATCTTTTCTGAAGTCATGTTCTTTGGCGCTTTCTTTGGTGCGCTTTTTTATGCACGAATGATTGCTGTGCCTTGGCTGGGCGGCGCATCGAATAACGCCATGACCAATGAAGTGTTGTGGCCGACCTTTGAAGCGATTTGGCCATTAATCAAAACTCCTTCCGGTACAGAAACACAAGCGATGCCGTGGCAAGGCTTGCCGCTTATGAACACCATTATTCTGCTGACTTCTTCCGTTACTTTGCACTTTTCTCAATTAAGCCTAGAGAAAAATCAACGCACCGCTTTGATTGTGTGGTTAGAAATTACCATCGTGTTAGCCATCGCTTTCTTGTTTTATCAAGGTCAGGAGTACATCCATGCTTATCAAGAAATGAACCTGACTCTGCAATCGGGCGTGTATGGCAACACCTTCTTTCTGTTAACGGGTTTTCATGGATTGCATGTTACGGTTGGGACGATTTTCTTATCGGTATTGTTAGCTCGCATAGCTTTCGACCACTTTACCCCGCGCGATCATTTCGCGTTTCAAGCGGGTAGTTGGTATTGGCACTTTGTCGATGTGGTTTGGCTGTGTTTATTCATCTTTGTGTATGTGCTGTAACGATCAGTTTCTAGTTTCTAGTTTCTGGTTTTCGAGGAGCAAAGGCGTAACTGGTTAATAAGGACGAGGGTTGGGGGCGACTAATCCGGAGCTAAGGCCAATTAATAGCACCATGATGATAATGACCGAAATGAGTAACCGACGGCCTAAATAGCGACTCATTGGTACCGGGTTATCATCATCTGGTTCACGCTTAACCATGATAAATAATGCTCGGCCGAGGTTAAAAATGACAAACAGCAGCAGTAGCACTAGAACGAGTTTGAAAAGTAAAACTAAGGTCATATCGCCTCCTGCTTTCGGCCGATTGAGTGTGAAAAAAATTCTGCTGTTGTCATTAACTGTGGTTGTGTTTGGTGTGATGGTCAAATTAGGGTTTTGGCAATTAGACCGAGGTCAGCAAAAACAGCGTATCGAACAGCAATTACAACAATGGCAACAAGGTGATGCAGTGAGCTTGGCGACGGCGTTAAGCAGTGAAGCGGTGGAATTAACAGGGCGTAAAGTCGCGGTGAGGGTCGCCCCAATAACATCGCAACAATTGCCCATCAAAACTGTGTATTGGGACAACCAAACATGGCAAGGAAAGGTGGGCTATTTGGTGTTTCAGCCAGTGAAGATCATCGATTCTGATCTGAATGCCTCACAAATTGTGTTATTAGAACTTGGTTTTGTAGCAGCGGGGCGAGATAGACAAACCTTGCCTCAAGTGGCAAGTGTCACCCAAGCACAAAGCATTGAAGGGCGGTTATATCGCAGACAAGACAATCCACTGAGTGAAGGGCTAATGGTAGAGAACATGCCCCAAACGTCTGCCATTCGTATTCAAAATTTAGCATTAGAGTCTCTCGCACAAGATTGGAAAATGCCGCTGTTGGGCTATGTCATTCAGCCTATGACCAATTTGGAGTTAAGAGACGGCAAGCAAGTGAGTGAGCAATTACCTCACCCTTGGACGCCGGTTCCTCTCAGTTCAAAGCGACATTTTGGCTATGCGGTGCAATGGTTTTCTATGGCGACGGTGTTATTACTGCTGGTGGTGATGTTCGTATACCGAGCGTTTCAGCCCCAGAAATTTAATGGCCTTGAAAGACATACCGACCTTGAAAAACATCACGATCTTAAAAAAGATAACGATAAGGAGGGCAATCTAGAATGAATACGATGCAGACTAAATGGTCAACTCATCAAACTAAAAATGCCACTAGTCGTAAAGCACTGTGGATAATGCTGGTGGTATTTGCTTTACCTGTGATTGCGGCCAAAGTGATTCTATCGCAACATTGGTATCAGTCTGGGGTAACCAATCATGGCGTGTTTATTGATAAACCTGTGTATTACCAGGATTTGAATGTCATCAACCCTGCATCTCATCAATGGCAAATTGCGTATTTATTGCCTTCTCAATGTCTACAACTTTGTCAGCAGCAACTCCACCTTTTAAAGCAAAGCCATATTGCGTTGGGTAAAGATCAACCTCGTGTGATGCCCGTGGTGATCGTTTCAGAACCTACAGGGCAGCACGATCTGACATCGATTAAAGAGATGAGTTTTGTGATTTTTCAGGTTAACGATTTCCAATCGCAGTTGCAGCAACAAGGGGTTGATGTTGCAGCACAAGACTATGTGTTGATCGATCCGCGAGGGCAGTGGGTGATGCGTTTTCCGACCGTGCAATCGAGCGAAGAATTACCTAATGAATTAAAAGGATTACTGGCTGATTTACGTAAGTTATTAACCTTGTCTCGCGTGGGCTAAACGGAGGCGGTATGGACAATATAAAACCTTTGTTGTGGTTAGTGAGAGCCAGCATCGCGCTCGCTTTGCTTGTCATTGTATTAGGGGCTTATACCCGTATTTCAGATGCTGGCTTAGGTTGCCCTGATTGGCCGGGGTGTTATGGGCAAATCATAGTCCCGGTTCACAATGATGATGTGGTGAGAGCCTCGCAGTTGTTTCCTGGGCATGTGATCGACCCACACAAAGCGTGGTTAGAAATGATCCATCGTTATGTGGCAGGCATGCTTGGGCTACTGATTTTAGCGATTGTGATGGTGAGTTGGCGGCTGCGCCAGGTCAGTAATACTTTACCGATTGGTTTGGCATCTCTCGTCATTTTTCAGGCTGCGTTAGGCATGTGGACGGTCACGCTGAAATTAATGCCCATCATCGTGGTATTACATCTCTTTGGTGGTTTTGCCTTGCTTTGTTTTTTAATGTTGTTTTACCTTGCTTTGAGGCCGCACTCTTGGCTGCAACATTCTGGGTTACAAGACTCTGGGTCACAACCGCCGCTAAGCCAACCTCAAAGGAATCATCGACAAGCACAATTTGGCTTTATTTATAAAAAAGAAAGAATTTATAAAAAAGAAGGAATTGATAAAAAAGGCAAAATTACGAATATCGACAGAGTGAATAAGCTATACCGAGTGGGTTGGTTGGCTCTGAGCGTGCTCTTGGTGCAGATCTTCCTCGGCGGTTGGACGTCATCGAACTACGCCGCATTAGTGTGCACTCAGTTGCCTGTTTGTGAGGGGAATTGGTGGCAATCGTTGCATGTGAATGGCGCCTTTACTCTTTTTCAGCATCCGTTAGTGATAGAAAATGGCAGTTATGAATACGGCGTGTTGGATTATTCCTCCCGTATGACCATTCATGTTTTTCATCGGATTGGTGCGTTGGTTACGGCTATTACCTTATTCAACTACGCATGGCGCATTTGGCAGGCCCATTTATCGCTTGTCTTCCAGCGTGCTGCTATTGGGCTTGCTCTGCTGGTTGCGTTGCAAATTTCACTTGGGCTTCTCAATGTGGTTTTACACTTGCCCGTTATTTTAGCGGTGGCACACAATTTAGTCGCAGCACTGCTATTGTTAAACATAGTCTTTATTCATAGTGCTTTGTATTTGTGTTATTTGCAGGCGAGTCGGCAAACATATTCAACCCATACTCAGCCAGCGACGACTTTATATATCAAACCTAATCACATCGCGGAAAAAGTGAAGTTGAAAGGTGAATATTCCTCGAAGTGATGAGGTTAACTCGATTAGGAGGCAGGTTATGCCTAAATCTAATGTGATCCCATTTCCTCAACCGTCTCGTCGATATAGTGAGAATAAGCGTATTGCGGCCAAGTATTCTCATCACCAGTCTGCTGCACCCGCCATTGCGCCAACGATAAAGCCTGAAGACGAAAAGCCGAATAGCGTTGGCGCGAGTTTAAGCCAAAGATGGAGAAAGCAGGCGCGTTTGTATTATTCCTTAACCAAACCCAAAGTCGTGATGTTGATGTTACTGACAGCCTTGGTGGGTATGTGTTTATCGACCGATAGAAAATTGCTGTTGCAACCATTAGTGCTAGGAATGTTGGGCATTGGGTTGATGTCGGGTTCAGCAGCGGCGTTCAATCACTTAATTGATCGACGCATTGACGGCTTGATGAAGCGGACTCAACATCGGCCGTTGCCATCTGGGCAGTTACCACAGTGGAAAGTGATCGTGTTCGCAAGCGCTATTGGTCTACTTGGTTTTGTGGTGCTGTACAGCGGCGTGAATAGCTTAACGGCTTGGCTGACGTTTGCGAGTTTATTGGGTTATGCAGTGGTGTATACCTTGTATTTAAAACGCGCTACCCCACAAAACATAGTGATTGCAGGTATCGCAGGCGCCATGCCGCCATTATTAGGCTGGACGGCAATGACCAATGATATTCACCCTCACGCATGGCTATTGGTGATGATCATCTTTATTTGGACGCCACCACACTTTTGGGCGTTAGCGATTCATCGTTGTGATGAATATGCCAAGGCTGATGTGCCCATGTTGCCAGTTACACATGGCATTGAATTTACCAAAACCAGTGTGCTGCTTTATACCATCCTGTTAACGCTTGTTTGCGCTTTACCGGTCTTATTTGGCATGAGTGGCGTGGTGTATGCGGTATTCGCTATCGCGTTGTCAGTTGGCTTCATTTATAAAGCGTGTGAACTGAAATTTTTCCCTAAACCCAATAGTGCAATGCAGACGTTCAGATTTTCTATCTATCATTTGATGGGGCTATTTGTGGCCTTATTGGTGGATCATTATGTGGTGTTAAATGCGTGATTTCATTTCCCAGCAGCCTTGTAAATCATAAGGATATAGGCTTTTTTTATAGACTAGGGTAGAATACGCGCAAATTTTTTCTTAGTT
Source organism: Vibrio gangliei (assembly GCF_026001925.1). Classification (NCBI taxonomy): domain Bacteria; kingdom Pseudomonadati; phylum Pseudomonadota; class Gammaproteobacteria; order Vibrionales; family Vibrionaceae; genus Vibrio; species Vibrio gangliei. Next base: position 891,310 of record NZ_AP021870.1, on the reverse strand, counting down.
CACTTAGGAATTTTTATGAAAGGCTTTGGCTCAGGCTTTAATAACTTTTTTGTTGGTTTATTCAGTGGCTTATTGCTGCCGATCGTGATCATCATGGTATTGATGTTTTTAACCGTAGATAAGCTAACCAGTTTCGCAGAAAATGAAGCGATCGCACCTTTATATACTCGTGGAGCGCAAACTTTAGATAAGTTAGATACTCTGATTGAGACGTTAGATAACAAAGTTGAAGATGCCGATTTGCAAGATATTAAATTACTTGCGCCGCTCAAAGATGCCAATTTGTTCCCTGAATTGAAAAAGATTGCAGCAGTAGCAGGCAAGATTCGCAACGCATCAGATTCTGAAAAACAAGAAATGCTGGCGAATCTAAAAGGCCAATTGAAAGCCTCTTTACAACAAAAATTCCCAGAAGAAAAAGCGCAGCAATTGGCAGATAACCTAACCGGTATTGCTGATGTGTTAGCCAGTAAAAAAGAAGCATTAGCCGATAAAAAAGATGAGTTGACTGAAAAAGTGCAAGATGCCAAAGAGCATGCGCAAGAAGTAAAACAACAAGTACAAGATAAGGTTGATGATCTGCAACTTGAAGATGTACAAGTTGAAAACTAACTCGAATTAAATCTATAAGCCCAATTGACCCGTGGTATCCACCGCGGGTTTTTTCTTTATACCGATGCCTTCTTTAATCGGTCAATATTTATAGGAAGCGTCTCTATGATGAGTTTAGCTGCTGGCTTACGCCGCAATGCAATATACAAACCGAATAAACCCGCATTGATTTGTGGTGAGATGGTGATTACTTACGCTCAGTTTGATGATATCGCAGGTAAAATTGCGACGGCTTTGATTGCTGAAGGCTTACAACCAGGTGATCGTGTGGCGTTAAGTTGCCCTAATTTGCCTTTTTTCCCTTTGGTGTATTACGGAATACAAAAAGCGGGTGGCGTGGTCGTTCCATTAAATGTTTTGTTGAAAAGCCGCGAAATTCAATATCACCTTGAAGACAGTGAGGCGAAGTTCTTTTTCTGTTTTGAAGGCTCTGAGCAGTTACCTATGGCACAGGAAGGGCTAAAAGCATTTGGCCGAGTGGATTCTTGTGAGCACATGGTGGTGATGTGTGCCGATCAAAAACAAATGCAATATGAAAGCTTGCCGACACTGAGTCGTTTTATTGATCGTCATTTTCCGATTAAAGATTATGTTGCTCGTGAAGCCAATGACACGGCGGTAATACTCTATACCTCAGGCACCACTGGCCAACCTAAAGGGGCCGAGTTAACACAAAGTAATATGATCATGAATGCGTTTGCGACTCAAACGATCGCGGAATTGACTAGTCGAGATGTCCATATTGCGACCTTGCCTTTATTCCATTCTTTTGGTCAGACGGTGAGTTTAAATGCGGCGATCTTATGCGGTTCAACCATTGTGCTGGTTCCTCGTTTTGAACCTCATGCGGTGGCTAAAATGATTGAACAGTATCAAGTGACCATTTTTGCTGGTGTGCCAACTATGTATATTGCGCTTAATCATTTGGATACCGAAGCGGATTTGACGTCATTAAAATTGGGTATCAGCGGTGGTTCATCGATGCCAGCAGAAGTGCTCCGTATTTTTGAACAAAAGTTCAATGTACCTGTTATTGAAGGTTATGGTTTATCTGAAACGAGCCCGATCGTATGTTTTAATCATTTAGATGCTGAACGCCGAGTTGGGTCAATTGGTCAGACAATTCAAGGCGTAGAAATTCGTATTGTTGATGAAAATCATAATGATGTCGTACTAGGCCAAGAAGGCGAGTTAATAGTGCGTGGGCACAACGTCATGAAAGGCTACTTAAACCGACCAGAAGAAACCAAAGCCGCAATGCATGATGGCTGGTTTTATACCGGTGATATCGCGCGTCAAGATGAGCTGAAGAATGTTTATATTGTTGACCGAGTGAAAGATTTAATTATCCGTAATGGCTTTAATGTGTATCCGTGTGAAGTGGAAGAAGTGTTCATGACTCATCCTGCGGTTGCCATGGTGGTGGTCATTGGCGTTCCGCATGAAGAATATGGCGAAGAAATCAAAGCGGTTGTCACATTAAAACCTGGCATTGAAATTGACGCTGCTGATTTACAAGCGTGGGGGAAAGAGCAATGTGCAGCTTACAAATACCCGCGCACCGTAGAGATTCGTGACGAGCTACCACTAGGTGCGACAGGTAAAATTCTGAAGAAAGATTTACGCGCTGAGTTTTGTCAGTAGTTCTCGGATTTTCAGTTTGATTCTAAGCTCTATGTTTAGCCCCGTGCTTATTTAGGGCTATTCAAGACTAACAAAAAAAGTGAGCCGTCATTGCTCACTTTTTTGTTTTCATTCAGCCTGACTTTACTTCTCCGCAGCTGAGGTTACTTACTCAGATCGACAAGCATCAAGCTGCGTCCACGCTTGCCAACTTCCCGCACTCGGCTCTTCATTGAACGACCACCAATTGGCTTGCCATTCAAACCCATTAAAGCTCACTTTCTGTCCTGCTTGATACGCTTGATTACCCTGCCAAGAATGAGAGGTGCATGTTTTTGGTAAGGCCGTTGGATTTTCTAGCCAGTTCACTAATTCAATATGACTGACAATTCGAACATCAGGCTTTGACAGGGCGTAGTCTAAAAAGTCTTCAATTGCTTTACGTCGTTCGGCCGCGGTCGACTCTGTCGGCACCCATAAATCAAAATTGTCATCATATTGGGTGGAATGCCCAAGGAAAGTGAGTGGCGCTCTATTGCCGGCTAAGCGAAGATCTAAGTTGTACTTCATAATGGCGAGCACTTCAGGGCCCGATAATTTTGCCATATAGAATAAATTGTAATCGCCAGACTCAATTTTACCGGATTGAACATCGAACCAACTCATTTCCGCCGCAATTTTATCTCGTATTGAATGATGAATTCCGTACTGTTTCGCGGTTTCATCATCCGGCACGATAAAGGCGTAAACAGGAATTTCCCATAAACCCGCATGTTGGCTAATCGGTGGTTTGATGCCCCAGCTGGTGGATAAGTCAGCGCCAGGGCTGCCGTCATTTAACGTATATGGCCAATATTGGTTGCCACCGTGGTGAGCAGGGTCATAGCCTTCCACAATACTGGCATCGTATTTAAAGCCTTGTGCCTGCAAATATTGCAGCATAGTGTCGTTGTACTCTAAATAGGGGGCGCGAAAGCCAACTGCGTGAGCATCAATACCTTCATTATCATTAGGAAATTCAGGGTCAACTTGAGTAAAAGGTTGATTCATCGTTTTCTGGCATTCGCCAATCTGCTCCTGCCACTGCTGATACGAAAACTCCAATCCGTGCAAGTGATTGAGCGTATGGTTTGCCATTTCATGTCCAAGTAAACTGGCTTGATACCAAGTTTCCTTAACATGGCCGGCGTTATTTTCTTGCTCAGGATTGATGAGAATCGCTTCGCAGGTATTGAAGAAGGTCGTGTGGATGGCCGTTCCATCATAAGTGGCTGGATTGTGAGTGCCGCTAGGATTTTGGCGTTGTCCCCATTGCTCTAGGACCCATTTCTGCCCATCGACCAAGGTGTTATCGTCAAATGCAATTGCCACAAATTGCGGGGCATTGTTAATCGCAATACCGGCTGGTGGTTGCTGCGATGGTGCGATATTAGCGGCAAGACCATTGCTAACATAGAACGAGGTTAATCCACCAATAAAGGCAGGTAACAATCGAGATAAATAAGATGTTTTCATTTGCTAAGGTTCCCTCTTTACACTGTAAATGGGTTAAGCATAGAAACAAATATAGCTTGGTTTGTAAGGCTGTGTAGAAATGGAAAGCACTTTGAATTGCTATGAAAATGATAAATGTATTTGTTACTTGTTTTGAGTATCGCATAATGAGTAAAGATGTTTTTTACATGAGCAACTCACTATGACTGAATTTGAAAAAATGCTGCAAGGACAAAATTTTGATGGTTTAGATCCCTCTATTTCTGACCTAAGAACACGAACAGCACAACTTAAACTACAGCTTAATCAATCGATTACTATTCCCGAGCAGCAAGTTGTTCTTAAAGACATGTTAGGCCGTATTGCTGAGGACAGTATTATCACGCCACCGTTTCAGTGTGAATTTGGTAAGCCGATTTCTATTGGCAAATCGACATTTCTTAATATGAATGTGATCATGCTCGACAACGCCAGAATTACGATTGGCGATCATGTTTTAGTTGGGCCCAATGTACAGTTTTATACCGCGAGTCATTCTCTCGATTTTGAAAGCCGCCGCCGTTGGGAAACCTTCAGCAAGCCAATTGTCGTTGAAGATGATGTGTGGATTGGTGGCAATAGCGTAATTTTGCAAGGCGTCACGATTGGCGCACGTTCGGTCATTGCCGCTAATTCCGTTGTCACGAAAGATGTCCCACCCGATTGCTTATACGGCGGTACACCAGCGAAATTGATTCGAAAAATTGAATTAGAAAAGTAGTCTAAAACTCCGCCTCAACCTCAAACATCATCCTTTCTTTGGTATAAGGATGATCAAAGGCTAGTTGCTCGGCATGCAAGTGCAGGCGATTGGCTTTTTCACCATAGAGGTCATCACCAATAATCGGCATATTTAATCCATCAACGTGGGCGCAATGCACACGTAGTTGGTGGGTACGTCCGGTTTTTGGATAGAGATAAACTTTACTTTTCCCACTGTGAGTTTCGAGTAATTGCCAAGTCGTATGGGCCGGTTTGCCATGCTCAAAACACACCATTTGTCTCGGTCTGTCTTCCAAATCAGCACGTAGTGGAAGAGTTATTTCACCTTGTGTTTGTGTGAGTTCACCATCTAATAACGCGACGTAACGCTTTTCTACTCCACGGGTAATAAATTGTTTTTGCAGGCTTTTATTGGCACGGCGGGTGAGGGCAAATACCAGCAAACCCGATGTCGACATATCGAGCCGATGCAAAACAAATGGCCCTTCCACATCTGGAAATAACGCTTGTAAGCGGCTAAAGGCGGAATCTTTGATATTCACGCCCGGTACCGATAAAAATTCAGCCGGCTTGTTGATCACTACGATGGCTTCATCTTGATAAATAATTTCAATGTTTTTGTTTTCGGCAGGGTTTTCCAGTAGAGGATTATCGTCTAATTCAATACCTTGGAGCATGTGACTAAGGATCGGCTGACATTTGCTTTGGCACGCGGGGTAGTATTTTTTGTGCTGGCGGATCTCTGATTTTGGCGACGCACCCCACCAAAATTCGGCCATGCATATTGGGGTCAATTGATGCGCAAACGCGTAGTGTAATAGTTTTGGAGCCGCGCATTCCCCAGAGCCAGCCGGAGGCGTCGGATTATCCGTGTGCTTAAAAATGTCGAGTAGCGATTTCTTTTGCTGGTTTTGATTCAAAAATTGGTATTGCGTAAACAGTTTTTGTTGCAGTTGAGACGATTGTTGTTTGCGCTCAATTTTGAATTGTTCAATGACATCAAGCTTTTGCTGTAGAGCGTGTTGTACTTGAGCGATCTGATCTGCCCAGTACGCTTTTAGGTGCTTTTGTTGCGCTTTTTCCGCCACGCTTTGTTTGCCTAAATCAATCAATATGGCTTGCAGTTCTTCTCCTGAAAGTGTGTTTTCAGCTTGTGCACGTAATACTTTTCGCTTTTTGCGATTGTCGATAATGGATAGGCGTAGGGTTTCTAATTCTGTTTCTGCCTGTTGTTGACATTGCTCTATTTTTTGCTGAAGTTGGGCCAGTTCAGGTTCGTTTTCTAACTGTTGTATTTGCGCGTTAATCGCATTGATCGGGGCTGTACCTTTAAGGAAAAAATCGCCTTCAACCAACATATCAAATACGGGCGGCACAAAATACGGCAGGTGGTTTTGGTCGGCTAATTTCCCCGAAAATGCCGATAAGAAGCCCATTTCACCTTGAGTATTTTTGACCACTAACACGCCAAACATCTTGCCGTCGCGTTCAAAGTTATAATGCCATTCGTTCTGAGTTTGTAGGTGCTGCTGCAATTGCTTTGCGGCAATTTCACTTAATGCTTGCGGTTCATAGCAAAACGGAAACGTGAATTTCTCAGGCAAAGGAATGGCAGAAACATCAGTATCAAAAGGTATAAAACAGGACATGGCAGAGGCTCAAGCAACATTAACGAAAAGGATTGTACTGGTTTCAGTTTAGAATACCAATGTAAGCTTATTTTGAGACACGAGACACTAGAACTGAATACAAACAAACCGCGACACTAGGGCCGCGGTTTCATTTCTTTCTTACTTTTCTCGGGGGGAGGAGGTGACTTAAGAAAGTTTTGTTATGCCGTTACTGCTTTTGCTTGTTCTTTATTTTTCAAGAATGCGTAAGTGACACCTGTGACTAATGTACCTGCCACAATAGCCACTAGGTATAGGAATACCGGCGTGATTGCGTTTGGAATGAGTAGTACAAATAAGCCGCCGTGTGGAGCCATCAATTTAGCGCCAAACAGCATTGATAATGCGCCAGTTAATGCACCGCCAGCCATACAGCTTGGGATTACACGCATTGGATCTTTTGCAGCAAATGGAATCGCACCTTCAGAAATAAAACATAGACCAAGTACAAACGCTGCTTTACCGGCTTCTTGTTCATTTTTAGCAAATTTGTTTTTTGCTAAGAAAGTGGCAAGACCCATACCCAACGCAGGCACCATACCCGCAGCCATAACGGCAGCCATTGGGGCGTAAGTTTGAGAGGCTAATAGACCGACACCAAAAGTGTACGCCGCTTTGTTGACTGGGCCACCTAGGTCGAAACACATCATCGCACCTAAGATAATGCCAAGTAGAACCGCGTTAGCAGAACCCATGTTGTTTAGGAACTCGGTCATTGCAGTCATGATGCCTGAAACCGGGCCACCAACCACGTAGATCATCACAAGACCAGTAAACAAGCTCGCTAGTAATGGAATGATTAGGATAGGTTTCAACGCTTCCATTGACTGAGGCAGTTTCAGTTTATCAGCAATGAACTTGGCTGAGTAACCCGCTAGGAAACCCGCGATAATACCGCCAATAAAGCCTGCGCCCGTTGAGCTTGCCAACATACCGCCAATTAGACCTGGTGCTAAACCTGGGCGATCGGCGATAGAAAACGCGATAAAACCGGCAAGAACAGGGATCATTAATGCGAAAGCTGAACCGCCACCAATGGTCATTAATGCCGCCGCTAATGTACCTTCTTCTTTAAATGCTTCGATACCGAACACAAAAGAAAGCGCAATCGCCAAACCACCGGCAACGACAAGTGGCAGCATGTGAGAAACACCCGTCATCAAGTGTTTGTATACGCCTACTTTCTCTTCTGAAGCTTGAGCGGATGATTCTGATTTTTGACCTGCTTGATGTGGCTTGGCTTGCTCAAACGCTTTAGCAAACTCTTGTTCTGTTTTCTTAAGCGCCAGACCAGTGCTGGTTTTGTAAAGTGGTTTACCTGCAAAACGGTCGAGTGGTACTTCGATATCCGCCGCGATGATCACTAAATCGGCTTCAGCAATATCTTGTTCAGTCAGTTGGTTTTTCGCACCCACTGAGCCGCGTGTTTCCACTTTAATTTGATGACCTAACTTCACGCCAGTTTCTTCTAACGCTTCAGCTGCCATAAAGGTGTGAGCCACACCCGTTGGGCAAGCGGTAATCGCAACAATTTTTTTTGCGCTTGCCACTGCTGGCGTGACAACTGGAGCCGAGGCTTGCTCTAGAACAACCACTTGTTGAACGGCATTTTGCAGCCAAGTTTGAGGATCTTTTAGGCTATCAAGAATATTGCCTTGATAGACTTTCTTCCCGACAAAACGTCGTGTATCAACGTTCGTGTTGGCAGCAATAATAATGGCTTCAGCCGTTTCGATTTGTTGCTCCGTAAGAGGTGTGCTTGCTACGACACTTGATTGGCATTCTACATTGGCGGTCCAATTGAGTGCTTGAGCCGCTTGCTCTAATAACCCGGCTGCAATGACGCTATTGGCAACGCCACTTGGGCATGCAGTGATAATGGCAATGTTCATAAGATGTCCTTAACTCTTTAGATTCGATCAATCGCTTGAACGCGAATTTGTTGTTGTAATTCGGCTACCTTTTCTGGAGCAGGCACACCCACTCCCACTTGAGTAACGGCGAGTGCAGATAACGCAGTCGCACAACTCAAAATCTCTTCATGGTTCCACTGATTTAGGTGACCCCAAGTTAACCCTGCAACCAAGGTATCTCCAGCGCCTACCGTGCTCACCACTTGCATTCGTGGTGGTTTTGCTTGTAGCCAGTTGCCTTGGTTGAGCCACATGACTCCGTTGGCACCAAGAGAAATAACAATGTTTTCAATCCCTTTTGACTCTAAAGAATGCGCAGCATGTTGGCAGTCTTCTGTGGTTTGAATATCTTGATCAAGCAATTCAGAGAGCTCTTCATCATTGGGTTTAATCAACCAAGGATGAGCATCCAACCCGGCTTTTAAAGCATCACGACTACTATCAAAAATGACTTTTTTGCCTTGTTGATGAAGGGTTTCTATCCATTGAGCGCATAACTCTGGTGAGACGCCTTGCGGCAAGCTGCCCGCCATCACGAAGTAATCATGATCTTGCGCTAAGTCTTGCAAGGTTTGTTCAAATGCCTTAATCGCGGTTTGATCAACCTCGACACCCGGGAAGTTGATGTCACTCACTTGGCTATCTTTATCAACCAACTTAACGTTAATACGCGTCGCACCAGCCACTCGTACAAAGCGGTCTTGTGCATTCATTTGCTCGAATAATTGGCAAAAAGGTTCTTGATTATCTTTGCCTAAAAAACCTGTTACCGTGACTTGAGCGCCTAAATCTGACAATACTTTCGCCACATTCACGCCTTTACCTGCGGGGTGAAGGTTACTTTGAGATACGAGGCTTACAGAGCCTACATTTAAGCTGTCAGTAAGATGTCCAGTCAGATCAAGGGCAGGGTTCAGCGTGATGGTGACGACTTTTTTATCGTTCGACATATTCGCTCCTTAACCTTCACCAAGGCCAGATTCAATCGCCTTACCAATAGAAGTAAGTGCTAACTCTGCATCAGAACCGTCTGCAGTAAACTGTAAGCGATGACCGTGTTTCACCCCTAAAGCGATCACTTTCATGAGGCTTTTCGCATTCACAGCACCACCTTCACCATCTAAGTTTTCAACACGAATAGTCGATTCGAACTTTTTCGCTTCCGCCACTAACATCGCGCCTGGTCGAGCATGTAGACCGTGGGCATTTTTGATTTTAAACACCGCGGTATTGGCATCTTCTTGAGAGATTTCCGGCGCTTTTTCAGTCAGATCAAACAATTCAAGAAGTTGGTTCACTTCTGCATTTAAAATCTCATCCTGGCGTCTAGATAGAAGTAGTTGAGTAAGTTTATACAGCAGTGGTTTATGGCTGGCGTTACAAGCGGCGAATGCAATCAACCCCTTCACTTGCTTACCTTCAAATTCACAATCATTAGCGGTTGAAACAAAAGACATTCCAGAGCGATTCACACCTTTACCACCACTAATGAGCCATAAGCCATTGCCTAAATCTGTTGGTGTTTTAGTGATGATTTCTGAAATGTATTCATCCGTTGTGCAACCTGCATTACGCAATAAACCACCGGCGACCGCTGTCATTTGCAGCATGTCGCTGGCTGGGAATTTGAGCTGGATTAAGGTGGCATCAAAATCAGCCATTAATTGAGTCTGACCATTTAATACATTGATGATGTCTTGCTTTGTTTTTGCATCCTTAAGAGCCGCTTCTACGCCATCTGCTGACAGAACTTTGGTGAGTTGCTTTAGGATGCCTAAATGCTCGTCCGATTTCGCAGCAATACCAATGGCGACATAAACCGTACCGTTGCCCCAATCCACGCCTTGAGGAAAGTGATGCACGCTCACACCGGTTTTTTTCACTAAGTCACGCGTGTCTGTTGTGCCATGTGGAATCGCAATGCCGTTACCAAGAAAAGTCGAAGATTGACCTTCACGGGTGAGCATACCTTCAACATAGCCGCTTTCGACATAGCCTTGTTGAGCTAAGCTGTGCGCAATACTTTTAATCGCTGCGGTTTTGTCTTCGGCCGATTGAGCAAGCGTGACTTCATTCGGAGTTAAAATAAGCATGGTGTTGAGCCTCGTCTTTCTGTATTAAGCTGAATCGATTCAGCAAGTCGGTAAAAAAATTCAGCAAATCTGTTTAGCGATAAAATTGTATTTCATGTCCATTCACTCAGAGAGTAGTACAGAGTTCAGGTTTTACATGAGTTATGTGAGCTAAATTCAAATTTGCTGAATCCTTTCAGCTTTTATACTGAATCGATTCAGCATATAATTCAATTAACGGCGCATCTGGATGATGAGATTTTTGATCCAGTGCACAAATCCATTTTTAAAAAGGGAAGCCTTGATGACTTTAGATGAGATTGCCAAATTGGCAGGGGTATCGAAGACCACAGCCAGCTATGTCATTAATGGTAAAGCGAGCAAGTATCGTATTAGCTTGAAAACGCAACAGAAAGTGATGGCAGTGGTAGAAGAGCATCAATACCAACCGGATCACGCCGCATCGGCACTGAGGGCAGGGCAAAGTCGTTCATTTGGCTTGGTGATCCCAGATCTCGAAAACACCAGTTATGCCAAACTGGCAAAGCTACTGGAAGCGAATTCTCGTCAAGCAGGCTACCAAATTTTGATCGGTTGTTCAGATGATAAACCGGAGACTGAAAAAGCCGTGGTGAATGCACTTGTAAGTCGACGCATTGATGCTTTGTTCGTCGCAAGCTCGATGCACGATGCCAATGAGTTTTATCTTGCCATTCAAAAACGCGGCATTCCGGTTATTGCCATTGACCGACCTTTGGATGATGAATTTTTTAGCTGTGTGATCAGTGAAGATTTTGAAGGCGCACTGCGTTTAACGTCATCAGTGTTAACGCCAGAGGTGACATCGGTAGGCTTAATCGGTGCCTTGCCTGAGCTGAATATTTCGAAAGAAAGGCAACTTGGCTTTGAAGCGGCGGTACGCCAAGTTAACGACAGCCAGTCAATGTCCATTAAGTTAGAATATGGCACGCAATTTAATCCCGAATCTGGACGTATAGCGATGGAAAAGTGGCTTGCCAATAATGCCTTGCCGGATGCCATCATCACAACGTCCTATACTTTGCTTGAAGGCGTGCTGGATGTGTTATTTGAGCGCCCTGAATTGATGAGTAAAGTTCGTCTTGCGACTTATGGTGATAATCGCTTGTTGGACTTTTTACCGATCAAAATAAACTCGCTGTCACAACGCTTTGAAATCATTGCCGATAGCGCTTTGGAATTGGCGTTAAATGCGTCGGCTAAACGTTACAAACCGGGTGTGGAGCTGGTGGCACGTAAATTAAAAGTGAGGAATCGTTTTTAATCTTGTGTCGACAGATTCGGCTTATGTTATTATTTGGCTGTCTATATTTTATTTTTTGTGGAGCACACCCTTTTGCAATTTAAAGATCTTGGTTTAGATAATCGTCTTCTTAAAAACCTACAACATTACAACTTTGCTAAAGCGACAGATATTCAGCGTCAAGCGATTCCTGTTGCGATTGCAGGCAAAGATTTATTGGCGTCATCTAAGACGGGATCAGGGAAGACATTAGCTTTTGTTTTACCTATGTTGCATAAAGCGTTAAAAACCAAAGCATTATCAGCCAAAGATCCGCGTGGTGTGATCTTAGCGCCAACTCGTGAGTTAGCAAAGCAAGTGTTTGGTGAACTGAAAGCCATGCTAGGCGGTTTATCTTACACCGGCACTTTAATCGTTGGTGGTGAAAACTTTAACGATCAAGTTAAAGCGCTGCGTAAATACCCTAAATTCATCGTCGCAACGCCAGGACGTTTAGCTGATCACCTTGAGCACCGCTCTTTGTATTTAGAAGGTGTTGAAACGCTGATTTTGGATGAAGCAGACCGTATGCTTGATTTAGGTTTTGCTCCTGAGTTGCGTCGTATTCATAACGCCGCTAAACATCGTCGACGTCAAACATTGATGTTCTCAGCTACGCTTGATCACGCTGAAGTCAGTGATTTATCGAATGAAATGCTGACCGATCCAAAACGCATTTCTATTGGTGCATCGGCTGAAGAACACAAAGACATCGATCAGTCGTTTTATTTATGTGACCACCTTGATCACAAAGAAGCGATTTTAGAACGTTTGCTTGAAAACGCTGATTACAAGCAAGTGATCATTTTTACTGCAACCCGTAGTGATACCGAGCGTTTAACCGAAAAGTTGAATGAAAAGCAGCTTAAAGCCGTCGCGTTAAGCGGTGGATTAAACCAGACTCAACGCAATAGCATCATGAGTCAGTTTGAGCGTGGTGTGCACAAAATTCTTGTGACCACAGATATTGCCTCTCGTGGTCTAGATATCGCCAATGTTACCCATGTAATAAACTTTGATATGCCAAAGCACACTGAAGAATACGTACACCGCGTCGGTCGTACTGGTCGTGCTGGCAACAAAGGTTCAGCCATGTCATTAGTTGGCCCGAAAGATTGGGTGAGCTTTAAAAATGTCGAAGCCTACTTGCAGCAAGATCTGGCTTTCTCTGAATTAGAAGGCTTGAAAGGCAAATTTAAAGGCATTAAACCGCGCAAGCCATTTGCGAAGAAAGCGGGCGCGAATAGCAAGAAGAAAGTGACGAAGAAATCGACCACAGCGAAGAAGCCAATTAAACGCGATAAGAGTTTTTATCAGAACGTGGATGTGGGCGATCAAGTGTTTATGATCAAGAAGAAAAAGCAGCCTGTAGTCAAAGACGACGAGTAATTTAGTTTTTTATATTATCAAGTAAAACAAAGGCTTACCTCAAAGGTAAGCCTTTTTTGTTATTACAATAATGGCACCTTACAGCCTAAGTTATTTTATTGATTAAGCTGTTTTGTTTAAGTTATTTTGCTTGAATGATCGCTTGCAAGAAACGTTGTTTAGTTTCTTGATCGGCTTTGTCATACCAGTAATGTAACATTTGTTCTTCGGTTGTTTTGTACTGGCTATTTGCAGGGGCTTGAATGGTCGTTGCCGCTGCTGGTGCTGGTGCAGAAGTGGCGACAACTGCAGCCGTTGTGCCTGCGAGTGTTATTGCCGCAACACCGCCTTTCTTGTTGTAATCTTCAGATTCACGGTCATATTTACGACCAAGTTGTACGCCAGGCTTGAGCAGTTTGTCTTGTTGGTAAGCGACTTCATTGCCATCTTTATCAACTAATTTCCAGTTCGGATTGTTGTCGAAATCGCGCGCTAGACTTGGTGTACGGTATTTGGGTACTTCCAGAGTTAAATCCGCGTCGGTTGCGGTGAACTTAGCAATAATAGCGTCAGTGGATACGACTTCTTGATCATTGCCAGTTTTGAATACAGGGCTGTAACGAAAAACAATCTGGTTTTCACCATCTGGAAGTGTCACGCTTTTTGTGCTTGAAAAAAAGCCGCCATCGGTTTCTGGATCTTGGCTGTTTGTTGCCAAAATATCGACTTCAGGTGGAAAAGTAATCGTCACGTTTGCCAGTGCCGAAGAACTGAGTCCAAGTAGAGCGCACAGGGCAAGCGGTTTTAGAATGGCGTGTTTCACTGACATGTTGATTTCCTTGTTGTCAAAATACGTTGCTATCTTAATGGTCACTTTTCGTTTGCACAATAGAGCATGCGGCAGTGACGCTTACTTATTCTCTAGTTATTCTAAGTGCAAAAGAAAAGGGCCAATCGGGGCCCTTTACAATTAAGCGATAGAATTATTTTTTCGCTGTGTGTTGCAGTTTGTCTGCTTCTGTCAACTCACGGATTTTACGGCTAATTTCGCGACGTTCTTTTGAAATTTCAGCACCCTTGATGATGTGGTCATCAACGCGGTCTTCGTAATCTGCTTTCATGCCTTTTACGATAGCGATAATTTCTTCATGAGTCATCTCTGGCTTGATGTAGTCAAGCAGGTTCTCAAGCAAATCAACACGTTTGCGGTTATCACGAATTTTCTTTTCATTATCAAGAATTTCACGTTTCAGTTTATTCTTGCGACGAGCTTGGTTTACGATTTCAAATACGTTAGCCATAGTGTGTTCCTAGTTCAAAGTTGTTAACTAAATTCCAATTTATCTCATCAAATTAAACCATATACCCAACAGACAAAACAGAGCTAAGATCAAAATAAGTGTAAATCTGCTGCTTTACAATGCAATGACGCTAGATTGGCTGTGACGGAGTGTGTTCATTGCTGAAAAATACAGCAAGCGGTAAGCGCCAACCCTACTCAAGCAACACTTACGTGCATTTCTACTTGATTTATTGAGCATGGAAACCAATATTTTAGACCATGAAAGATTGATCTAAATATAAAAACTTTGGTTAAGAATGACAGAGAATACTTCAATCATAGAAAAAGACAGTGCTCGTCAATATTTTCAGCAGGCCTATGTGACAGCACGAAAAATGATGCAGCGGATGGATTTAGATTTAAATCGTAAACAGATTATTGTTGTTGCGGATCAAGGGCGAAAGATCTATCGGCCTTACCGCTGGGACCATTGATTCAAAAAGGAATAAAAATGAATATTGAACTAAGTGCAATTGAAGCAAGAATCATTGGTTGTTTGATTGAAAAAGAAGTGACGACACCAGATTACTACCCGCTAACGTTAAATAGTTTAACGACGGCATGTAATCAAAAAAGTAACCGTGATCCTGTGATGTCACTAACGGAAGCCGAGGTAATGGATGCCGCACAGGCCTTAATTGACCGTCGTTTAATGACAGATGACAGTGGCTTTAATAGCCGAGTTTCAAAATTTCGTCATCGCTTTTGTAATACCGAATTTGGTTCGTTGAAATTGACTGATCAAGAGCGTGGCATCGTTTGCTGCATGTTACTACGTGGCGCACAAACTCCAGGTGAAATTCGTACTCGTACCAATCGCTTGTGTGAGTTTAGTGATGTGAAACAAGTCGAAGCATTACTTGAGAAAATGGCGGCACGGGAAGAGGGCGCGTTAGTGGTTAAATTACCGCGTGAACCGGGCAAACGCGAATCCCGTTATCAGCATTTGTTTTGTGGGGACGTTGATGTGGCAGCATTAGCAGCGGCAGCGCCACAAGATTCTTCTTCGGTTTCATCTGGACAGCAAGAACAACGCATTTGTGCGCTCGAAGAACAAGTGGCGGAGCTAAAGCAACAAGTTGAACAACTGAAAGCGCTAATCGCTGACTGATTCATGTTAAATATAAACGTGATTTCTAGTTTGCCTGAGAAAACTGGCCCAAAGCACAATCCAACTCGCATTGATAAGCCGTGGTTTGTGTATTTGGTTCGTACTCGTTCTCAGGCTTTGTATTGCGGTATTACCAATGATCTTGATCGTCGTTTTGCACAGCATCAGTCAGGTAAAGGTGCGAAATATCTGCGAGGCAAAGGGCCTTTGACGTTGGCATGGTCTAAAGAAGTGGGTGATAAAAGTACAGCTTTGAAAGAAGAAATTCGGATTAAGAAATTACCGAAACAGAGAAAGGAAATGTTGATTGTAGGGCGTTGCTGATTCTGACTAAATTGCCGGAGTTACGATAGAGAAGGCGATATGCGTTTGATAAAATTTAGCGCATCCATACTTTTCAATAAGCCTCTGTTTCGTGTTATTTAATCGATATTATTTTCTAATACGGTTTATTCTGCGGAATATAAATATTTCGAAATCAACGGATTAAATGTTATTACCTTAAATAGTCGATTGGAAAAAGGTGAAGCGAAACGTTTAGAGTCATTTCTAAAACTGAATCCTCAAGCTGAATATATTCTACTTCAATCTAAAGGTGAGTACGTTAAAGAAGCAATACGCGTAGGGCAGGTCATTCGTAAACATAAATTAAACATGGCGGTTGAAACTTATTGTAATTCTTCATGTTTTATTGCTTTTATGGCGGGGCATTCACGTTATGTCTACCGTGAAGCGTTCGTAGGTATATATAGACTTATTCAATAATAAGCAAGGTGTAATGATACCAGCCAGTAAAGACCGTCGAATTTATAACAGTTTAGTACATTATTTTTCTTCAGTTATTGGAAGTAAAAGTGCATCTTTAAAAATTGTTAATTTAATTTATGAAACTCCGACTAACTATATGCTAAAAGTTGATGGAAAACACCCATTCATTTCCATGAATTATTATTACCCGTCTGCACTTTAGTTTTTTAATATGCACTATATTTTTACTTTCAATGGTATTAGTCTATATTTGAATGACATAAACTAGATAGTATTCGGCGATCTTTATCAAGTGAGGTTAATTAGTTTTAAGCTGGTCTAATGTGGCAGCTCAAACATTAAACCAGTTGAGTTTGCTATGTAAAGTCGTGACGCTACCAACAATGATTAACGATGGGCTAATCGCTTGCGACGCCATTTGATCAAGTTGGCTTAATGTGCCCGTTAAGACTCTTTGTTTTGATGTCGTTCCTCGTTCAACAATCGCACAAGGTGTTTGTAGTGACAGCCCATGTTCAGTGAGGTTTTGGCGGATCACCGGTGCTTGTTTTAGACCCATATAGAATACTAAGGTGTGGTTGGTATGAGCTAAACTTGGCCAATCAATATCTTGCCCTTGTTGCTTTAAATGCCCAGTAATAAATTGCACGCTTTGCGCATGGTCGCGATGGGTTAGTGGAATGCCTGCGTAGGCACTGCAACCAGAAGCGGCGGTAATACCTGGCACCACTTCAAATTCGATGTTGTGCTCAACCAGAGTCTCGAGTTCTTCACCGCCACGACCAAAGATAAACGGATCGCCCCCTTTTAAACGCACCACGTGTTTATTCTCTTGCGCTTTATCCACCAAGATTTGGTTGATTTGATCTTGCGGTACGCAATGATGATTGAGCTTTTTCCCAACAAATAATAATTCTGAGTTGGGATTAACCAGCGCCATGATTTCTTCTGACACCAAACGGTCGTACACCACCACATCGGCCGATTGAATTAAACGTAATGCCTTAACCGTGAGTAAATCTGGATCGCCAGGGCCTGCGCCGACGAGGGAAACGAAAGGACGAGCATGAGAAGAGGTGGCTTGCATAGCGAACTCCGAAAGCAGAATAGAGTAGGAGGTGGTTACTGAGTTTAGTGTAGCGATTCTCGTGACTTGTTACTCGAACAAGGTTTTATCAAAACCAGTGCCGAGTAACGAGCCACGAGTAGCCGAGAAACGTTTACGCTTTCACCTCTTCCAGCGTTTCAGTTTCGGCTTTATAGCTTGGACGTTCCGCTTTCGGTGTCGCGAACCAGTAACCAAAGCCCATGAAGATTGCGCCAGACACGATGTTACCTAATGATACCCAAAGAAGGTTGTGACCAATGCCTGCCATAGTAAAGGCATCAGAATGGTTACCAAAGTAAGACAAAGCAAAGATCGTCATGTTAGCGATTGAGTGCTCAAAACCTGCGCCGATAAACGCTAATAAACACCACCAAATCGCGATGAATTTACCTGTGCCTTCCACACGTTGACACATCCAAATAGCCAAACACACTAGCCAGTTACATAAAATACCTTTAAAGAATAGTACGCTGGCTGGTACCGCTGTTTTACCCAGCGCCGCCGCATGTAAGAAGCTTTTGGCATCTGGCAGGATATTACCACCGCCAGCTAGGAAGAAAAGGTAGGCCACCAATACTGAACCGATTAAGTTACCCAACCAAGTTTGCGGCAAAATGCGCGCGTTATCTTTCCAACTCACTTGGCCGGTTAATGCGCCAAACGATAAAAACATGGTGTGGCCAGTAAATAACTCAGAGCCAGCAATGATCACCAAGGTTAACGCGATACCGAAAGTCGCGCCCATCACTAACGGGCGAATCGCAGGGTCGACGAGGTTACCAAAAGTGAAAATTAAAATAATGCCAATACCGACATAAGCGCCTGCCATGGCAGAGCTGATCCAAAAACCGAGCGGGTTATTGTCGGCCAATTTGACAATACGTGCTGCGTTTTTCGAGCACTTTTTAATCGTGTCTGTGTACATGAGTCATACCTATAAAAGTTAAAATTAAAGTTTGAATAGTGATAGCGACCGAGGCGATCGCTATGGGTATTGAAACTTGATTCACGGTCCTCGTTTCTCGGATATCGTTGCTCGAGGGGGTATTCGAGTAACGAGACACGAGCTTTCGAAAATCGATTACGCTTTTACTTCTATCTCTGAACCTTTAACACGTACTTCATAGGCTTCAACCGACATGCTTTCATCTTCAAAACAACGTCCAGTTTCAAGGTTGAAACGTTGTTTTTTGAGTGGGCTGGCGACCCATAATTCACCATCGTGTTCGCAAATCAGGCCGCGAGATAACACGTTAGACTGGGCAAACGGATCCATGTTGTTGATGGCAAACAGTTGTTCATCAAAACGTGGGCGGAAGATGGCGACTTGTTTGCCGTTAACTAAAGCACATACCCCAGTTTTAGGCGTGATGTCGTTGAGTTGGCACACTTTTACCCAGCTTGGTTTTTGAGTTTTTGAATGTTGAGATGATTGAGCCGTCATTACGCTTCCTCCGCTGTGATTTTGTCGTTTAAGTCAGTGTGAAGAATGTCACCACGTAAATGCGGGTGTTTTTCAGTAAAGGTCGCCGGGCGGTGTTGCTCGCGCTCTGGCACGAACACGACGTTTTCATCACGTGCATCGCTGTTGATGAAGTGCGCAAAGCGAGTGAGCTGACTTTCATCATTGATGGTATCTGTCCATTCACAACTGTAGCTATCCACTAACGTTTGCACGTCTTTTTCAAGTTGCTCATTGATGCCTAAAGTATCATCGACAATCACTTTGCGAAGGTAGTCCACGCCGCCGTCTAGGTTTTCTAACCATACGGATGTACGTTGTAATTTATCGGCAGTGCGAATGTAGAACATCATGAAACGGTCGATGTACTTGATCAGCGTTTCTTTGTCTAAATCTGAAGCCAGTAGATCGCCGTGACGAGGGTTCATTCCGCCGTTACCGCACACGTACATGTTCCAACCTGCGTCGGTAGCGATGATGCCTAAGTCTTTACCTTGCGCTTCAGCACACTCACGAGTACAGCCCGACACACCAAACTTCATCTTGTGCGGAGTACGGATGCCTTTGTAGCGGTTTTCTAAATATGAGCCTAAGCCAACGCTGTCTTGCACGCCGAAACGACACCAAGTGCTGCCCACACAGGTTTTCGCCATACGTAGCGCTTTGGCATAGGCTTGACCGGTTTCATAACCTGCGGCGATAAGCTTCTTCCAGATTTCTGGTAAATCGTCTTTTTGTGCGCCAAATAGACCAATACGCTGTGCACCAGTGATCTTGGTATAAAGGTTATATTCTGCTGCCACATCGGCGAGAGCGGCTAGGGCTTGTGGGGTGACTTCACCGCCAGCCATACGAGGAATAACCGAATAGGTACCGTCTTTTTGCATGTTGCCAAGGAAGTTATCGTTAGTGTCTTGCAGGCCAACGTGTTGTGGTTTGAGCACGTGATCGCCCCAGCAAGAGGCTAGGATAGAGCCCACTGTTGGTTTACACACTTCACAGCCATAGCCGTGGCCGTGTTTTTCTAGCAATTGATCGAATGAACGAATGCCTTCAATGCGGCATAAGTGGAACAATTCTTGGCGCGAATATTCAAAGTGTTCACAAATGTGGTTTTTCACTTCAATGCCAGCTTTAGCAAGCTCTGCGTTCAGCACTTGCGTGATCATAGGAACACAACCGCCACAACCGGTACCGGCTTTGGTGACCATTTTGATATCGTCCAATGTGGTGTGACCGTCGGCAACCGCTTGAGCAATCTTGCCTTTTGTGACATCAAAACAAGAACAGATAACGGCTGAATCTGGTAGAGCGTCTGCACCCATAGATGGTTTTTCTGCGCCAGCATGAGCAGGAAGAATTAAGGTGTCTGGATGCTCAGGCAAATCCATGTCATTTAAGTGTAATTGCAGTAAGTTGCCGTAGTCGGAGGTATCACCAACCAAAACCGCGCCGAGTAATTTTTTGGTGTCTTCAGATACGATCAAACGCTTATATACGTCTTCTTCATCGTTTTGATAAACAAAGCTTTTACAGTTTGGCGTGCGGCCATTGGCGTCACCGATACTGCCCACTTTCACACCGAGTAATTTCAGCTTGGCGCTCATGTCGGCACCGGTAAATTGGCTTTCTGTATTGCCGAGTAAGTGATCAACCGCAACTTGCGCCATTTTGTAGCCCGGAGCAACAAGGCCAAAGAACACGCCATTCCAAGAGGCACATTCGCCAATCGCATAAATATCCGGGTCGGAGGTTTGGCAATGATCGTTAATGGCAATACCGCCGCGAGGGCCAATTTCTAATTCCGCTTGGCGAGATAAACGATCTTGTGGGCGAATACCGGCTGAGAAGACGATGAAGTCGACTTCAAGCTCGGTTTCATCCGCAAATTTCATGGTGTTACGGGCATTGACACCTTTTGGCAGGATTTCTAGCGTGTTTTTGCTGGTGTGAACTTGTACGCCCATTCGCTCAATTTTATTGCGTAGCTTGAGGCCACCTTGTAAATCCAATTGCTCTGCCATTAGCACTGGCGCAAATTCGATCACATGCGTTTCTACACCGAGCGCTTTTAATGCCCCTGCAGCTTCAAGACCTAATAAACCGCCACCGATCACCGCGCCACTTTTGCTTTTTTTCGCGGTCGCTTCTATCGCTTTGAGATCTTCAATGGTACGGTAAACAAAACAATCTTTGCTTTCGTTGCCTTTAATCGGTGGCACGAATGGGTAAGAGCCGGTTGCCATGATGAGTTTGTCGTATTGCACTTCACGGCCAGAACTTGAATACACAGTTTTGTTTTCACGGCTAATATTAATAGCACGCTCACCGATTAGGACATTAATACCGTGTTTTTGGTAGAAGCCTTCTTTTACTAAAGACAATTCATCGGCAGTGTGGTGAGAGAAATAAGAAGATAAGTGAACTCGGTCATACGCGACGCGCGGTTCTTCACAAAAAGCGGTGATGTGGTACTGGTCTAAAGCGCCTTTTTCGACTAGATCTTCGATAAAGCGATGGCCAACCATGCCGTTACCGATGATGACGAGTTTTATCTTACTCATATTTATTTCGCCCATAAAATTAAATGTAATGGGCTTATCATGGCGAAATGGTGCCTACATATACTGATTCAAATCAATTTAGCATTCAAACTACTCTAAAGGGGTAGTACCAAAGAGTGATAAAAATGTTGTAGAAATTTTGTCTAATCAAGGAGTAATAAGATGAAGGTACATGATTTTACAGTGAAAGCGGTATCTGGTGAGCAGGTGGATCTCTCGCAATATCAAGGCAAGGTCTTACTGATTGTGAATATTGCCACCAAATGTGGTTTAACGCCTCAATTGGAAGGGTTAGAGAAACTCTATAAGCAATATAAAGATAAAGGTGTGGAAGTTTTGGGTTTTCCTTGTAATCAGTTTTTAGGTCAGTCGCCAGAAGATGACCAAGGGATCATGGATTTCTGCCAAGTGAACTACGGGGTGAGCTTTACCAACTTCGCCAAATTAGACGTGAATGGCCCAGATGCCGATCCTTTGTTTAAATTCTTAAAGTTGCAGCGTCATGAAGATAAAACCAATGATGCAACCGAGGGATTAATTGAAAAGTTAACCTCGATTGGTCAAGTGTTTGATGATGGCGAACTCAAGTGGAATTTTACGAAGTTTTTAGTCGACCAACAAGGCAATGTGGTGGAGCGTTATTCTCCAACCTATTCTGCCGATGAAATCGCACAAGATATTGATGATCTGTTGTAATTCGTAAATAAGAGCGGTTCAAAAGCAAAAGCTTCCAGAGTTTGGAAGCTTTTTGTTTTTATGTGTCTAGAGCGGTTATTGACGATTAATCGCGATCGACAGCAAATGGAGACCAAGCCTGACGCGTTGGCATCACTTCCATGCGGTTGATGTTGATATGATCGGGCAGTGTTGCCACATAGAACATGTTTTCCGCAATATCTTCTGCTGTTAGTGGCGTTGTGCTGTTGTATAAGCTATCTGACGCAGCTTGGTCACCTTTTGTACGTACTAGTG
Organism: Vibrio gangliei; assembly: GCF_026001925.1. Taxonomy (NCBI): domain Bacteria; kingdom Pseudomonadati; phylum Pseudomonadota; class Gammaproteobacteria; order Vibrionales; family Vibrionaceae; genus Vibrio; species Vibrio gangliei. Next base: position 869,148 of record NZ_AP021870.1, on the reverse strand, counting down.
TAAATTCAGTTTCTGCCATGCCTGGTGCAATATCGGTTACACGTACGCCTGTGCCTAATAAGTCGCAACGTAGGTTGTAAGTAAACTGCTGTACAAAGGCTTTGCTCGCGCCATACACGTGGCTGCCTGGGTATGGCCATTGACCCGCAATCGAGCCGACATTAATGATGCTCGCACCAGCGCCGGTTTCGATTAACGTTGGCAGTAAGGCGTGAGTGACGTTAACAAGGCCAGTGATGTTGGTATCGATCATTGTATGCCAATCTTTAAGGTCAACCTTATCTGCCCCTTGAGGCGCAAGTGCAAGACCGGCGTTGTTTATCAGCGCTTTCACTTGTGCAAACTCCGCAGGTAGTTCAGCCACCGCAGATTTCACGGCAGCATCATCACGCACATCAAGTTGAATGATATGAACCGGTACACCGCTTAATTCTTCTTTAAGCTCAAGCAAACGCTCCATACGGCGGCCAGATAACACCAGTGACCAACCATCTTTAGCAAAACGACGAGCCGCCGCACGACCAAAGCCCGAAGTCGCACCTGTGATAAAAGCAATATTTGTCATAAACCGTTCCTTTTGCATCATAAATAATGGCAAATAGTATACATGGTTAGCTCTCGATAAATAGTTACTTTTTGATACATTTACTCTGTGTTGTAGCTATAAAAAACGCCTGAAATCCTAAGCTGGGCAAAGCTTAAGAAATCAGGCGCGTTATATTTGTCATCTAATGAACGGTTATCAGTCGATCTGTTTATCTTTGGTAAAAGATAAAATCGCGATGCAAATAGCGGCCACGGCCACAAAGCCACCTAAGATAATGGCAGGCATGGCGGCATAACCTAAAATGTGCCAGATAACGTATTCTAAAGTACTCATAATGCCTTCTCCTTAATTATCTGACGGCTTATTGCCAGCCTTCCACATCTTTCATGTCGGGTAGCTTGTGGGCAATACCTTTATGACAGTCGACACAGGTTTTATCACCATTCGCCAAGGCTGTGGAGTGCTGTTTAACCGCTCGAGGCCCTTGTTCAGAGAAATCCATGTAGTTGAATTGGTGACAGTTACGACATTCTTTCGAATCGTTCTCTTTCATCCGTTGCCATTCTCGATGGGCGAGATGACCGCGACGTTCTTTGAATTTTTCTTCGGTATCAATGGTACCAATAAAGTGGAAAACCAGTTCTTTCGACGCTTGTACTTTACGAACGATTTTATCTGTCCATTTGTGCGGTACGTGGCAGTCTGAACAAATTGCACGTACACCAGAGCGGTTTGAGTAGTGAATGGTTTCACGGATCTCTTTTACGATTGGTGCGTGACAGCCTGAACAGAATTCTTCAGTATTGGTCGCTTCCATTCCGGTGTTGAATGCACCCCAGAATAGTAATCCACCCATAAAACCCATAAACAGAATGATACCTGCTGCGGCTTTACTTGGGGTAGATAAACGCTTCCAAAAGTTTTTTAGTAATTTCATAATTTATACTCTTTCGTCACTTTTCGAACGGCTTAAACAGTCATGTTCTGTTTAAGCCTAGCGTTTTATTTTTTAAGTGAATCAACACGTTGGAATTCATTTTCTACCAAAGGTTTTGCATCTGCCTGAGGTACGTGACATTGCAAGCAGAAGTAACGACGAGGCGACACATCCGATAACACTGCATCTTGACGGTTCACATAGTGCGTTACGCTGATTTTGGTCGCGCCCATTTCTTTGGCATTTTTCCAACTATGACAAGCCAAGCACTTATTCGCATTTAACGAGACTTCGTAATTACGAATACTGTGTGGAATCAAGGGGGGCTGATACACATAATCGCTATCTAGCTGATGATCTTTAGGAAAGCGCTTAAAGTCATCCGCAGGACGTGTCGCTTCGAGTTCTGTTGCACCTCGAAGTGATTCAACGCCACCAATGCCACCTGGATTTGAGGCGGCAGGGGTGATGTCGGCATCTTCGGCGTGTACTGCACCCATTATGAGCGCGCTGGCGGCAATCAATGCCATGATGATCTTTTTCATAATCTTCTCCGATTCTTTGTGGTCACTGAGTGTTCAGTCTTACTCAGTGACCTGACATGGTTTGCTCAAGGTTCAATTCGATGAATTAAACACTCGCGATCTTAGTTATCTTGACTGGACACTTCTTATAGTCAGTCTGTTTTGATAACGGATCAGTGGCATCTAAAATCAACTTGTTGACTAGGATGCGAGCATCAAAGAATGGAACGAAAACCAAGCCTTGCGGCGGACGGTTACGACCACGAGTTTCAACACGAGCACGCACTTCACCACGCGGAGAAGCAATCAGTACTTCATCACCACGACGTAGGCCACGCGCTTCGGCGTCATCAGGGTGGATGTAGCAATGTGCATCCGGTACGGCTTTGTATAGCTCAGGCACACGACGTGTCATGGTGCCGGTATGCCAATGCTCCAGTACACGACCAGTACATAGCCATAAATCGTATTCTTCATTTGGTACTTCTGGTGGCGCTTCGTAAGGCGCTGAAATGATCAACGCTTTGCCATCCGGTTTACCGTAGAAGTCACGACCTTCGCGTTTTGCGTATGGGTCATATTCTGGGTTAAATCGCCATAGGGTTTCTTTGCCATCCACGACAGGCCAACGTAGGCCACGTACTTTGTGGTAGGTATCGTATGGCGCCAAATCGTGACCGTGGCCGCGACCAAATTCTGCGTATTCTTCGAACAAACCTTTTTGTACGTAGAAGCCCGCCGATTTTGCGTCGTCATTGAGCTCTTGCGCTTCTTCCAGTGGGAACTTGTCAACATTGCCGTTACGGAACAAAATGTCGTACATGGTTTTGCCACGTAGCTCCGGTGCTTTTGCCATCAGATCTTCAGGCCATACTTCTTCGATCTTGAAGCGTTTTGAAAACTCCATGATTTGCCAAAGGTCAGAACGCGCGCCTTCAACTGGTGATACTTGTTGATACCAAGCTTGAGTACGACGCTCTGCGTTACCGTAAGCGCCTTCTTTTTCAACCCACATCGCAGTTGGAAGAATCAGGTCGGCAGCTTGTGCGGTCACTGTAGGATATGGGTCTGAACATACAATGAAGTTTTCTGGGTTACGATAACCAGGAAGGCGTTCAGTGTTAATGTTCGGGCCTGCTTGCATGTTGTTATTACACATCACCCAATAAGCGTTTAATACGCCGTCATTGAGCATGCGATCTTGTTGTACCGCATGGAAACCAGGTTTTGGTGGAATGGTGCCTTCTGGCAGTTTCCAAATTTTTTCAGCGATCTTACGGTGTTCTGGGTTTGCCACTACCATGTCTGCTGGTAGGCGGTGTGAGAAGGTACCCACCTCACGAGCCGTACCACATGCCGAAGGTTGACCGGTTAGTGAGAATGGACTGTTACCCGGTTCTGAAATTTTACCTGTTAGAAGGTGCAAGTTGTAAACCAAGCTTTGCATCCAAACACCGCGAGTATGTTGGTTCATACCCATTGTCCAAAGTGACATTACTTTACGTTTTGGATCGGCGTATTGTTTCGCAAGTTCAATTAGATCTTCAGGGAGAACACCTGACATTTCAGATGCTTTTTCTACCGTGTAAGGTGCGACAGACTGTTTGTATTGTTCAAAGCTAATATCAGACATTGCGTCTGAGTTGGCATTTTTCGCTTTTTGCTGAAGAGGATCATCATCGCGCAAGCCATAACCGATATCAGTAACCGCTTGCTTAAAGTGGGTGTGTTTATTGACGAAGTCCCAGTTAACCGCATCGTTTTGGATGATGTAGTTGGCAATGAAGTTAGCAATCGCAAGGTCTGATTGTGGATGGAAAACCATGCCGCGATCCGCTAATTCAAACGAACGGTGGTAGTAGGTAGACAGTACGTTGACTTTAACGTGTTCGTGGCTTAGGCGACGGTCGGTAATGCGGGTCCAAAGTACTGGGTGCATTTCCGCCATGTTTGAGCCCCAAAGAACGAAAGAATCGGCGTGTTCGAAATCGTCATAACAGCCCATAGGTTCATCGATACCGAAAGTACGCATAAAGCCCACTACCGCTGATGCCATACAGTGACGTGCGTTAGGGTCGATGTTGTTGGAACGGAAACCCGCTTTCATCAATTTCGATGCTGCGTAGCCTTCCATGACGGTCCATTGGCCAGAACCAAACATACCTACGCTGGTTGGCCCTTTTTCTTTAATGGCTTTTTTGAATTTCTCAGCCATTACATCAAAGGCTTGCTCCCAAGAGACCGGGGCAAAATCACCGTCTTTATCAAACTTGCCATTTTTCATGCGCAGTAACGGCGTGTTCAAGCGATCTTTACCGTACATGATCTTAGATAGGAAGTAGCCTTTGATACAGTTTAAACCTTTGTTGACCGGTGCTTCTGGGTCACCTTGTGTGGCGACGACACGGCCATTTTGTGTGCCGACTAAAACAGAACACCCCGTACCACAGAAGCGGCAAGGGGCTTTGTCCCATTTAATCGCAGTCTCATTTGAGCTCACAATTAAGTTCGTTGCGGAAGCGGGGAGGGTTATCCCTGCGACGGCGGCGGCGGAAGCGGCTGCATTTGCTTTAACAAACGCACGTCTTGTCATTTTCATACATCACCCTCGGGTTTTAATCCAGTTTTTACCTGAAAAGTCAGGTGTTTAATTGTTATTATTCCGTTATCTCGGTTTCATCATCGAGGTCATTTTCGATTTGATGAAAAACTAATGCGGTGCTTAATACGTGATCGAGTTGGTTGATCGCGTCGATGGTGTCCGTGATGTAACCTTGGTTTTGCGTTTCAATCACGACAACTAATTTCCCTTCAGCGCTTTCGCCATAAATTTCAGTACCGTCAAAAGACTCAATGGTGGACTTTATGGCCGCCAAATGTTCAGGCATGACATGAACGACTAAACTTGAAATATGTACTTCATTCAGTGACATTCGAGCTCTCTATTTTTGAATGGTCATATTTATTCAATGACTCAATTGTGCTTCACGACGATAGCCTTGGTTGGACAAACCGAGACACAAGCACCACAACCTGTGCAGGCATCTTGTGTGATTTGCGGCTGAGCTACCGAACCGACCGCTAACTTAAACGTTATTGCTTGTGGTTCGCAGCTATCGCCACAACTGCGGCAATCGACATTACGCTTAGCAAGACAATCATCATTGATGTGTGCCTTGACTTGCCATGGGGCTTCTTCTTTCGGGATAAATAATGGCTCTGGGCAGGCTTCGGCACATTGATAACAAAAGGTGCATTCTCCCGCAGTGAAGTCCACACGGGGAAAACCGCCATCTGTAGGTTTGATGATCTTTTCTGGGCAGGCTTGCTGACATTTTCCACATTGGGTGCAAAGGTCGGTAAAAAGGTGATTTTTCACCCAAGGTAAATTGGGTTTGTCCGCATCTTTACGACGAGTGAAAAGCTGCCGCCGCGATAAATTAATATGAGAATTAGACAAGCCGAATACCTTGTAAAAAATGGCTCAGAAAATGATGACAACAAACAGAATTAACCATTTATTAACCCTGATGAAATTGTAGTTTTTATGGATAAAGCTGAAATACCCACAAAGGGGTAATTAGGGGTAGAAATTGTTTTAGATCAATTTATAAACGGCATAAACTTCACACATTTTTTATCGCATCAAGTAAGATGAATAAACGTTGAGTAGATAGTCGACCTTAACTTTATGGCTGACGCATGACACTTAGGTATAAAAATGCGGGGCTAACAATGAACATAAGAGATGAGTCTTCGTGAACGATATTCGCTATTCTGAACATTACATCGCGCCTAAAAAGCCAATTGCGTCCACGATTGCAAAAGGCTTGATGTCGATTTTAGCCCTCGCGGTCGTGGCGATTATTGTGGGATTGTTCACGATTAATTACAGTTTGAAAGATGCCGAAGTCATTAACGTCGCAGGCTCACTTCGCATGCAAAGTTATCGCCTTGCTTATGATATTCAAACTCAATCCCCCCAATTGACCGAACATATTGATAGCATGAATCGCTCTTTGCATTCTTCTGCGATGCGATCGTTGGACTCGATGATCGTCCCGCACACTATTCAATTGGAGTACCAACAAATATTGGCGCGTTGGCAAATACTCTCAGCGCAAATCACATCAGGTAATACCACAGATTATTTAGGGCAAGTTGAAGGCATGGTGCATCAATTGGATTACTTTGTTTTGAGCCTGCAACGCTTTTCTGAGAACAAATTAAAAGTGTTCGCTCTAGCCGGCGTGCTCTGTTTATTCTTGATTTCTTTGTTGACGGTGCTGATTGTCCGTTTTGCGCGTAATAAAGTGGTCAAACCGTTAGGGCAATTAGTGAATGCGAGCCAAGCCATTCAAGACAAAAATTTTTCTATTCAGCTTGAGGTCAATAGTGAGACAGAGTTGGATGTGTTAGCGCAATGCTATCAATTAATGGCGAAAGAGCTTGCTCAGCTATATCACGGCCTTGAATTAGCTGTTGACGAAAAAACGCAGGAATTACAGCAAGCGAATGATGCATTAAGTATCCTGTATGAAAGTTCAGATTCGCTCTCAAACTCGCGTTTAACACTGTCAGATTTCCAGTCCGTGCTGAATAATTTCACCCAACTTAATGGGGTTCAAGCGCTGCGTTTATCTATTGATGAAAAGGAAGGGGGGCAAGTTGAAGTGAATGCGGGTCAACCACAATCATCATTTGGATGGAAGCAGTTTGCTCTTGAAGAAAATGGTATGACATTGGGCCTGTTGGAATGGCAACAAACCAATCATCGTTTAGATAAAGTGTTGATGGAAAGCCTCGGGCATATCTTGGCGCGTGCCTTGTATTTTAATCATAACCAGAAGCAAACCGAACAACTTATCTTAATGCAAGAACGTGCCACCATTGCGCGAGAATTGCATGATTCTCTGGCTCAATCTTTATCGTATCTCAAAATTCAAGTGACGCTTCTTAAACGTAATTTAAACCAAGAGTTGTGCGCTAAGCGTTGTGAAAATAAGCGTTGTGAAACGGCCACACAAATTATTAAAGAAGTGGATGAGGTGTTAGCGCAGGCTTATACCCAGTTACGCGAGTTGTTAAGTACATTTCGATTAAAAATTGAAGAAGCGCATTTTGGGGAGGCGCTTAAGCAATTGTTGCATCCGTTACAAGATCAAACAGAAGCGAATCTTGTGGTTGAAAACCAGTTGCTTTCCCTTGGGTTAGATGCGCAACAGCAAGTGCATTTATTGCAATTTATTCGAGAAGCGGTATTAAATGCGATAAAACATTCGCAAGCAAAAACCATTCATGTGACTTGCTTGCAAGATGAACAGATGATTCGTATTTGTGTGGCTGATGATGGCGTGGGTTTTGATGTTAATCAGCCTAAACTTCATCATTATGGTTTAGGTATTATGCAAGAACGTGCGTCACGTTTGGCCGCTGACTACACCATTCAATCTGAGATTGGAAAGGGCAGCCAAGTTCGTTTAGAAATGCAATTAGGCTAAGCCGACTAACGGCAGGCCTGATATTGTGAAAATTGATGTAGGTAACTTATGACAACTTTGATATCGAAAGTTTTACTGGTTGATGATCATCCCTTGATGCGTCGCGGTATTGGGCAATTACTCAGCTTAGAAGATTGCTTTGACGTTGTTGGTGAAGCAAGTAACGGCGTTGATGCGATCTCGTTGGCTAATGAGCTCGATCCCGACATCATTCTGCTTGATCTGAATATGAAGGGTATGTCTGGCCTCGACACGTTAAAAACCATGCGCAAAGAGGGCATTGATAGCCAAATCATCATTCTTACAGTATCGGATAACCCTGCTGATATTAACGCATTAGTCAAAGCACAAGCGGACGGCTATTTATTAAAAGATACTGAGCCAGAAGAGTTGATTGAGCTGCTAAAGCAAGCGCAACAAGGCGAGACGGTTTACAGCCGTTTAGTTAAAGAGCACCTCGATACCCGTGACGAAACGGGCAACTTATTGGATCAATTGACTGACCGAGAAATGCAAATTTTGCAGGAAGTAGCGAAAGGTTTCCGTAATAAGCAAATTGCCGACCAACTGTTTATTTCTGAATCCACCGTAAAAGTGCACATGAAAAGTTTGCTCAAAAAGCTCAATGTGGCCTCACGTACCGCCGCGACGGTGTTGTATCTTGATACTTACGGCAGAGACTAAGAGGCGAGATTAAGAACCATCGCCGAGATTAAGCGCAGAGACGAATTGTGATATTGTCATTTGTCGTTGTGTTTCTCGAGGAAGAAAAATGTTTACCGGTATAATTCAGGCGGTTGCCCGTTTAGAAAAAGTGTCAGACTCACAGGGCATTCGCACCTTTGATATCCAGTTCCCTGCTGGTTTTTGCCAAGACATAGAAATAGGCGCTAGTGTCGCCGTCGATGGTGTATGTCTAACGGTCACTGAGATATTAAGTGCCAACTTACTGCGTTTTGATGTGATGTTAAAAAGCCTGCAAATCACAACGTTAAGCGAGTTTACCCAAGGTGATAAAGTGAATGTTGAACGTGCCGCGAAAGATGGCGCGGAAATTGGCGGCCATCCGCTTTCAGGGCATGTTGATTTTACCGCACAAGTGCTTGATGTTGCTCACATCGAAGAAAATTACCGTATACGTATCGGAGTAGAAAAATCCTGGATGCGTTACATTTTTTCGAAAGGCTATATTGCCATTAATGGCGCGAGTTTGACCATCGCCGATGTGGACAAAAAAGAAGCTTGGTTTGATGTTTGGCTGATCCCTGAAACGCGTCGAATGACTACTTTTGAATCTAAGCAATCAGGCTCGAAGTTAAATATTGAGATTGAGCGTAGTACACAGGTTTTGGTCGATACTGTTCGAGATACCCTGGAAGAAAACTTAGGAGAGTTATTGCCGATATTAGAGTCACTGCTTGAAAAAAATAATATCGATATTGGTGATTATTTATCTCAAACTAAAAAATAATTTCGACTTCATGTCGTGTTATTCCCTCATGAATTATTTGGTCACTTTGCTGGCGGGGTGCATGTCCCGCCAGCTCTTATCTACTCATCCAGTTCATGAAATCCCATTTAATGATTAGCTAACAGGCAGTCAAATTTCATTAATTCTACAATGTGATTTGTTGTTTTTTTGTTGCGTTTTATGGGGTTGAGTAATGTATTTATTGTTGCATCCTTCAGTCTTATGAATGTGAAATAAATAAGGTCGATTAGATTAAGTTTTCGGTATTTTTTCTCATATTCCACCGAAAGTTGATGTGTTTGGTAAGAAACTACTGAGTTTTGAAGATGCTGATCAGGGCCGATTACCCTCGGAATTTGGTAAAATTCGTGTACGTCTTCAAGTACCGACGTTTTCAATGTTAAAGCTGATTTTGGATGAGCAAGGTTACTTATTTTTTCATGCCTTTCTTTGTGCTTGTGTTTAGCTATACCATTTTACAACAGATGCTCCACGGCCTGCGTGAAAGTGACAAGCAATACTATGACTCATTAACGAAGACGTTTAACCGTCACGGCTTGTATCAAAAAGTGTATAAGAAAATAGATAAAGCGATAAATAACGATAAGAAAGCTCATATTTTCTCTATTGATGCTAATAAGTTCAAACATATTAGCGATAAGTACGGTCATGATATTGGTGACAAAGACATCAAGCTGATTGCGGTGGCTGCGAGACATATCTGTAAACCTTTTGATGACATTGTGCGCTTAGGCGGTGATGAATTTTTGGTTGTACTTTACATTGATTCGCAAAGTGAATTTGACCCGAATCAATTCATGCAAAGTTTCAACCAAAAATTAGCCTATGACTGTAAAGCGAATTCAGTGCCAAGCTTTACCGTAACAGGTGGCTATGTCGCTTTTAGTTTGAAGAGTCATCAAACACTGTCTCAAGCTATTAAACAAGCGGATGAATTTCTTTTAACGAAGAAATCGATTGATAAAATCGAAACCATTTGTGATGAGTTTGGCAGCTTTGATATTAATTTATCGGTAGAAGAGCAAGATAAGAAAGTACGGTAACTTTTTACTGCGTGATGTGGAGATCAATCATGATGAATTCGTGATTAATAACCGATTGATGTCTTATGAGCAGCACTTTATGTCGAGCTTAAAAACGCGTTAATAACACGTATTAGAAAGAGCCTAACAATTGGTGGGCTTTGTTTTATCTGCCGTAAAGGCTGCAAAGAATATTTTCTTTCGGGCATGTTGACCGCCACAAAAAAGCCCCTTAGTAAGGGGCAAGAGTTCCATCGCGTTTTTATAGTTATCTTGTCGCGCTTGAGATAGGGCTCAAGCGCTTGATTGAGTGTGCGGGATTAACCGAAATCACCATTGACATAACCTTGTGTGCGGTCGTCGCGTGGGTTGCTGAAGATGACTTGTGTTTCATCATGTTCAACCAATTCGCCCATCAAGAAGAAAGCGGTACGGTCTGAAATACGTCGTGCTTGTTGCATCGAGTGAGTTACGATGACGATGGTGAACTCTTTCTTTAGAGACTCCATCAATTCTTCGATTTTGTGCGTTGCGATTGGGTCAAGCGCCGAGGTTGGTTCATCCATTAGGATCACATCGGGTTGCATGGCGATGGTACGCGCAATACATAAGCGTTGTTGCTGGCCACCGGATAAACCAAAAGCGTGTGATTTTAAACGGTCTTTCACTTCATCCCACAATGCTGCACCGCGCAGTGATTTCTCTACTACTGAGTCGATGTATTTCTTATCTTTGATGCCTTGAGCACGTAAGCCATACGCGACATTTTCATAAATGCTCATTGGGAATGGGTTTGGCTTTTGGAATACCATGCCGACTTTGATACGCAGATCCGATACATCAATATTGCCGTAGATGTCATTGTCATCCATGGTCACTTTACCCGTGATTTTGACGCCGGCAATTAAATCATTCATGCGGTTAAGGCAGCGAAGCAGGGTTGATTTACCACAGCCAGATGGACCAATAAGCGCGGTCACTTTCTTTTGAGGGATCGGTAGGTTAATGCTCTTCAACGCTTGGTTGTCGCCGTAGAATAAATCTAGATTTTCAATGTTAAATTTGTTCATGTCGTTATCTCTTTTAAGGCAGCCACTTCTGTTTATTTGCCACTGCCTGTTATAGTCGTTTCTATATGAATGAAGTTATTTTGATTGCGTAAGTGTGAATTAGTAGTTCGCTTTGTTGAATTTGCTCGCAATCAGCTTCGTGAGCATGTTGATGATTAAAACCAGTACGATCAGCACGGTCGCTGTACCGTAGGCTTGGTTCCATTCTTCAATCGTGAATAGCTCTGTGGTCAATTTATATAAGTGAACCGTCAGGGTACGGCCTGAATCGAATAAGGATTCAGGGATACGCGCCACCATACCTGCTGTTAAGAAAACAGGGGCTGATTCACCGATAACACGACCAATACTTAGAATGACTGAGGTTAAAATACCAGGCATCGCACTCGGCAAAATCAAACGCCAGATGGTGTAGATTTTTGATGCGCCTAGGCCGTATGAACCTTCACGGTAAGTTTGAGATACCGCCATCAGAGACTCTTCGGTGGTACGGATAATGACAGGCAAGATCAAGATGCTGAGCGTTAATGCGCCAGACAAAATTGAGAAGCCAAAGCCTAATACCGCGACAAAGAATGTCATACCAAATAGACCAAAGATGATCGATGGAATACCAGCAAGTGATTCGGTACAAAAACGGATGACTTTAACCAACTTACTGCCCGGTTTGGCGTATTCGGTTAGGTAGATGGCCGTCATGATCCCAAGTGGGGCTGCCACCGCTATGGAAGCGATTACCATATAAATGGTCGCAATGATCATTGGGAAAATACCGTGTTCATCGCCAGTACGAGTGTAGTCGTCGGTAATGAAATTCCAATCGACGTGTTGTAAACCATTCGCCAGGATGTACCAGATAATCCAGAACAAGAAGCCAACGGTTAAACCCGCTGAAATCCAGATGAAAACGTCTAAGATTCTATCTTTGTTTTGACGTTGTTTTTTAAGCTTTGCGAAATCCATTTTGTTATCTACGTTCATGCTCATTACCTCGCTTTTTGACGATTTAGGTAAAGAAGGGCAGCATTTAAAATCATAATAAATACCAGTAACACCACACCGGTTGCATAAAGCGCGTTGGCATGCACGCCACTGGCGTAAGACATTTCAATCGCAATGTTGGCGGTTAAGGTACGAGCGGAATCTAAAATCCCTTGAGGCATAGCAGGGGCGTTACCCATCACCATAATGATGGCCATGGTTTCACCTAGAGCACGAGCGATACCTAGAATCACCCCGGTCATGATCCCTGAGCGAGCCGCAGGAAGGAGGATTCTAAAAATGGTAAAAGTTTTTGAAGCACCCAGTGCCAGTGAGCCTTCTTTATAAGCATGAGGCACCGCGCGAATAGAGGTTTCTGAAACCGTAATCACGGTAGGTAGAATCATGACACCCAATACAATAATACCGGCCAAAATGGTGTTACCCGCTGGCACGTTAAAGATTTCTTGTATTAATGGGACGATAATAACGAGACCAAAGAAACCGTAAACGACCGATGGAATACCCGCTAATAGCTCAACAGCAGGGCGAATAACATCAGCAACGCGTTTAGGGGCAACTTCGGCAATAAAAATGGCGGTCAAGATACCAACTGGAACACCAATCACAACCGCACCCAGAGTCGAAACCACTGAGGCAATAATCATGGTGTATACGCCATAAAGCGCTGGTGGAAGCCAGTTATCACCTAAAACAATGCCTGAAACACCAACCGCTTGGAAGGCGGGGACACTTTCAGCAATGATGAAGTAAGCAATAAGGGCGAGTGAAACAATACCGATAACTGCACTGCTTAAAAACAAAGCATGGAAGATTTTTTCTTTCCAGTCTATGCCTGTTTTTTGGCGCAAGTTACCATTGTTTTGAGAAGTTTTCACTTCTGTTTCGGCGACAGTATTCATAAGCATGTCACTATTCATATTTTTGTCACTATAAGTGGCGATGGTCATAATAAAATTCACATTTCAAAGCTGATATGGTGCTTATTGAAATGGAAAATAAGCCCAGCCCTTGCGAGCTGAGCAATGTTTAAATCAATTATTTCTTAGTGGATATCGATGTAGCCGTTAGCTGTTACTAACTTTTGTGCATCTTTAGTTAGCATCCAATCTAGGAATTTTTGCGCTGTTGGAGTTGGTTTGCCTTCGTGGTAAAGCACTAGGAATGGACGAGCAACTTTGTAAGTACCATTCTTCACGTTAGCAACGCTTGCTTCTACACCGTCAACTGCAAGAGGGTGAACAGATTCATCTACTGTACCTAGTGAGATGTAACCAATCGCGTATGGGTTACCTGCAACCATAGTTTTAAGGCCGCCGTTACCATTCGCTACTTGCGCGCGTTGAGAAATTGCTGAAACTTCAGTGCCGTTGACTTTCATTTTCAGACCTAAAATGTCTTCAAATGCGCCACGAGTACCTGATGCAGTATCACGAGTGATGGCCACGATTGGCTTATCTTCACCGCCCACTTCTTTCCAGTTGTTGATTTCACCTTTGTAAATTTTGGTGATTTGTTCAGCTGTTAAGCCTTTCAAAGTGTTTTTAGGGTTAACTACAACTGCGATACCATCACGAGCGATAACTTCTTCTTTAAGGCTCGGCTCTTTTTCTGAGTCCTTCAGATCACGAGATGACATACCTAAATCAGCAGAGTTGTTTTTTGCCGCTTTGATGCCGGCAGAAGAACCAGGACCTTGAACTTCGATGAAAACATCTGGGTTCGATTTCATATAGGTTTCCGCAAAGACTTCCATTAACGGAGTAACACTACTTGAACCTACTGCAGAGATAGTTTCTTTTGCTGATACTGGGTTTACTGTTAGTGCACCTAGGATGGCTAGAGCACTGATCACTGTCTTTTTCATACCTTGTATTTCCTTTATGGCTTCATGCCGTTGAGTCGTTGAGTTGACGAGAGCCACTTTAGGTTTGAAATATGACAGTTGTGTTACAGTAATTTGAAACATAGATGACACAGGTGAATCTTGCTGATTACCTGCATAGAAATGAATTGAGCAATCTGTGCGTTCAAATAGAGGGGAGAGCCGCAAAGCCTTTGAATTTGAAGCGGTAGCCGTTAGTTAGCCACCGCTTCAATGGCAATATAGCGAGATGGTTAACCGAATTCACCACCAATGTATTCTTCTGTCATGGTTTGTTTTGGCTGGATGAAAATTTGTTCGGTTTCGCCAAATTCAACTAACTTACCCAAGTGCATGAAGGCGGTGAAATCAGAAATTCGTTTCGCTTGCTGCATATTGTGCGTCACGATCACGATAGTAAAGGATTTGCGAAGTTTGGTGATCAACTTCTCGATACCTTGAGTCGCAATAGGGTCAAGTGCAGACGTTGGTTCGTCCATCAAGATCACTTCTGGCTTTAATGCGATGGTTCGCGCAATACACAAACGTTGTTGCTGACCACCTGATAGACCCATTGCATCTGTGTGCAGTTTATCTTTCACTTCTTTCCATAAACGAGCGTGTTCTAAGGCATCTTGTACTCGCTCATCCATTTCCGCTTTTGATAGCTTTTCATTCAAACGAATTCCAAACGCAATGTTTTCGTAAATGCTCATTGGGAATGGCGTTGGTTTTTGAAAAATCATGCCGACTTTGCTGCGTAGCCCGTAACGGTCAACACCACTGGAGAGAATGTTTTCATCATCGAGTAAAATTTTTCCTTCAGCGTATTGTTCATCGTATAAGTTATAAATACGGTTCATAGTTCGAAGTAGAGTTGACTTGCCACAACCTGACGCGCCGATGATTGCCGTGACATGATTGTCATAAATAGGAAGATTGATATCAAACAGCGCTTGTTTGCCTTTACCGTAGTAAAAGTTCAGACTTTGAACGTCCATGCGCTTGGAGCGTGATTTCACTTCTTTATTGTTAGTCATATTGGTATTCATCGTAATTACGTTGCTGGTTGAAACCTGCTTATTGGTTGCTTGGTTTACTGTTGCTTGTGTGGTCGCATTCATAATGGGTTATCCGTTTTGTTTAACTGTTTTTGGTTGCGATTTCTTTGCTAACCAAGACGGTAAAAATCGAGAAATAACGTTAAGCATTAAGATGGCAATCGTAATAATTAGTGCCCCTGTCCATGCTAGATCGTTCCAAGAGTCATAAGGGCTCATGGCTAAGCGGTAAATGGTAACCGGCAAGTTTGCCATTGGGCCGTTCATATCAAATGACATAAAGGTGTTATTTAAAGCGGTAAATAGCAGCGGTGCAGTTTCGCCACAGATACGAGCAAACGACAACAAGATGCCAGTCAAAATGCCTGCGCCTACGCTGCGATAGCTCAAAGATAACGTCACGCGCCATTTTGGTAAGCCAATGCCGGCGCCAGCTTCACGAATGGTTTTCGGTACCAGTTTCAGCATCTCTTCTGTCGTAGAAATGATCATCGGCAGAACGATGATTGCAAGTGCGATCGAACCTGCCCAACCTGAGAAGCCACCAAACGGCTGCACAAAAATTTCGTAAATGAACAGACCAATCAAAATAGAAGGGGAGCTCATTAACATGCCGTTTAAAAAGCGAATCGTATCGGCAAGTTTTGAGTTCTTACCATATTCTGACAACCAAGTGCCTGCGAGCAGACCAACTGGAATTGCAATCGCAATACCGACTAGGCTGATCATTAAACTGCCGACAATGGCATTGGCTAAACCGCCTTCACCACCAGGGCTTGGCATGGATTCGGTAAAGGTTGTCCAATGCAGCCCGTGTAAACCTTTACTTAATAAACTGTATAAAATGACCGCCAAAATCAGTAAGCCTACACCGGTTGCGGCGTAGCATAAGCTACGGAATATTTTATTTTTGACTGTGCGCCACTTGGCTCGAGACATGGAAGGCGAATGAGTCATTATTTCTCTCCTTTTCTAAGCTGAATACGGGCATAGCTCATCACCATAAAGGTAATTAAGAACAACACGAGGCCGAGCTCTAAAAGCGACGCTAAGTGCATAGGGTTTGTCGCTTCATTAAATTGCTCTGCAATCGTGGCCGAAATGGAGGTGGCAGGCATAAACAGTGAAGCATTGATATCTTGCGAACCGCCAACCACAAAAGTGATCGCCATGGTTTCGCCTAAAGCACGACCTAATGACAAGATGAAAGCGCCTAAGATCGAGCTTTTAATCGAAGGGAGTAAGACTTTCAAAATCACTTCACAAGAGTGCGCGCCAATACCGTAAGACGATTCACGTAATACGTTTGGAACCGTTGCTAATGCATCTTTAATCAGTGACGTTAGGATCGGTAAAATCATAATCGCTAAGATGATGCCTGAAGTGAGCAAGCCTAAGCCGATCGGTGGACCTTCAAATAACACACCAATCACTGGAAGCGGGCTGATATTTTCCAGTAACCACATTTGCACGTTTTCAGAAAACCAAGGTGCAAAAATAAATAAGCCCCACATACCGTAGATAATGCTAGGGACCGCAGCCAGCAACTCAATGGTAATACTGATGGGTTTTGCTAGCCATTTTGGCATTAATTCTGATAAAGAAATGGCAATCGCGATACCAATAGGCGTCGCAAGTAATACCGCAATGATGGCGGAAACGACGGTACCGTAAAGTGCGTTCGCCGCGCCAAAAAGAGATTGAACCGGATCCCAGTCGGTACTCGTAATAAAACCGAAGCCGTATTCAGAGATGGCCGGTAATGCCCCACCGACTAATGAAGCAAATAATGCCACCATAAGTACAGTGATCAGCAATGCACTCGCAAAGCTGAGTTTTTGGAATAGGTTATCTGCACCTAAGTGAGATAATCGTCTTGATGGCGCTGCCGAAGCGGAAGATAAAACGCTCAAAGTGATATCCTGATGTGTGTAATGAAATCAAATAGCTTTTTCGTTTTGGTTAACTTAACAGGCTCTAGTAACTAGAAACCTAGCCTGTCGATTAATCATGAGTTCTTTTTAAACTGTGGTTTCTGTAAGCAATGGCTTTTTGTAAACCACAAAAGTGCTCACCATTCAGCGAGCACTTCCATGTTCTTTTCGCTTCACTTATTTAGTGAAAACTTGCGCGCCTTTTGCGTCTTTGATATCGCTAGACCACATAGTCTCAACCATATCTACTACGCTTTCTGGCATTGGAACGTAGCCCAATTTCGTCGCCATATCGCCGTGCTCGTAACCCCATTTGAAGAACTTAAGCACTTCTTTAGCGGTTTCTGGATTCGCTTGTTCTTTGTGCATCAAGATGAAGGTTGCTGCTGTCATAGGCCATGATTGTGCGCCTGGTTGGTCGTTTAGCATCAGCATGAAGCCTGGAGCGTTCGCCCAATCTGCATTTGCCGCTGCTGCTTGGAATGCTGCAAGTTCTGGCTTAACGAAATTGCCGTGTTTATTTTTCATTTGTGTGTAAGTTAGGCTGTTTTGCTCAGCATAAGCGTATTCAACATAACCAATCGCACCTGGAGTACGTTTTACTAGGTTAGCAACGCCAGCATTACCTTTACCGCCTAGGTTGGTTGCCGCTTTTGGCCATACCACTTCTTTACCCATGCCCACTTGGTCACCCCACGACTTGCTTGCACGGTTGAGATAATCAGTGAAGTTGAATGTTGTGCCTGAACCGTCCGAACGGTGAACAGAAACAATCATTTGGTGAGGAAGTTGAACATCATCGTTCAGCGCTTTGAGTTCAGCGTCATCCCAGTACTTAACTTTACCTAGGTAAATGTCTGCTAGGGCTTCACCTGAAAGTTTAAGCTGACCCGCTTCAATACCTTTTACATTGATAACTGGAACGATAGAGCCCATTACCGCTGGGAATTGAACTAAACCATTTTGATCTAATTCTTCTTTTGTTAAAGGCGCGTCCGATGCACCGAAGTCGACAGTTTTTGCTTCAATTTGCTTGATGCCGCCGCCAGAACCAATCGCTTGATAGTTCAGCTCAACACCCGTTTCTTGGTTGTAAGCCTTTGCCCAATCTGCGTAAACCGGGTAAGGGAATGTTGCACCAGCGCCGTTGATGGTAGTCGCCGCCATGCCAGAGGTAGAAACAGCAGCAAGAGAGGCTAAAAGAAAAGCGTACTTCTTCATTTGTTTGTCCTAAAAATTGTAAGTAAGTGTGTTTACGGTTGATAAGTTAACTCGCCTACATTTCATTTATGTGACAGTGTGAAATATTTTTCGTTTTTCTTTTATTTTCAGAGTGGAATTGGTGTAAATTATTGATAATAATGGTTTAGGTTTTTTATGTTAGAGGGGCGAACTTTAGATTTTAAAGTGATTTTCTTCTTTTGAAATCGATATTTTTCATGTTTATTACAGGGATATTTGTAACAATTAAGTGTTAATTATTTGCAAACAAATGCTTGCTAAAATTAAAAATCGAAGTCTTGTTTTTACTGCCGGTGGGTTAATACTTTGATAGCGAAAGGTTTCTTGTTATAGGCAACCGCGTTAAAGGGCGTATAATGAAGAACTGAATTGTGCTAATCCGATCACATTAGCAGCCAAATAATCAAGGAAAGTATGATGAATCATATTTATAAATGGCTGGCAAATAGCGCAACGTTGTCCATTTTCGCTTGTTTACCTAATATCATTTATTCTGACTTTGTGTATGCCGATCAAGCATCCAGCATTTCTGCGGAAACGGCTACTCAAGCCATTAGCGATTCAACTCAGTCACAAGCAGTTGGTCCCGTTCAAACTTCTTCGGATGAAGATCGTTATTTTCCTATTTGGGGCAAAGAAGCTCGCGAATTGGGCTATGTGCTGCCGAAAGCGTACGGTTTCTCGCTCAGCTATATGAGCATGAATCAACCGATAAAAATTGACAGTATTGATCTTTCTGGGCCGATCAGAGGTTTGCCCAACCAAGATCTTCGAACCATCTCGGATGCGCTATTTAATAATTACCTCGATATTTCAGATGCAAAGCAAGAAGCCAGTAATGTCACTTTACGCGCTGATATGTGGCTGCTGCCATTTTTAAATGTGTATGGCATTTTAGGTTATACCGATGGAACCAGCTCCGCGCCGATTACTTGTAAGCAAGGTCGCCCGGTTGATCCCGGCGGATTTTTACACCCCAATCCTGTGCATCGAATTATGAATGCTTTATGTGGCGATAACCCTGAAGAAACGCGTCATATTGGTAATTTCGATTTGGATTATCACGGCATGACTTATGGGATCGGCACCACGATAGCTGGTGGCGTGGGTAACTGGTTCACCATTTTAGATTTGAACTACACCCGCACTGAACTGGATATTTTGGATGGTCAAATTGATTCGGTGGTGATTTCACCGCGACTTGGTTATCGCTTTACGCCTTATAACAAAGAGTTGCGTGTGTGGGTAGGCGGAATGTATCAAGGCGTGCAGCAAGAAATGTCGGGTAAACTCAGTGATATTTTGACGGGCAATTTAGGCCGTGATGTGAATGCGATTGCTCCTGATGGCCGTTTTGATGTCAAACAAGAGTTGGAATCAGAATGGAATACCACCTTTGGCTTTAACTATGTGATTTCACCGACTTGGGATGTGATTGGTGAAGTCGGTGTGGGTAAGAGAACCAGTGCTTTCATAGGATTGGATTATAGGTACTAGCTTATGAATATAGGGTTATACCTGTTACCCGCTATATTGGTTTCAACGCAAGTCATGGCTGTGGTGCCGCTATTTCCAGAAAAGCAGGAAAAGAAAGGCGGCTTGATTGATCGAATGTTAGATGACTTAGGAGCATCCGGTGATTACGATGCATCTAAAACCGTTGATTTCTCGGTATTGCCAGGCCCATTTTATACCCCTGAAATGCAGCTCGGTATTGGGATTTCCGCGGTCGGGCTTTACCATGTTCCTAGTGATTCGAATATTGAACATCAACCCTCAAGCGTGACGGTTAATGGTTTTGCATCCAGTAATTTCTCTGCTGGTGTGGCCGTTAATAACATCACCTTTTTAAACGATGGTAAGCAACGTTTTGAGTTGTTGGCAGAGCTCTCCAAAGCGCCCGATGTGTTTTACGGCATAGGCTATGGCGCAGCTGAAAAAGACAGTAATAAAATCGATTTCACTCATAACATCCTTCGGGTTTCACCTAAGTACTATTTTACACTTCGTAAGAATTTGTATTTCGGCTTTGGTTTTGATTACCAAGAAGTGCGTGCAGGCAATGCCGAAATTGGCAACACAGATGTTGAAACGCCGGTGGAATTGACGGATAACGCGGCTACGGGGTTAGTGGTGAATTTAACGTACGATTCGCGTGATTATGTACTCAACCCATACTCAGGTTGGCTATTTCAACTCGATGTAGCCCACTATTTCGATAAACTTAGCGATAATGAGTTCTCAACCTACAATACGGTATTATCTAACTATATTGATTTAGAACCCGTCCCCGGTGTCTTGGCGTGGCAAATTAAAGGCGCATTTACTGATGGTGAGGTACCTTGGAACTATTTACCTCGAATCGGTGGCGCGGCCAATCTTCGTGGTTATATCGAAGGGCGATATCGCGACAAACAAGCTATGTATTCGCAACTGGAATATCGTCTGCCTATTTATGGACGAACGGGTATCGTGACTTGGGTTGGTGCAGCCAGTTCAGCTGAAGAAGTGAATGAAATCGGGCAAGATGTGCTGATGAGTTATGGGGTTGGTTATCGTTTTCGTGTGAAAGATAGAGTGAACCTGCGTTTGGATTATGCCATCGGCGAAAATGAATCCATGGTGTACTTTAATGTGAATGAGGCATTTTAATGAAAAAGTTTTGGCTATCTTTATCGAGCTTATTACTGACCGCTTGTAGCACAACGACTAATTTGTATGTCGACCATCTTGCCTCTAATGTTCAAGATGAAAATTTTACCGATAACGTGATCATTTTGAGTGACAATGAACATCACACCCAAGTGCATTACTGGGATAACCAGAAGGCCAGTCAAGATACGGTGGTTTTGATTCATGGGGTGGGCGGCGATGCGTTATCCAATTGGCAATCGACCATGGTGGCGTTAGGTGAGCAATACCGAGTAATTGCACCGGATATTTTATGGTACGGCCAATCCACCAGTGATTTACAGCCAACGCTGGAAGATCAAGTCGCCACGATTCATGAATTGCTTGAGCAGTTGAATGTGACAGGCCGTATTCACCTCGTCGGTCACTCCTATGGCGGTTTTATCGTCTATGGCTTGCTGGCGAACAATGACATCGCAACGACGGCGACTATTATTT
This sequence comes from Vibrio gangliei, assembly GCF_026001925.1. Taxonomy (NCBI): domain Bacteria; kingdom Pseudomonadati; phylum Pseudomonadota; class Gammaproteobacteria; order Vibrionales; family Vibrionaceae; genus Vibrio; species Vibrio gangliei. The sequence continues at coordinate 847,823 of NZ_AP021870.1, read as the reverse complement.
CAAGTCCAGGTGGCGCATTTGAACAAAAAGATTTAGATGCACTGATGGCACGCTTTGGTATTGATAAGCCGAGTGAGCTTTTTGTGCCCTCCGATGACGCGGGTTTGAAGCGTTTAATGAATGCCACCAGTGAAGACCAACTTCATGTGCCTGCGTTCACTATGGATGGATTTTACGAAAAATATTTCGCGAGCAATTCGGTGCAAAAAGCCTACATGCTGGACCACTTAATGGATTCGCGAGAAGGGTTTGTCACTAAAGTTGATGCCAAGAAAACTCAGCAAACACTGCCACCAATGCAATTAATTTGGGGCGAAGGCGACCGAATCTTCCCGCTTGAAAACGGCATGTTATTGTCCAAACAAGTGGATGCGCCTCTGTATATTGTGACCGACACTGCGCACAATATTTTGTTGGAAAAACCCGATACGGTGAATCGTCTATTGAAAGGCTTTATTCAGCAATATGCGCGACAAAACCATGCGCAGCAAAACCCGCAAACTGTAAACGCTAGCCATGAATAATCGATATAAAATGAAACGTCATCCATTGAATCGCATCATTGTTTTGTCTTGCCTTGGCTTACTTTTGGCGGGCTGTTCATCACATTCATGGGTAGAAACCGCACAGCCGCAACCGAAAGACGTCGCGAATATGTTGGCATCAAATACACCGGTGAAACAAGAAGTGGCAATTTCTGCCAATGAGTTTGAATTGCCGAGCAGCGTGCGCCCATGCTGCGCGTTTGGCAATGAGCAGCATGTGGAAGTGGGCAAAGTAAAAGTACCATTTTTCCAATTACCGAATACCGCTGATATTGATAACATTGGCCCGCACATTTATGGTTCGAGCCAGTTTTCAATGCGCGATAATGACACCACAGGCTCGCTGCAAGGTGAGCATAATGGTGTGCTGTACACCTTAAAAGGCGGCTTTATCGACCTCGCCCATGTTCGTGATACGGCCGATAATACGACTGGTTTGTTTTATAAAATTTACCCGAAGCTTGGGCAAGAATTCAGTATTGAACTTGAGCCAGAACTAGGCGCACGCACCATTCATTTTAAAGCGTTTGATGTATCAGGGTTGAGTGAAGCGGATAAGAAAAAACTCAGTATCGAACTCGCTGCGTATTACGCGTTTAAAATGGCACAAGGTCATGAAATCTCGCAGTGGCATGAATTTAAAAGTTTTCCACTATTTCCAGAGTTAGTGTCAGCTTATTCATTGGAAGATCTGTATTCCAATATGCTTGGAGCGAAATTGGCGTCTAAATTATTGATGGATGGATTAGCACAATCGGTGGATGACTATAACCGCAATATGTCGGCGTGGTTATACCAAACCTTACAATACCTACAGGCGTTGGATGTGACGTTAAGCTCGCAAGCGTTCGATGCCGTGGATGGTCAATGGTGGGACTCCAATACGCCAATTCCAGAAAAGTACATGATCTTAAAACGCAATTATAATCTTACTATGCAGCAAACGCCTCTCTTAATTAGGGAGGCGAATTTAACCAAAGCAACGGATTCGGCGCTAAAAGAGCATATCAATGACGGTATTGAGCCTTTGGTGCTGACTCTGGCCGAGCAGGATTTCGATATTGTGTTTGATGAAATCTCGAACATGACCATGGCGATTGATGAGAAATATCGTGAGACGTTTACCAGTCATATTCCTCAAACTCTGTATCCTGATTTTGTGCTTGATACTAGGGTGTATAACCAAATCGCTCAGTATGATCAGGAGTTCGATAGCAAAGAATATCAAGCGATACTGAAAGAGAGAGACAAAGAATAGTAGTCTATATAGAGGAGTCGTCTATATAGTTGAAAGAATAACAGGGCAGTGAAAATTTCATTGCCCTGTTTTTTGTATTAACCAGTTTATGCACTAATCCGTTTAAGTATTAACCACTCTAGCTATTACCAATAATTCTCAAAACTGAATTGGCCGGCTTCGCGACGTAGGTGCTTTTTATAGCCCAATTGTTGCAGAACATCGCGGGTATCGTGGATCATGTTAGGGTTGCCACATAGGTATAAAAAGCTGTCTTGATGACTGAGCTTTAGATGGGCTGCTTGTTCTAGTGTGCCATCTTGAATATGTTGAGGGATTCGGCCTGATAACGCGCCAGACACAGCTTCCCGTGACACAATAGGTACATAACGCAGTTTACCCTGGTAGGTTTTCATCATTTCGATAATGGTATCGCGATAAACCAATTCGGCTTTGGTACGAACCGCATGCACCAATACGAGATGCTCAAAGCGTTGGCATTGTTCAGTCTCTTCTAATAGTGCTAAAAATGGTCCAATCCCTGTCCCGGTTGATAACATCCATAAATCTCGCGTTGTGTCCGGCACTTCGTCGATGGTCATAAAGCCTGCCGGTAGAGTGCCTACAATGATGTCGTCGCCTTCATGTTTATGTTCTAGTAATGGTGTGAGTTTACCATCGGGGATTTCAATGACTAAGAATTCCAACTCAAGATTATCGCCATTGATACATGGCTTATTCACCATGGAGTAGGCTCTGCGAACCCATTCATTATCGTCATTTAATGCGCCCAATTTGCTGAATTGGCCCGCAGTGTAGGGTGGAGTGGGGAAAGCGGAAAGCGGCGCTTGTACTCGCAGTGAAAAAACATGTTCCGCCCAATCAATGCGTTTTATGATAATACCCGCAACGAAGCCTAGTGGTGTCTCTTGCATATACACTCCCTCTGACTGAATTGGTGAATTTCGTAGAAAAATCAACCATTACACCATACACCTTCAGTATAGATTAGCAAACCGTTCCATTTAGAAACCTTGCGCCAAGTTTCAGTGCATCTTCAGCCAATCTTCAGTGATGAAGCCTAGACTGCAAACACTCAATTATTAGGTCTGTTTGTTATGTTGTCTTTCGTTACTCGTTTATGGAATGCGGATTCCTTTTACCGTCCTCAATGTAAAGTGACCACCATGATTATTATGGTGGCGTTTTATTATGGCTTTATTCTGAACTATCCGATTGTCAGGGAGATTTTCTCCTTAAGCCAGGACGTGCCAGATTTTTGGTTTCCTTATACTGGCCCCTTGGTGCTGTTTTTTGCGTTTTGTACGATTTTTTCGTTGTTCGCGATTCCCTATATCATGAAACCGTTTTTCGTCATATTGACGCTCACTTCATCGGTGGCCTTGTATGGCGCTGAGCAATTTCATGCCTTATTTGATAGCACAATGCTAGAAAATGTATTTGAGACCAATGTGTCGGAAATTTTGTTCTACGTGAATGTCCGTTCCGGCTTTTATTTTGTTGTGTTTGGCGTGATCCCGTCACTGTTATTAATCTGGGTAAAAGTGGACTATCGCTCTTCAATATTTCGCGAGCTAGCGTCACGCATCATTCTGATGTTATTGGGGTTGCTTGGGATTACTTTGATTGCCATTACCACCTATAAAGACTACGCCTCTGTGGGGCGCAACAATCACTATCTCAATAAAATGATCATCCCTGGGCACGTTTATGAAGGCTATAAATACGTTAAGCGAAATTACCTGACTCAGCCATTGACATATCGTTCATTCGGTAACGATGCCAAGTTATTGCCGACTGAAAATAAGAAGCCGACTCTTGTGGTGATGGTGCTGGGTGAAACCGCACGAGCGATGAACTTTGCAGAGAATGGTTATCAGCGTGATACCCAGCCGTATACTAAGAATCTAGGTTTCATTTCATTGCACGATGTGGCTTCTTGCGGCACTTATACCGCGCTGTCCGTGCCTTGTATGTTTTCAAATATGAATCGTACAAACTACAACAAGGCAAGAGCGTACTCGCAAGATAATGCGGTTGATATTATTGCTAAAGCCGGCGTTGAAACCTTATGGATTGAGAATGATGGTGGTGACAAAGGCGTGGCGCATAATACCAATAAGGTTGAAATTGATCCCACTCAAGACCCTGCATTATGTAATGGGGAAACGTGTTATGACGAAGTCATGCTCAAGCCTGCCAAGACGTTTATTGAGCATGATGACAAAAACAAATTCGTTGTGCTACATACTATTGGCAGCCATGGCCCTACGTATTTCCAACGGTTTCCTGCTCAAATGGCTCGTTTTGCGCCTTGGTGTAACAGTAAAGACATTGAGCAGTGTACCGATCAGGAAATTACCAATGTGTATGATAATACTCTGGTATATACTGACTACTTTTTGGCGCAAGTGGTCAAGCTGTTACAGACCTATTCTAAAGACTACAACGTGGCCATGATGTATGTCTCTGACCATGGTGAATCGCTAGGCGAGAATGGATTATATTTGCATGGTACGCCGTATTCTATTGCGCCTAAAGAGCAAAGAACCGTGCCATGGCTGCTCTGGATGCCAAAACAATATACAGAGCAAAAGCAGCTGGATGTGTCTTGTGTGGAGAAGGCTGCGAAACAAACGAATCTTTCACATGATTATTTCTTTCATAGTTTGATTGGTTTTTATGGTGTCACGACTCAAGCGAAAAATGCCGAGTTGGACATATTTTCCCGTTGTCATGTTTAATCTAAAAATAAACGAGTTAACCGCCTCATGAGTGAAAAAGTTGTTGTAAAACGTACCGGCTTAATGCGAATTTTGTTCACCCTCAAACACAGCTTTAATGGCTTAAAGTGGATGGTCAAAAACGAAGCGGCATTTCAACAAGAATTGGTTCTGTTTGTTCCTTTAGCCGCGCTGGCCATTTATTTAGATATTTCAGCGATGCAAACCATCGCACTTATTTTGTCTATGATGTTTGTGTTGTTTGCAGAAATGGTGAATACCGCGATTGAAGCCGTGGTAGACCGAGTTGGGTTGGAATATCACGAATTATCTGGTGTTGCCAAAAACGTCGGGTCGGCTTTAGTCACATTGAGTATGATCATGTGTTTGATGGTCTGGGGCGTGATCATTTATCCCTTGTTTTAAACTTTGATATGAAGGGCAGTGGGGAATGAAATTATTAATCATTGAAGATTCAGAAGCATTACGTCGCGGCATTGTGGTTGGTTTGAATAATCTCGGTTTTACCTTAGATGAAACTGGCGACGGTTCGGCGGGGCTTAGTATGGCACTGAGCCATCACTATGATTTGATCATTTTGGATCTGATGCTGCCTAACGTTGATGGCATGAGCATATTGCGCACATTGCGCCAGCAAGGTATTCAAAGTAAGGTGTTGATTTTATCAGCTAAAATTCTGCCTCAAGACCGAATTGATGGTTTGATGCAAGGTGCGGATGATTACCTTACAAAGCCGTTTTCTTTTGAAGAATTGCATGCTCGGATCTTGGCAATATTACGCCGTGGCGAATTAGTGCAACAGGACAATCGTCAAACCGTGGGCGGGTTTTGCCTTGATTTAGAAACGATGCGCTTTACATATCAAGGGCAAGAAATAGAACTCACCCGAAATGAATTTAAGATCATTGAGTGTTTATTTTCGGCTAAAGGTCGTGTCGTGAATGTCGAAATGATCAGTGAATCTGTAGTCGGGACATTCGATTATTTATCTAAAAATACCATTGAATCGCATTTATCTTCAGTGAGAAAAAAAGCGCGAGCTATTGGTGGCACATTGCCAGTCAAAAATAAACGTGGCTTTGGCTACTTTGTTGAAGAGGCGGAGTGATGAAAGCCAAAATGACCTCTATTAAACGCAACTTAGTCAATTCTATCTCGCTGGTGTTCGGGATCATTATTTTCGCGGTCTATTTGTCTATTGACTTGAGTTTAGATTCTTGGGTTGATGATCAATTTGATAAATCCCTGGTAAATAAAGCCAACTATATGAAATCACTGGTTAAAGTATCGGGTGATACGCTCAGCTTTGATGATGATATGATGTCAGAGTTTCAAGACGATGGTGATGATGTTCACTATTATCAATTGTGGTTTCAAGATACCAGTTTCAAACGTTCGCAATCTTTATCTTCTTACCCTGAAGTACAATTGATCAAAGTTTCCCTTCCACTGAACACGAATCAATTATTGGATGTCACACTGCCAAATGGGGAAGAAGGTCGAGCATTTCTTTCCTATTTTTTGCCTGAATCTGAACAGTTGTCCTCGGAGCATGAACACCCTGTCTACTTAGCCTTATATCAATCGACTCATTCATTAGAACGTATGTTGGTGTTTCTCGATATATTTTTGGTTGTGACATTCTTTATATCGATTTTTGTCATGCGCTATCTTGCCATTCGAATTGTTGATAAAGGGCTGCAACCGCTCTTGACCATGAATGACAAAATCAAGCAAATCGAGATTGGACAAAATTCAGTGGCAGAGATCCCTCAACCCGCAAGCCCAGTGGAAGAAATCGAACCTATCCGTAAAGAGCTCAATGCTTTCATCAAAGCGAACCAAGCTTTTTTGCAAAATGAAAAACGGTTAACGGGTGATATTGCTCATGAACTTAAAACGCCCATTGCGGAGATCATGAGTTTGAGTGAAGTCTATATTCGCTACCCTAATGACGAAAGAATTGGGCAAACCTATAAGCAAGATATGCTGAAAATTGCCCAGAGAATGAAGAAGATCGTTGATAACTTATTGTTATTACAAAGAACATCGTCATCCACTTTGCAAATTGAACAAGAAGCGATCGACGTTTATCAGTTAGTTGAAGAAGTCTTGGCTGAATTGTCATTTAAATTTGAAGATTTGAAGCAGCGGGTCAACCTCGATATTGAGCAGCCGATGGTGTTTGGTGATGCTTTTTCATTGCAAACCATACTCACTAACCTGATTGATAATGCCTTATTTTACAGCCCAGAATCGTCGGTTGTTCAGATTCGCTTATATGAGCAGGCTGGTGGAATGTCACTATCTGTAGAAAACCCAGTGGCAACCACACTTAATGAAAAAGACATTCAGCACCTTGTTGAGCCTATGTATCAAGCCGACCAATCTCGGACCGCCAATGATCGCTATGGATTGGGACTTTCCATTGTGAATAACCTTTGCGAGCTAAATCACTATCAATTGAGAGTCGAATACCTGGCACCAGAGCAACAAATTGGCTTTATCGTGAGTGGGCTTTGTGAAAAATTCATAAAAAGAGATGAATGAAAAGAACGGCGCGAGAAGCTGCTCCCTAGGGTCAACAGACCCTAGAAACACAGCGTAGAGAAATACCGTTTTTAAACACTGAACACGCAAAACAGCGCAATAGGGGAAATAAATTAGAGAAAATTATTCTGTTTTTCTTTGTTGGGTATTCGCTAATAATAAAGGGGCTCGGGTAACAGCGAGTACCTCCCCCTTTGATTGCGAATTGAACGAATTTGCAGATAGCCTAGCTTGTGATTGAGCTAGGCTTCTTTCTATCCGGACCGTCTAGTTTTTAGGGCGAATAAACGGCATGTGGCGGTTGACGTCTTTGTACAATAAGTAACGGAATGGGCCAGGGCCGCCTGCATAACAAGATTGTGGGCAAAATGCGCGTAACCACATAAAATCACCGGCTTCCACTTCCACCCATTGTTGGTTTAAGTGATAGACCGCTTTTCCTTCCAGTACATACAAGCCGTGTTCCATTACATGGGTTTCATCAAATGGGATCACACCGCCAGGTTGAAACGTCACGATATTGACGTGCATGTCGTGGCGCATATCGGTTGAATCGACAAAGCGTGTGGTTGCCCATGCATCATTGGTGTCTGGCATAGGAATCGGTTCAATGTCATTTTCGTTGGTAACAAACGCTTCTGGAACGTCTAACCCTTCTACATATTGATAGGCTTTACGTACCCAATGGAATTTCACGGGTGTGTTACCGTTATTTTTGATAGTCCAGTTACACTCTGGCGGCAGATAAGCGTAGCCACCTTCAGTCATGTGGTGAGGTTTCCCTTCAATCGTGATGTCCATTTCACCAGCCACCACAAACAATACGCCTTGCGCTGAAGGGTCAAGTTCTGGGCGCTCTGAGCCACCGTCAGGTTCAATCTCAACGATGTATTGAGAGAAGGTTTCAGAAAATCCACTCAATGGACGCGCAATCACCCACATGCGCATGCCTTGCCAAAAGGGCAGAAAGCTGGTCACGATGTCGCTGTATACGCCTTTAGGAATAATGGCAAACGCATCGGTTAATACCGCGCGGTCGGTGAGGAGTTGAGTTTGTGGAGGCAACCCACCTTGAGGTGAGTAATAAGTGTGTTTATTAGTCATATCTTGTGATCCTTCGTACAAGAGATAGAGCGAAAAAGACGTCATTGTCGCAATGATTTTCTATTGTGTTTGATTATGCGCCTCACATTTAAAATTTAAAAATTAAATAATTTAATTACTATCAGTGGAAAATTAAATAGTATGACTGGTAGATGGCTCTTACATGGAAGTGGAAAATGAATACGACATTGGATCCTATTTTATTACGCAGTTTAGTTGCGGTGGTCGATACTGGCAGTTTTACTCGCGCAGCAGACAGTACACACTTAACGCAATCCACTATTAGCCAGCAGATTCGTAAATTAGAAGCGCAACTCGGGTGCGAATTGTTAGTACGCAAAAAGCGCTTTGCAACGCCCACATTAGAAGGGGAACGCATTGTTTCCCATGCGCGACGTATTCTCGCCATGATGGAAGATGCGATTGCGGAAACGGTTGTCAGTGCTGAGCAAAGACCAATTAAATTAGGCGTGCCAGAAGACTTCGCCACTCATGAGCTGATGCCAACCTTATCGTTATTTGCTCAGGCGTTTCCTGAGGTACGTTTGGAAGTTAAAAGCGGAATGTGCAGTGATATTTGGCATCAGTTTAACAAAGGGGAATTGGATCTAGCCTTAGTAAAACATCGGCCAGAGCAAGCCACCGGTATCGCTAAATGGCTAGAGCCTTTGAGTTGGATTGACGGCAAAGACGCGCAAAACTTACAGCAACAAACTATTCCGCTGGTTGGGCTGCCGAGCACGGGTCTATATCGAAGTGAAATGGCGCATACCTTTGATTCACTCGGTAAACATTGGCGCATGGCGTACATCACTACCAGTTTATCTGGCGTTGGGTGCGCAGTAGAAGCAGGGTTAGGGATTTCTTTATTACCAAGTCGTTTAGTGACGTCTTTACACCAAGTGCTGACAGAACAAGACGGCTTGCCGAATATTGCACCATTAGAACTCATTCTTCATGCTCAACAACAACTCAGCCAGCAAGGTAAGTTGCTGGCTGAGAAATTAATTGAAGCCTGTGATGGGATTTATCGAAGCTGTGTACACCTTTAAGGAGCTACATTATTGAGCTTTTAAATCCAAATCACCAACGATGTAAAGCGTACTGCCGTCAATGCGGTCTGGCGTTAGATATTTTTGTGTGACTTGATTTTTCCCTGCGGGTGCAATGGCGAAATCATCATCGTTTAAGACGCCAATATGTGAATCATCAATTACCCACATCCCCTCTAGTTTGTCGTGAGGGTAGTGTATGGTTTTAGCAAGGTTCACCAGCAGTGTCTTTTCAGCGGGTTGAATACCATATTGCTTTAGTGCGTCCCAACCATTGTCCTGAACAAACTGTTCAACGGTTTTTCCATCAATCATCAAGCCCAATTTTTCGTCTTGTTTGAGATGATCATTAGAAGGCAATGCTTCTAAATCTGTCGCGTTACGTAAATCAATACGGTAAATGTCTTTCTGGGCATTCGCGTCTTGATTTAAAAATTTACCATCACGCTCAATCACAACAAATTGTTGATTACCGAGAGATTTTATCCCTGAGTTTGAGTTGCCATTTTTATCTTGATGATAGAGATATTGGCCAATTTTGCCCGTTTCAAGGTTAACCGTCACAATACGAGTTAAATCGAGATCTTGTTGCTTTTTCGTCGGGTTTGCCATGCTCGATTGCATAATGCCGATCAGAGTTTTTTCATCTTTACTTACCGCGAGACCCTCCATGCCACGGTTTGCTCGTCGGTTGGCAAACTCAGCGGGTAAATGAAAAACATCACGAGAGTCTTGTGTGAAGGCATTAATACGGCCGATTTCTTTGCCTGAAGCATCAAAGTGCACAATGTGAGGACCATACTCATCACTGACCCAGAAGGTACCATCAGACAGGGCAACTAAGCCTTCACTATCTAGGCCAAAGTCATCCAATTTTACTGGGTTATTTGTTTTATCAAATGGTTTGGATGCATCGATGGTAACGGGCTGACCATCCAGTTGGTAAGGCGTTTCTCCTGTGCCACCAAGATTGGCGGTATTGGGTAAACCTGTAATCACATTGCCAGAGGTATCTTTAAGCAAAATGGTGTTAATAAGCTGGATACTGCCATCTGTTTGTATTTCAAAGTGACCAATTCTAGGAGTGTAATCTGGTGTTGGGAAAATCTTTCCTTTGCCATATTGCCCTTTAATATCTGCGTTCGGCCCACGGTCAGTGAGCGCATAAAATCGGTTTGGATTTCTAGGATCTGCCGCCATATCAGAACCGAATGCGCCATTACGTAATTCCAGAGTCTTACCTGCACGTTCTGCGTCAGGAATATCACTTTTCATCACGTTATAAGGGAGTTGAGTACCTGATTGCATCGCCATTACTTTGGCTTGATTAGGCGTTAAAGCCGCCTGCGTTGACACTGCAAACAGAGTACTCAGTGATATCGCTAATAAAGTTAATGGTTTCATTCGTTAAGTCCTTTTGAATAAGAAGAATTTAACGGTAGTCACATTTTGTTACATTGGTGTGAAGTATTTATAACGAGGATCTTAATTCCCTGATCTAGTGCAGTTTTACATCCATCTCATTCCTCTTACGACTCATATCACTTTTTTGGTGAATCGGCTAAAAAATATGCACCAAAAATGAACAATTCTATTCTTTGTGATTGCACCAATCTGAACAATTTATTTTAAATCAATAGATTATTTCTCTGGCACGCTCTTTGCTCATTTAAGTGTTATCTACAGACTGAATAAGTTCTCAATCAAGGAGCGATACTTATGCAAAACAAACCTCAATCCCTTAAAACTCGCTTAAAGCTGATCGCGGCAAGCGCTGCTATTTCAGCATGTGCTTTTAGTGTTCAAGCGGCAGATACGATAAAAGTCGGTGTGCTGCACTCTTTGTCGGGCACCATGGCGATCAGTGAAACCACTTTAAAAGATACTGTTTTAATGCTGATTGAAGAGCAAAATAAAAAGGGCGGCGTGCTAGGTAAGCAATTAGAACCTGTAGTGGTTGACCCTGCATCTAATTGGCCAATGTATGCTGAAAAAGCGCGTGAGTTGATTGAAAAAAATAAAGTGGCGGTGACATTTGGCGGTTGGACATCGGCGTCGCGTAAAGCCATGTTACCAGTGTTTGAACAAGACAACAGCATTCTGTTCTACCCAGTTCAATATGAAGGCCAAGAGTCTTCGAAAAACATTTTCTACACTGGCGCTGCGCCAAATCAACAAGCGATTCCTGCGGTGGATTACTTAATTAATGAGTTAGGTGTTCAACGTTTTGTCCTAGCTGGTACTGATTATGTTTATCCTCGCACCACCAACAAAATCTTAGCCGCTTACTTGAAAAGTAAAGGCATTGCCGATGCTGACGTGATGGTGAATTACACCCCATTCGGCCATTCTGATTGGCAATCCATCGTTTCAAATATCAAGAAATTCGGTTCAGAAGGTAAGAAAACCGCAGTCGTTTCAACCATCAACGGTGATGCTAACGTGCCTTTCTATAAAGAGCTCGCAGCGCAAGGTGTGTCATCAGAAGACATTCCAGTGATTGCATTCTCTGTTGGTGAAGAAGAGCTTTCTGGTATGGATACATCAGCTTTAGTGGGTCACTTAGCGGCGTGGAACTACTTCATGAGTGTCGATTATGAAGCGAATGAAACTTTCATTGATACTTGGCACAAATACATCAAAGACGACAAACGTGTGACCAACGATCCAATGGAAGCGACTTACATTGGCTTTAACTTGTGGGTGAAAGCGGTAGAAAAAGCCGGCACAACCGATACCGATAAAGTCAGTGAAGCCATCATTGGCATGTCGACGCCAAACCTCACTGGCGGCACTGCAACCATGTTAGCGAACCATCACATTACCAAACCGGTTGTGATTGGTGAGATCCAAGATAACGGCCAATTTGATGTGGTATGGGAAACGGAAAAAGAAGTGAAAGGCGATGCTTGGTCTGACTTCTTACCGAGCTCAGCTAACCTGATTTCAGATTGGACTAAGCCTGTTATGTGCGGCAGCTACAACACGGAAACGAAGAAATGTTTAGGTGAGGTGACCGAATAATATTTGCTCCAATGCCCACCTTGGTGTGTGTTTACAGAGCACTCAAGGTGGGCAATTAGAAAGGATTCAGATTTAATTTCTGCCACGGATGAAAACATGATAATAAAACCAATAAATCAATTATTACTCCTAATAATGATGTTGTGTTTTGCCTGCTGGAGCTCTTTATCTAGCGCGGCTGAACTTCAATCATTATCGGATGTGAAAACCGCTTTGCTGTCGAAAAAAAGCAGTGATAAACAAGATGCGATTGAGTGGTTATCTCAATCTTCTGATACCGAACAAGCCAAAAACATTTTAACGCCTTGGTTAGAGGGCGATTTATATTTTAGAAAGTCTGATGATGCCTTGTTCGTTATTCCATCCTTAAAAACAGGACAAACCGCGACGGCCTTATTTGATGCTAAAGACGCGACCATCGATAACACTCGCGATTTTTCCAAAGTGCGCACCAATAACTCGCTTCGTTCTGACATTCGTGATGTGATTGCACGTATTGATGTGAGCGCGAATGATCCTATTATTCGTTTGCAAGCCGTCAATAGCTTATTAGGCACAACCAACGCGAAAACCATCGAAAAAATGCATACCCAACTGGCTTCTGAAAGCAATGCCGATGTGCAATCTGCAATTGAATTAGCGTTAGCCATGAACCAAGTGCAAACCAGTGACAATGCAAATGAAAAAGTCGCTGCGATTGAAGTGATTGGTCAATCAAAGCAATCGGAAGTGTATGGCATTTTAAGCCAAATTATTCATAGCGATGCGCAAGATGAAGTCAAACAAGCAGCGCAGTTGGCTTTGAATACTTATCAGCAAAAACAAAAATTCTACGGTGGTGTTGAAACCGTCTTCTTTGGCTTGAGCCTAGGCTCGGTATTGGTATTAGCGGGGATTGGCCTTGCAATCACCTTCGGTGTGATGGGCGTGATCAACATGGCGCACGGCGAGCTGATCATGATTGGCGCGTACACCACTTACGTGATCCAGCAAATTATGCCAAACAATATAGGGCTGGCTTTGTTGCTATCTATTCCAGCGGCGTTTGTGGTATCGGGACTGGTTGGGATTGTGATCGAACGTAGTGTCATCCGCCGCTTATATGGTCGACCACTGGAAACCCTATTAGCCACATTTGGTATTAGTCTGATTCTTCAACAAGCAGTACGCAGTATTTTCTCTCCGTTAAACCGCTCGGTCAGTACCCCAGATTGGATGTCGGGTGCGCTTAGCATTAACCCTATGTTATCTCTCACTTATAACCGTCTTTACATCATCATTTTCTGCTTCATGGTGTTTCTGGCGCTGGTCGCTATTTTGAAGAAAACCCCGCTGGGTCTACAAGTTCGTGCTGTCTCTCAAAACCGTGCGATGGCGCGAGCGATGGGCGTGCGTTCTGAGCGAGTTGATGCCATGACTTTTGGTTTGGGTTCTGGCATTGCGGGCGTCGCGGGTGTGGCGTTATCGCAGTTAACCAACGTGGGTCCGAACATGGGGCAAAACTACATCATCGATTCGTTTATGGTGGTGGTATTCGGCGGCGTGGGTAACTTGTGGGGCACGCTGGTGGCAGGTTTAAGCCTTGGTTTGTTCAACAAAATTTTGGAACCTTGGGCTGGCGCGGTACTGGCGAAAATTCTGGTGTTGGTATTCATCATTCTATTTATTCAAAAGCGTCCGAAGGGTTTGTTCCCTCAACGTGGCCGAGCTGCGGAATAAGGGGGCGGTATGACAGTTATGACTTCTCAATCAATTCATGGAACACCCAATCCGTCTGGTTTTGCTGCGCGACGCTCTTTCATGGCGTCGGATAAAGGCGGCAAGATCACCATTATCTTTTTATTGCTGCTGGCGGTGGTGGTGCCCGTGCTTAATCTTGTGGTGCCAGAAGGGAACCCGCTGCATTTAAGTTCATTTACCGTGACACAAATGGGCAAATATTTGTCTTATGCGTTAGTGGCGTTAGCGGTGGATTTGATCTGGGGTTACTTAGGCATTTTAAGCCTAGGTCACGGCGCGTTTTTCGCACTTGGCGGCTACGCAATGGGGATGTACCTCACTCGCGAAATTGGTGATCGCGGCGTTTATGGTAACCCATTGCTGCCAGATTTTATGGTATCGCTCAATTGGCAAGAGTTGCCGTGGTTTTGGCATGGCTTTGATCACTTTGCTTTTACAGCCTTGATGATCATGTTAGTGCCGGGCGTATTGGCATTTGTCTTTGGTTATCTTGCGTTCCGTTCGCGTGTTTCCGGTGTTTATCTTTCCATTATGACGCAAGCACTGACTTACGCGCTGATGCTGGCTTTCTCTCGTAATGAAATGGGATTCGGCGGCAGCAGTGGCTTAACCGGATTTAAAGATGTACTCGGATTTAGCCTTGAGCAAGACACCACCAAAGTTGGTTTGTTAGTGACGACGATTGCCGCTGTGATTATTGGCTATTTGATTTGCCGTTTGGTGATTTCTAGCCGACTAGGGCGCGTAGCGGTGGCGATTCGTGATGCGGAATCTCGTACTCGTTTTACTGGTTACGATGTCGATAGCATCAAGTTATGGGTGTTCGTATTGTCTGCAGTATTAGCGGGTATTGCTGGTGCACTGTATGTGACTCAAGCGGGCAGTACTAGCGCTGCGCAATTTGCGCCAATCAACTCGATTGAAATTGTGGTATGGGTAGCACTGGGCGGTCGCGCAACTTTATTTGGTGCGATTGTGGGTGCCTTGATCATTAACTACGCCAAGAGCTGGTTCACGGTGGAATTTCCAGATGTGTGGTTATTCGCACTCGGTGGCATTTTCGTGTTATCGACTATGTACTTGCCAAAGGGTGTGATGGGAGCTCTATCGGAAAAGTGGGCCAATAAATCTGAGCCTTCTGCTTCATTTGAAAACTCATCTCAAAGCTCTAGTCAAAATAATAAGGAGGCCCACTCATGAGCGCATTAGATTCGGTTGTCACACCATTTCGCCGAGTGGGTGAAGGTTTCGAAAAATTTACCCGCCGCGATGAAGTATTTGATTTTTTAAAGCCCGTTAATCATCCACTGATTGATACTCGCCACAACATCATGTTGTACATGGAAGGGGTGTCAGTTTCTTTTGATGGATTTAAAGCGATTAACGATTTGAATTTGTACATAAAAGAAGGGGAATTGCGATGCATCATCGGTCCAAACGGCGCCGGAAAAACCACCATGATGGACATCATTACTGGCAAGACACGTCCGGATCAGGGGCAGGTGTGGTTAGGTTCAAAGACGAACTTGTTAACTATGGACGAAGCAGCCATCGCCAACGCGGGGATTGGTCGTAAATTCCAAAAACCAACGGTATTTGAAAGCCTAACCGTATGGCATAACCTTGAATTGGCCATGACAGGCGCACGCACAGCATGGTCTACCTTTCGCGCCAAATTATCAGGTGAGCAGAGTGATGAAATTGATGGCGTGCTGTCGTTGATTGGTCTTGAACAGTGTCGAGGTTTACTGGCTGGCGCTTTATCGCATGGACAAAAACAGTGGCTAGAAATCGGCATGTTATTAATGCAAAAGCCAAAGTTATTGCTGGTGGATGAGCCTGTGGCGGGTATGACGCATCAAGAAATGGATCGCACCGCCGAATTGTTGAAATCGTTAGCGGGTAAGCACTCGGTAGTGGTGGTGGAACACGACATGGAGTTCGTGCGTTCGATTGCCGATCAAGTCACAGTGCTGCATCAAGGGCATGTGTTAGCGGAAGGGAATATGGATCAGATCCAATCTCATCCTCAAGTGAAGAAAGTGTATTTGGGAGAGTAAGGATGCTGCAAGTTCAAGCTGTGAACCAATTTTATGGTGAAAGCCACATTCTGTGGGATTTGGATGTGGAAGTGGAAAAAGGCAAATGCACTGTGTTAATGGGCCGTAATGGGGTGGGCAAAACCACTTTGTTGCAGTGCATTATGGGACTCAACCCGATCAAAAGTGGTGATATTGTGTTTAAAGGGCAGAGTATTACCAAAGCCTCAACTGAACAACGTCCGCATTTAGGTATCGGTTATGTGCCACAAGGTCGCCAAATTTTCCCGATGTTAACCGTGCAAGAGAACTTAGAAATCGGTTTGCCTATTCGTAAGCGTGGCGATCGTAAAATTCCGGAATTTATCTTTGAGATTTTCCCCGTTTTGAAAGAAATGTTGCATCGACGCGGTGGCGATTTATCGGGTGGTCAGCAGCAACAGTTAGCGATTGGTCGAGCGTTAGTGGTAGAGCCTGAATTGCTGATTTTGGATGAACCAACGGAAGGGATTCAACCTAATATTGTGCAAGAGATTGGGGATATCATCCGCATGCTCAACGAAAAGCATGGTTTAACCGTATTATTGGTTGAGCAGAAGTTACCGTTTGCGCGTAAAGTCGGTGATAAGTTCTGCTTGCTGGACCGAGGTAAAGCGGTAGCCAATGGCCCAATGCAAGATCTGAATGAAGCCTTAATTAAGGAATATTTAACGGTGTAAATCTACGGTAACTATCCGTTCTTTAGACCACGAAACCCTAAGGTTTACTACCCAAACCTTAGGGTTTTGTATTCAGAGTCGGCTGCTATACATAATTGATATCTGATGATGGAAAAATGTAGCAACTATGTGAAATAAAGCTTTCTGATATATAAAAATGAGATATATTTGAAAAATGCAGTTGATGAGTCAGAACCGTCGATTTCGTCTCGCTGCGCCTATGCATTTTTACATAAAGGATTTTATATGGCTGCTGTTGATAATGCCGATGTTGAAACGACCGCTTCAACATCTATTTTTCCCGCTTGGATCTCTGAAAATACCGACTTATTTGTCCACTACAGCTTGAATATTGTGGCGGCATTACTGATTTTATTCGTCGGACATTGGGTGATTAAATCGGTACATCGTGGGGTGTTAAAAGTACTCGAATCGAAAAAGATGGATCCGTCCATAACCCAATTTATTGGCTCGATTGTGCGCTATGGATTGATGCTGGTGGTTTTAATTGCCGCGCTCAATCAAGTGGGTATTGGAATGGCATCTCTGATTGCTGTTATGGCATCTGCGAGCTTAGCGGTGGGTATGGCCTTGCGCGGTTCGCTGTCAAACTTTGCTGCCGGTATCTTGATTGTGATTTTTCGACCGTTTAAAGCGGGTAATTTTATTGATGCGGGTGGTGTATCTGGCACGGTTCAATCAATAGAAATTTTTCATACCGTGCTGAAAACTGGTGACAATAAAATGGTGGCAGTGCCGCATAATAAAGTGATGGGTGGGCCGATCACCAATGTTTCGCGCCATCCTGTGCGTCGAGTGGATATGGAGATCCGGGTTTCTTATAAAGCAGATTTACAGCAAGCCAAACAATTAATCGAACACATTATGCAAGCCGATGAACGGGTATTGTTAACGCCAAAACCTACCATTGGTGTGATCAGCTTAAATCAAAGCTCGGTGAATATCGTTGTTCGTCCTTGGGTAAAAAGTGCAGATTATTGGAAAGTCTATTACGACAGCCTTGAAACGATTAAAGAGACTTTTGACCAACAAGGTATCAAAATCCCATACCAGCAAATGGTGGTGCATCTGGAGTCAAAGTCCGCGGCTTGATTTCAGTTGCATTAGGTAACGGAGGGTTAGCAGCCTTCCGTTACCGTAATTAGCCCATACATAGTTTCTGAGGGGGCGCCTGTACCCCCAGGTTCACTATAGCGAACATAGCAGCCAGTATCTTCTGTTGTATCGTAGCCAATTTTTACCCGAGAGCTGTTGCTACTAATACAAGATGTACTTAGACAGGTTTTAAATCCGCTCACATCAATTAAATCTAAAATATCGTAAGAATTGGATCCTTCCGCGTACACTTCCGGATAGCCATATTTAAGTTCAAGAGGATGTCCGTTCACTTCCACAACGGGCAGATCATTAGGTCCACTGCGCTCATTATTTTCTATACCTGCAATGGCAGCTTTTGCATAAGTTTGGTTCACGGTTGATTTAATCGCCCCTTCCAACCCTTTCAGTGCTGCTATCTATGCGTCACGAGAGATACCTAAAAACTTTGGTGCGGCTGTTACCGCTAAAATGCCTAGAATGACAATGACGACCACTAATTCGATTAAGGTAAAGCCCTTATTCTTTTTCATATTAGATGACTCCATTTACCTCAGCACTGACCTAAGTGTAAAGCAGTGGCTAAATTTTAACTTTTTATTGATTTCATCTATCGCGCAATGACTCTGGCGCAGATGGATAGAATATTTCAGGCATGAAGATTGCTTGATGTTAGCGCTTAATGACAAATTGATTAAGTGCCAGACAATAACAAAAGGAGTCGTTATTCATGCCTGTATCTTCATTGGCGGAGCAACCTCCCCACAGTACGCCATTGCATAATTTGAAGCCTCATCCTAATCGTAGTACCGATGGATGGAAGGCTCAACTCACCTTAGATTTTACCGACCGCGGTGATAAAACGGTGGTGGGACACAAAACTCAGCTTGGACCATTGGCTATCCAACGACCGTTATACCCAGAAGGCGACGTCTGCCATACCTACCTTTTGCACCCGCCAGGCGGTGTAGTGGGGGGCGATGAACTATTGATCCAAGCCACCACGCACTCAGGTGCTCATGCTTTAGTGACCACGCCCGGTGCAACCAAGTTTTATCGCTCTGAAGGTAAAATTGCACAGCAAAAGCAAATCTTGACGGCTAAGTCAGGAAGTTGTTTGGAATGGTTACCACAAGAGAATATTTTCTTCCCAACCGGACAAGTGCGTGTCGACACGGAAATTCACATAGAAAAAGATGCACTATTTATGGGCTGGGAATTGCACTGTTTTGGTCGCCCTGCACTAAATGAGTGCTTTGAAGCTGGAAAAGTGTGGGGTAAGACGCAAGTTTTTAGCCAAGGAAAACGTATTCTCACTGAAAATGTGCAATTGATCGGAGGCGATAAGTCAATATTAAACAGTGGCTTGCAAGGATTCCCTATGATGGGGAGCTTATTTATTACCGCTCGTACTGACAATGATCTCGAAATGGTACAAGACTTGCTTCAAGACTTTGCATTCAACCGAGAATTGGTTATCGGCGCAACGCAACTTGATGATTTGATTGTTGTTCGAGCGCTTGGACAATGGACAGAACCTTTGCTAGAAGCCTTCACATTAATTTGGCAACAATTTCGTCAGCAATGGTTTGGTTATGTGCCAGAGCCACCAAGAATTTGGGCAACGTAAGTTCGATTTTAGGTACGCTTCGCTGCTAGGACGCGTTGCTGCTCGTATTACAAAAAAGACAACAACGTCGAAGATAATAATATTGATAAGTTATACCAATCACACTAATTAGATGGTCAGAAATTGCGACGGAAAAAGGCTTGAGAACAAGGCGGGAATTTTCGATAAGTAGTTATTCTACAATCAACTTCTTTATAAACGAAAAGTCTAACGAAGTTATCGAGTCTTTTAACAAGCAAGGATGATCAGATAATTAGTACGATTGGTATTAAATGGGCATTTCGAGCAACGAGAAACGAAGTGCCCGATAAACGAGGAACGTATACATGGAACTCACCCCAAGAGAAAAGGACAAGCTCCTCATTTTTTGTGCTGGCATGTTGGCTCAGCAACGTAAAGACAAAGGCTTAAAACTGAATTATCCGGAATCGGTCGCACTGATCAGCAGTGCGATTTTAGAAGGGGCGCGGGAAGGCAAAACCGTGGCGGAACTGATGAGCTTTGGACGTACGATTTTAACGGCAGATGATGTGATGGAAGGCGTACCTTCGATGATCCCAGATGTGCAAGTCGAAGCCACATTCCCAGATGGAACCAAACTTGTCACCGTTCATGACCCGATTGTGTAAGGAGTAGCCATGAAAACCAGTAACGCGAATCCTAACGCATTTATTCCAGGCCAATTAGTTTCGGGGCAAGGGGATGTTGAACTCAATGTTGGCCGCAAAACTATCCAAGTTAAAGTCGAAAACTTAGGCGATCGTCCTGTGCAAATCGGCTCCCATTACCATTTTTCTGAAGTAAATGAAGCCTTGAAGTTTGATCGTGAAGCCGCACATGGCTTTCGTCTGAATATTCCAGCGGGTACGGCGACACGTTTTGAGCCGGGTCAGCAGCGTACGGTTGAATTAGTGGAATACGCTGGCGATCGTAAAGTGTACGGTTTTCAAGGCAAGGTGATGGGCGCACTGTAATGACATTTTTTGTGTATGCCTAAAAGTAATATACCCCAAGTACGAAAGGTATAGAGTCAAAACGAATTAAAAGGATTTAACATGGCAAAAATTTCAAAGCGTGCTTATGCGGAAATGTTTGGTCCAACCACTGGCGATAGATTACGCCTTGCCGATACCGACCTTTGGCTTGAAGTGGAAAAAGATTTCACTGTGTATGGTGATGAAGTCAAATTTGGTGGCGGCAAAGTCATTCGAGATGGCATGGGACAAAGCCAGTTGTCATCAGAGTTTACGCCAGATCTAGTGTTAACCAACGCAGTGATTTTGGATTATTGGGGCGTAGTGAAAGCCGATATCGCGGTAAAAGATGGCCGAATTTGTGCTATCGGTAAAGCGGGTAACCCTGACGTACAACCGAATGTCGATATCATTGTGGGCCCGGGTACCGAAGTCATTGCCGCAGAAGGTTCGATTGTCACCGCGGGGGGGATGGACTCGCACATTCACTATATTTGCCCACAACAAATTGAAGAAGCATTAGCCTCAGGTGTCACGACTATGATCGGTGGTGGTACTGGTCCAGCAACAGGTACTAACGCAACAACTTGTACGCCAGGCCCGTGGAACATGCATCGCATGCTAGAAGCGTTAGATGAATTCCCAATGAACTTTGGTTTACTTGGTAAAGGTAATGCCAGTTTGCCAGAGTCTTTGATTGAGCAAGTGGAAGCCGGTGCGATTGGTTTGAAGCTGCACGAAGACTGGGGCTCAACACCTGCTAGTATCGATAACTGCTTAACCGTTGCTGATCAAATGGATGTTCAGGTCGCCATTCACACCGATACGCTAAACGAGTCAGGCTTTGTTGAATCAACGTTAGATGCTATCGGCGATCGCGTGATCCACACTTATCACACTGAAGGTGCGGGTGGTGGTCATGCACCAGATATTATTCGTGCTTGCGGCGAATCCAACGTGTTGCCGTCATCGACTAACCCAACTCGTCCTTATACGGTCAATACCGTGGATGAACACCTAGACATGTTGATGGTTTGCCACCATTTGTCTCCTTCCATTGCCGAAGATGTGGCGTTTGCCGAATCACGTATTCGCCGTGAAACCATTGCTGCCGAAGATATTTTGCATGACTTAGGTGCTTTTTCGATGATTGCATCAGACTCACAAGCAATGGGACGTGTCGGTGAAGTAGTCCTGAGAACTTGGCAGACTGCACACAAGATGAAAGTGCAACGCGGAACGCTGAAAGAAGACCAACAAGCCTTTGATGCTCAAGAAGAAAAGTTTGGTCACACTGCGCCGAGTGATAACTTCCGTTTGCGTCGATATGTCGCGAAATACACGATAAACCCTGCAATTACTCACGGGATTGGTCATGAAGTGGGCTCAATTGAAGTGGGTAAATTGGCTGATTTAGTGCTTTGGAAACCGGCGTTCTTTGGCGTAAAACCGAGTGCGATTGTTAAAGGTGGCATGATTGCCATGGCTCCAATGGGCGATCCGAATGCGTCGATCCCAACGCCTCAGCCTGTTCATTATCGCTCGATGTTTGGCAGCTATGGCAAGGCTTCGAAACGCACTTCGATGTTATTTGTTTCTCAAGCGGCGCAAGACAAAGACATTGCGGGCCAACTTGGCTTAGGCAGCTTGATTGGAGTGGCAAAAAACTGCCGCAATATTTCCAAAGCAGACATGAAACTCAATGATTGGCAGCCCAAGATTGAAGTTGATTCACAAACTTATGAAGTAAAAGCCGATGGGCAACTATTGTCTTGTGAACCAGCGGAAGTGTTGCCAATGGCACAGAGGTATTTTCTTTTTTGATAGTCGGTAGCTCGTGGCTCGGGCGCTTCGCTGCTCGTGACTCGAATGTGTAGTGAGTAGCGAGAACGTTTCGTTGCATGTGGGCAGTTATATCGAGTTACACGTCATCCTGAAAAGCGACGTAGGAGTGCAGTTCAGGATCTCCAATAGAGATTGAGTGAGTCACATGTGGTTGGAGATTCCGTATCTTCTTCGCTTAGGCTCATGTACGGAATGACGTATTTTTTATGAGTTGTTGACAGCAACAGCGTCGTTTGCAGCCTTCCTCACGAGACACGAGACACGAGACACGAGACACGAGACACGAGACACGAGACACGAGACACGAGACACGAGACACGAGACACGAGACACGAGACACGAGACACGAGACACGAGACACGAGACACGAGACACGAGAATCTCGTTATTTAAAGGACGATATATGATCGAATTAACCAAAATAGTCACAAATGCATTATCAGAAAATAAAACGGTGAATGGTTCATTAAGTTTGCCAATCAATAGCCGTATTAAAAGCCGCTTGAAGGTGGTGTTAGATGATGGTCGCGATGCAGGGCTTTTTTTGCCGCGCGGTAATATTTTACGTGGTGGTCAAGTGCTACAAAGTGAATGCGGCCTGTTGGTTGAAGTAAAAGCGGCGCCAGAAACCGTATCAAGTGTGTACTGCCAAGATGCATTGTTACTCAACCGAGTGACTTATCACTTAGGTAATCGTCATGTGCCACTGCAAATTGCCGATGGTTGGGTGCGTTACCAGCATGACCACGTTTTAGATGACATGGTGGTTGGTCTCGGCGCAGAAGTCACGGTCGAACAAGCCCCATTTGAGCCAGAAGATGGCGCCTATGGAGGCCGTTCAGGTGGGCATCATCACCATCATGATCATGAACATTCTCATTAATGAGTACAAATTTTTAATTCGTTTTTCTTTTTCAACATTACAAACAACCTGTTGCTTTCAATATACAGGGTAAAAATAAGGATATTTGCCATGAAACTTACTCGTTTACTTACGCTTGCTTCACTTTTCGCCGCCCCTGCTGCTTTTGCTCATGTTGGTCACATGCACGGTGAACATCACTCGTTTATGGAAGGATTTATTCACCCATTAACAGGTTTGGATCACCTAGTGATGTTGCTTGGTTTGGGTATGTTGATGAATCGTGCGCGCGTTAACGACAGCAATGCGAAAGGCAAAGTTATGTTAGCGGTGGCTGCGTTAGTGACATTAACGGTTGGCCTTGCTGCTGGCAGCATGATTGGTTTTGTCAGTGGTGTTGAGCTGATGATCGCCGCGTCTGCTTTTGTGGTGGCTTTAGGTATTTGGAATGCCTTTACTAGCCGTGAATCGATGACACAATTTTTAGTTTTTGCTTCTATCGGTTTAGTGTTTTTTCACGGTTACGCACACGGTGTCGAAGCGAGCGGCAGCCTAGTGGGCTTTGGCGCAGGTATGTTAGTCGCAGCGAGTGCGATTATGTTTGTTGGTGAGCGCGTTTCACAGTTATTAGCGACAAAATGGCTTGGTGCGGGTATTGCCGCTTCAGGTGTCGCATTAATGCTGGCTTCATAAAGGCTTATGGATTTAGTTCAGCAATCGACTGACTTTGCTTGTTTCCGTTTATTTCAATTGATCAGCCCGTCATTGCCGATTGGCGGGTTTACCTACTCGCAAGGGTTGGAATGGGCGGTAGAAGCAGGCTGGGTTAGTAACCAAGACCAAATGGTTGATTGGCTTGAAATGATGCTTAACAGCAGTTTAGTCACGCTAGAGTTGCCCATTTTGGCGAAATTTTATCAGGCCCTCGAAAATAGTGATCAAGATAGTATTCAATATTGGAGTGATTATCTTTACTCATGCCGTGAGACGAGCGAGTTACGTGCCGAAGAACTACAGCGTGGTAAAGCGCTATTTACGTTATTAAAGCAGCTCGATTTACCCATCCAAGCGCAATGGCAGCCGGATAATGAGCCGCATGCTGCCACGCAAAATCAGCTATTAGGATTTTGTGTTGCCGCTAAAGCATGGGGCATTTCACTGCACAGTTTGCAACAAGGTTATGTGTGGAGTTGGGCTGAAAATATGGTAATGGCTGGTGTTAAATTGATCCCGTTAGGACAAACATCGGGGCAAAAAGCGTTACTGGCGCTGTCAGAAATGTTGCCGCAATGCATCACTAAAGCGAATCAAATTCAAGATGACGATATTGGCAGTTTCACTCCGTCAGTTGCGATTGCCAGCAGTCGTCATGAAACTCAATATACAAGGCTTTTCCGTTCTTAATGTGACGGGAAGATGTAACAGATTAAGGAAAGATCATGTCTCAAGAAACGTACAAACAACCACTTCGTATTGGTATTGGTGGCCCTGTTGGTTCAGGTAAAACCGCATTGCTTGAAGTATTGTGTAAAGCCATTCGCGATCGTCTTAATATCGCCGTGGTAACCAACGATATTTATACTCAAGAAGATGCCAAAATCTTAACTCGCGCCGAAGCTTTGGCTGCTGATCGCATCATAGGTGTTGAAACGGGTGGTTGCCCGCATACTGCGATTCGTGAAGATGCCTCAATGAACTTAGCGGCAGTGGAAGAATTAGCAAAACGTCATAAAAATCTTGATGTGGTCTTTGTCGAAAGTGGTGGCGATAACCTCAGCGCAACCTTCAGCCCAGAACTTGCTGACCTCACCATTTACGTAATTGATGTCGCCGAAGGGGAGAAGATCCCACGTAAAGGTGGCCCTGGTATCACACGTTCAGATTTGCTCGTGATTAATAAGATCGATCTAGCGCCGTATGTTGGTGCCTCGTTGGAAGTGATGGAGTCGGATACTCAGCGTATGCGTCCAACCAAACCATTTGTTTTTACCAACCTAAAAGAGAAAGTGGGTTTGGATACTATTATTGACTTTATTATCACTGAGGGCATGTTAACGCCAAAAGATGCATGATGGTTGTGAGTAAAGTATGAATTATCGGTCAGGCTAAGCCAGTCAAGGCTTGCGATAAATCATAAATTGTCTAAATGGGCGAGTCTTAGCGGTAGCTAGGGCTCGCTTTTTTCGTAAGATTAAGTTACATTTGCGCCCGATTTTTGAACTTTTCGATTTAAAATGGTCTGTTATAACGTATCAACTTTTTTAGTTGGTAAACTGAACCCATTTTTTGAACCATGTACATTCCCGTTTATTGGGAATACAGATACTAAGCCTTATGTCCAAACAATTTTTTTCAAAACTCCGTCAACACCCGCAATTCCCGTTGATGCTCAAGGTCGGTGCGGCCGTTATCGTACTGTTTATTCTCATCGCAATAATTGTTGACTCCGGTGATGGACGCAAAACCGTATCAATGGATATGGATAAAATTTTGGCTGAAGAAGCCAAAGCCGTTGCCGCTACCAAACCTGTGCATGTAGATGAAAACCTCCCGTTGTTTGCATATCAAATCCAAGATGGGGACAACCTGAGTAGTATTTTT
This sequence comes from Vibrio gangliei, assembly GCF_026001925.1. Lineage (NCBI taxonomy): Bacteria > Pseudomonadati > Pseudomonadota > Gammaproteobacteria > Vibrionales > Vibrionaceae > Vibrio > Vibrio gangliei. The sequence goes on along the minus strand of NZ_AP021870.1, from coordinate 822,020 downwards.
GTTCGTTTAGGTGTGCCATACAGTGACATGCTGAGCGTGATGGACACCGACCAAAACCACTTAACACTCGATACCTTAACTCCAGGTGATACATTAAAGATTTGGATGGATGAAGATCGACAGCACCTGACTAAATTAGAAGTCGAGTTTACGCTGGCCAATAAAGTGGTATTTACTCGTAACGATGATGAAAGTTACAGTTTTAATGAAATTAACCTACCCGGTGAATGGAAATCGTACCCATTGTTTGGCGAGATCCATGGCAGCTTCTCAACTTCGGTATACCAACATGGTATTTCCGGGGCAGAAACGGAGCAAATTACTCAGTTATTAAAAGATAAATTAAACTTTGTGCGTGATTTACGTGCTGGCGATAAATTTGAAATCTTGCAAAAACGTCAATTTATCGATGGTGTGGCTACCGGCAACCGTGAAATCGATGCGATTCGTATTTATAACCGTGGCCGTGTGATCAGTGCGTATTTACATTCTGATGGTCAATATTACGATCGTAATGGTGATAGCTTACAGCGTGCTTTCTTACGTTGGCCAACGAAGCAACATTACCGTATTAGTTCACCATTTGATGCAAATCGTCTGCACCCAGTGACCCATCGTCATGCCCCTCATAACGGCGCTGACATTGCATGTCCAACCGGTACGGATGTACTTGCAACAGGCGATGGTATTGTGACACTCACGACTAACCATCCATACGCGGGTAAATATGTCGTGGTAAGACACAGCTCAACCTATACCACTCGTTATCTGCACCTAAGCAAAATTTTGGTACGTAAAGGTCAAGCGGTACATCGTGGTCAAGTCATTGCCAAATCAGGTATGACAGGGCGCGTAACCGGTCCACACTTGCACTATGAATTCATTATTCGTAATCGCCCGGTCAATTTCTTAACGGCAAAGATCCCAATGGCGACATCTGTGCCTAAGAAAGAAAAAGCAGCATTTGAACAGCAAGTTAAATCGATTAATGAGCAGTTTAAAGCAGCGAAACAAGCGGCATTGGAAAACCCAGAATTGCAAGACCAACCGGTGTTGGCAAAAAATTGATAGTAATAACGTTTAATTGTTAAAAGTTTTTACATTTTTAGGAAGAGCAAGTGATATCATCATTTGCTCTTTTTTATTTCATTTAACCAAGGATGGACAATGAATTCCGTTGAACACTCATCCCCACAAAATTCTCAGGTTGAGCAAAGCAAATTTGTGGATCAGCCGAAAACGTGGAAAACACCGCAAAACTTTTTGCTATTAGTGTCGATTGTCGTGCCAATTGCCTTCTCAAGTTGGATGGCGCTCTTGAATAACTTCGTGATTGAAAAAGCTGTGTTCACGGGAGCCGATATCGGTTTGTTGCAAAGCGTGCGTGAAATTCCCGGCTTTTTGGCGTTCACCGTGGTGTTCGTATTACTGTTTATTCGTGAACAAAAGTTCATGATTGTGGCATTGGCTATGCTGTCATTAGGTGTAGCGATTACCGGATTTTTCCCGTCTGTACTTGGTTTGTTGATGACCACGTTACTGATGTCGACAGGCTTCCACTATTTTGAAACCCTCAAGCAATCTTTGTCATTACAGTGGCTTAATAAAGATGAAGCGCCGGAATTTTTAGGTAAGCTAATTTCAGTCGGTGCGTTGGCATCACTGCTGACTTATGGTGCTTTATGGGTCATGTTAGAAGTGGCTAAATTGACTTATTGGCAGGTTTATCTGATAACGGGTGGGATTGCCTTAGTGATTACCTTGTTCATGGGGCTAGCATTTCCTCAGTTTGAATCGACTACTATTCAAAATAAAAACTTGGTATTAAGGAAGCGTTATTGGCTTTATTACGCACTGACCTTTATGAGCGGTGCTCGTCGTCAAATTTTCACCGTATTTGCAGGCTTTTTGATGGTGGAAAAATTTCACTATTCAGCTGCCGATATTACTTTGCTTTTCTTAATCAACTACGCATTTAACTTTTTGTTTGCTAAGAAAATTGGCCAGTTTATTGGTGTCGTGGGTGAACGTAAAGCACTGATTTTTGAATACTGCGGTTTAATTTGCGTGTTTGTGGGTTACGCACTGGTTGAGAACTCACATATAGCAGCTGGCTTGTATGTGGTCGATCATCTGTTCTTTGCATTGGCTCTGGCGGTAAAAACCTATCTGCAAAAGATAGCCGATCCGCAAGATATGGCCTCAACCGCGGGCGTGTCATTCACCATCAATCACATTGCCGCCGTTGTTATCCCCGTGACATTCGGGTTGCTATGGCTACATTCGCCAGCAGCCGTCTTTTATATCGGTGCGGGAATGGCGGTGGTATCACTAGTGCTATCGTGCAATATTCCTCGTATACCTAAGCCGGGCAATGAAGTGTGCCGCTTTAAATGGGGAAGTGAAGGACAATAAGGGGAAGGCATGGATTATTTATTTGCTGTTGTTTTATTTGCGATATCCGCCTCGGTGACGCCGGGGCCGAATAATATTATGGTGATGACGTCAGGGGTCAATTTTGGCGTGAAGAAAAGCTTGCCATTGTTAGCAGGTATCTGTGTTGGTTTTACTTTGATGCTATTGCTGGTGGGTTTAGGTTTTTCTCAGTTATTTGAGTTATTTCCCAATTTACACTTCATTATTAAGTGTGTCGGCGTACTTTATTTGCTGTATCTCGCCTATTTGATCGCCCGGTCTGCTGGTGATGTGAATTCAGATAAGCAAGCGGAGCCTTTTTCCTTTATGAAAGGGGCGTTATTTCAGTGGGTCAATGCGAAAGCATGGGTTGTTGCGACAGGGGCAATAGCTGCTTTTACTACAACAGGAACAAGCTTCTATACGCAGAATATTTTGATTGCACTTACTTTTTTTGTGGTGTCATTTCCGTGTGTTGGGGTGTGGTTAGCATTTGGTTCTTTACTGAAAAATACGTTGAATAGTGCTACAAGCCGTAAATGGTTTAACCTTATTATGGCGGGATTATTAGCAGTGTCCGTTCTTCCTGTGGCCAGGGAAATTGGCTATCAACTATTGGCCTGATAGAAAGAAACACTGGCTCGTTATCCGCAGCTCAGGTTAGTTAATTAGCCAGTGTTTTTGCTTCGATCGCATGGCAGCCAGGTTTTGCTTCCATCGCCGATTTAACTAATGCTTTTGCGATATTTTCTACCGGACTGATGCGCCATGATTTTGGCAAGACAGGATGCAGTAGTCTTAATAATAGAGAAAACACATGCTCGCCAAAGCGAAATTCGCTGCGTTTACCACCAATTAAACCGGGTTGTACGAGGGTGAGGGAGCGGAAATCGAGGGCTTTGAGGTCTTGCTCTAGTTTACCTTTTACTTGGTTATAGAAGATCTTTGAATTGGCATTAGCTCCGGTGGCTGAGTTGAGAACATACACCTTGCAACCATGTTGTTGAGCCAATGTAGCGATCATGAGTGGATAATCATGATCGACGCGATAAAAGGCTTGTTTAGAACCAGTGGTTTTAATTGTCGTGCCTAAGGTGCAGATCACTGCATCGACGTCACCCCAACTCCATTTGATATTGTTGTAATCAATGAGCGGTGCATCAAGTTTCGGGTGTTCAGCTAGTGGGCGACGAACTGGAGCAATCACTTTGGTTACACGTTCATCATCAAGCGCCAATTGCAGTACGTGGCTGCCGACCAAACCGGTTGCGCCTACGATCAATAATCTCATATTACTCCTACTATGCCTGTGGTAATGGCGTGGTTGCTTCATCCACCAAATACAAAATCGATTGATAAGGAATGCCGCTGTGATGTGATAGGCCAATTTCACAGGTCAGGCTATTACTAAAGCCGCGACTGCAATGGCTTGGTACTTGTGCTTTTAGGGGGGAAAGAGCCGCAGCATTAAGCTCTGGGGTATTAAAGCCTTTATCGCCCGCCCAGCCGCAACATTGAATATGTTCAGGCACAATCACATTACTCGCACATTGCTTGGCAAGGCTTAACATCGCATTTTCCAACCCTAAAGTACGAGTGCTACAGGTGATATGTAGCATTACGGTTTCATTCAGTGGCGCAAAATTTAGGTAAGGCGTGAGGTGTTTCATCACAAATTCAGAGGGTTCAAATACCGACATGGGTTTCGTGAACTCAGCCAAACTTTGTTTCAGACAAGGGCTGGTATCCATCAATATAGGATACAAACCTTGATGACTAGCCTGCCATAACTTTTCTTCTAATTGCTTGGCTTTGCTGTTGCCAAGTTCTTCTAAGCCTTTGCTTTTATAAGGCATGCCGCAGCATTGGTCACTCAAATTTTTCGGCAAAATAATATCAAACCCCGCTTTTTTGAGTAGCGACATAGTGACTTTGGTCAGTTCTGCCTCTCCGGTATTGGAGCCAACAGTGCGGCTGACACAAGATGGAAAGTAAACCACTTTACGATGCTGGACATCGGCAATCTTGAACATGTCTTGTTCCGCTTGTTTTTGCGTGTCCATTGGGAGTTTATGGCGATTTGCATCAGGGATTTCCGGCAACCAAAGGGGAATGCGACTGCCCGATAATTTGCGAATACCTGTGCTGACACCAGACATCACATGCCGGCCCGCAATTTTACTGATGATGTGATTGATCTTGAGCCCTGTTTTGATGGTCTCGGTGGTGCGAGTGAAATGATCGTGCGTCCAACGGGCAATCAGCGGTGCTTTGGTGTGTTTTTGTTGGCGCAGTTTTTTGACGAGCTCGCCGGTGTTAATGCCTACTGGGCAGCGCTGCTCGCATAAACCAGTGGCCGCACAGGTTTCCACGCCTTGATAGTTAAACAGTTTTTCTAATTCTGGCGCGCTCGCTTTACCGTCACGCTTTTGTTGTTGCAATTCACGATACAGAACAATGCGTTGGCGAGGGGATAGGCTCAACGTGCGAGATGGACATACCGGTTCACAAAAACCACATTCAATACAACGGTCGACTAATTCATCGGCTTTGGGCATGGGTTTTAAGTGGCTGAGATGCGCTTTTGCATCACTGTTGATGATCACGCCAGGGTTGAGCAAACCTTGTGGATCGAACAGGCGCTTAATTTCTTGCATTAAGCGATAGCCTTCTTTGCCCCATTCCAGTTCAACGTAAGGGGCCATGTTACGACCAGTGCCATGCTCGGCTTTGAGAGAGCCTTGATATTTAACCGCCACTAATTGGCTCACCTCATCCATAAATTGGCCGTAACGATCAATTTCTTGCTGCTGTTCAAAGCCTTGAGTAAACACAAAGTGCAAGTTGCCATCTAGAGCGTGACCAAAAATGATGCCTTCATCGTAACCGTATTTTTCAAATAACAGCTGCAATTCACGCACGCCTTGTGCAAGGTGCTCGACGGGAAACGCAACATCTTCGATGATAACGGTTGTACCGGTTTCACGAACCGCACCCACAGCAGGGAAAAGTCCTTTTCGGATATTCCATAAGTTCGCCACAACGGTCGCATCAGTGGTAAAAGCAACCGACTCAATAATATTGAATGAATTAACACGGGCTAAAATAGCGTCGCATTGCTGCTGTAGCGTTTCATCGTCTTTGGCATGAGATTCAATCAGCAGTGCGGCTGCTTCTAAGTCGAGTTGTTTGATAAATTCAGGCATGCCCGGTTTATTTGCGATCGAGCGTAAAGAGCGGCCATCCATCATTTCCACCGCAGCAACATGAGTATTGGATAACGCGGTGACTGCTTGGCTAGCTTGTTCGATATTTTCAAACACCAACAGCGCCGACGCCTTGTGCGGGTGATCTTCTACCGTGTGATAGGTAATGTCGGCAATAAAACCCAGTGTGCCTTCTGAGCCAATCATCAAGTGCTGAATAATTTGGATAGGATCGCTGAAATCGACTAAGGCATTAATCGCGTATCCGGTGGTATTTTTGAGGCGATATTTATGCTGGATTAGATGCGTAAGCTCATGATTGGCTTTGGTTTGTTCGGCCAACTGAGTAATATCATCCAGAAATTTTCCGTGTAATTGTTCAAAGGCTTGAATACTGCTCGGGTTACCGGTATCTAAAATGCTGCCATCAGAGAAAGCAATTTTCATACTTTCTAAGGTTTGATAAGAGTTTTGCGCGGTGCCGCAACACATACCGCTGGAGTTATTGGCTGCAATACCGCCGATTTTACAGGCATTGATAGACGCCGGATCGGGGCCGATTTTACGCCCAAATGGGGCAAGGTACTTATTGGCATCGGCGCCAATCACGCCTGGCTGTAGGGTAATTCGCTGTCCATTGTCGTGGATATGATGGTGACGCCAATCGTCCGTTAAGGTAATTAAAACGGAATCGGATACCGCTTGCCCGGAGAGGCTAGTTCCAGCCGCGCGAAAAGTAAAAGGAAGCTCTAGCGTTCGGCAACAACGCATGGTGTAAAGCACTTCATCGAGGTCTTTTAGACGCAACACAATCTTGGGTACCAAACGATAAAAGCTGGCATCGGTGCCATAAGCCAGACATTGATCTTGTTGGGTAATAATGCGTGAGGGAGCGATGCGTTTTGCTAATGCGTGCGTCAGTTGAGAGTAGTTATCCATACTTCCTGCTTATTATTGGCCCTCGATACCTAGGTACGGATAGAGCGCTTTATTATCAATAGATTATCGAATTGCAGTCAGTATAGATCTTGTTGCTGGTAAGCAAAAGTAAAGCAAAGGGAAAATGTGGGAGAAGGAGAAAAAAGCAGCCTGAAAGTGGGGAGCTCTCAAACTGCTTTAAATGATTTTCAACGGAACTCAATCGACATTCGATTTACAGCGTGATCACCACATCTTGTGCCGCAAGGCGTGATTTAGGCAATTTGGCATTGTAATCTTCCTCAGGGTCGTGATAACCAATTGCGAGTGCAACATGGCATTCGTAACCGTCTAGTTCCGCAGCAAATTCTTGGCTAATGAGTTCAGAATCAATGCCTTCCATTGTGGTGGAATCAATACCTAAGCGAGCCAAGGTATGCAGTGCATTGCCAAGTGCGATATAGGTTTGAGATTTCGTCCACTCATCATTGAAACCTTCTTCATTGGTATTTAAGTCAACGAAAGCGTAGGCACCAAAGGCTTGTTCTTTTTCTTCTGGTTTATTGCGACCATCGACAATGCCTTTATCAATGACTTTCTCATAATCGGCTTTGTTGTATTGCAATTTATGAGCAAACAAAATGATGCGAGAGGCCGCTGTTGCGTGAGGCTGATTAAATTGGAATTTATTGGCAAACGTATTGTGGAAACGTTGTTTTGCTTCATCAGATTCAATCACCACGAACTTCCACGGCTGAGAGTTGATTGAAGAAGCCGATAGTCGAATCGCATCCATCAACGTTTTCATGTCTTCTTGTGAGACTTTTTTGCTTGAATCATAACGTTTTGCGGTATAGCGAGATTCTAAATCTTTGATAATTGGGTGAGTCATTTTTATTCCTTAGCAAGCAGCAAGCGAAAGTGCTTTGAATTTTGGTTTCTCAGATATGGCGATAATACCAAGCGTGATCAAGTTCACAGCCGGATTTATTTGATGAGTTTGTTCGAAAATTTTGTCCAACTGGTGTCAATCATGTTTCGGTTTGGCGATAAAATAAGCGCTTAGACGGTAAAGCAACTTAAATCACTCAATTTGAAATAAATTTCAGCTATTCTGATAAAAACAATGTAAAAGTAGGGATTGCTTATGACGATGTATTCTTCCCCCCTTCGCTTAGAGAGCGACAAGCTTTATCACCCTGCTGATCTTGAACAGCTACCTTGTAAATCGACCAAAGATATTCCGCCGATCGATGAAATTGTTGGCCAAGAGCGCGCGCAAAAAGCGGTGGAATTTGCCATGTCGATCAAAGACAAAGGCTACAACATTTATGCCACCGGACAAAACGGTTTGGGCAAACGGACCATGGTATTGCGTTATTTAAACCGCCATAAACCTGATGATATGCAAGTGTTTGATTGGTGTTATGTCGCCAATTTTGAAGACATTCGTCGTCCGCGTGTTTTGAAATTGCCAAGCGGTGTCGGTAAAGCGTTTCGTCTGGATATGGAAAAATTGCTAGCGAAACTGGTGAAAGCGATTCCTTTGGCGTTCGATAACGAAGTGTATTTCACTCGTTCTGAGAAACTGAAAAATCAGCTTAACCAAAAGCAGCAATCGGCATTAGAAGAGATCAGTAAACAGGCCAAAGAAAAGGGCGTAAGCTTAACCATTACCTTGCAAGGCGATTATGAATTCATCGCCATGCAAAATGAAGAAGAAGTGCACACCGAAGAAACCTTCTTAGAGTTAAGCCAGAAAGATCAGGAAAAATTTCATAAAACTATTGATGCGCTTGAAATTCAGCTGCGTGGCATGATCCGCCAGCTCACTGAATGGGAAGAAGCGTTCAGTGAGAAGATGAAAAAACTCAATGATGAAACTGCGCTCGAAGTGTTCGCACATCTGATTAAAGATCTCAAAAAAGCGTATTCCAAGTACCCTGAAATCAAGCAATATTTGACGGAACTACAAAAAGATGTGGTGGAAAACGTCGATCAATTTTTGCAAGAGTCGAATGAGCAAAATGAAATTGCTTCAGCGTCGCTTGATAGTAAATTGCCGCGTCGTTACAGCATCAATGTGTTGGTGAGTCAGCCGCAAGATACTTTCCCAATCATTGTAGAAGATAACCCGAATTATCACAGCTTGTTTGGTTGCGTTGAAACCGCGACCTATAAAGGCACAGTATTCACCGATTTTTCTTTGATTCGCGCCGGCAGTATGCACAAAGCCAATGGCGGTGTGTTATTGATGGATGCGATTAAAGTGCTAGAGCAGCCTTATGTTTGGGATGGCATTAAACGCGCATTGCGTGCTCGCCAATTAAGTTTAACCTCGCTGGAAAAAGAAGTGACGTTAACCGGCGCAGTGTCGCTCGATCCTGAACCAATTCCACTGAATGTTAAAATCATCTTGTTTGGTGATTACCGTACTTATCAATTGCTGCAACATTACGATCCGGAATTCAGTGAACTGTTTCGAGTGACGGCTGATTTTGAAGATGAAATGAAGCGCACGCCAGATTCTGAAATGCATTACGCACGTTTTATTTCTAGCATCGTGCACGATAACGGCATGCTGCATTGCGATAAAAAAGCCATCGCAAAAATCATTGAACACAGCTCGCGTACTGCTGGCGATCAAAACAAACTGTCGTTGCATTCGGCACATATTGCTAATTTATTGCGTGAATCTAACTATGTCGCTCGCAGTGCGAAGTCCAGCATTATTCGTGCTTCGCATGTTGAGCAAGCCTTGAGTAATCAAGAGATGCGTGTCAGTCGCTTGCAAGACAGCGTAATGGAAACCTTCATTAACGGTACGACATTAATCAAAACCGAAGGCAGTGCGGTAGGCGTGGTGAATGCGTTATCCGTGCTTTCAACCAGTGATCACATGTTTGGCGCACCGAATCGCATTACGGCTACTACCGCCTTCGGCGATGGACAAATCTTAGATATTGAACGCAACGTTGATTTAGGCGGCAGTATTCACTCTAAAGGCGTGATGATTTTGTCGGCGTATTTAGCGTCGATTCTAGGTCGCAGCGCAAAAATTCCACTGACGACTCATATCACCTTTGAACAATCTTACGGCGGTGTCGATGGTGACAGTGCGTCGATGGCGGAAGTGTGTGCGATTGTATCGGCATTTTCGAAACTGCCACTGCGTCAAGATATTGCTATTACCGGCTCGATGAACCAATTTGGCGAAGCGCAGCCGATTGGCGGGGTGAATGAGAAAATCGAAGGCTTCTTTGATGTGTGTAAAATCAAAGGTCGCAGCTCAACACAAGGCGTGATCATTCCACAATCGAATGTGCATAACCTAATGCTCCGCAAAGACATTGTCGAGGCGGTGCAAAAAGGCGAATTCCATATTTGGGCGATAGAGCATGTCACGCAAGCACTAGAAATCTTTATGGATAAATCGGTCGGTGAGTTAGAAGATGACTTCACTTATCCAGTGGGCACCATATTTGGTATTACTCAAGCCAAGTTGAATGCGTTAAGACGATAGCGCTATTTGAGACATTATTGGTACAGCCTATTGACCTTCCTGCAGCGGGAACCTTTATTCTTTAGAGTAAAGCTAAACGAATAGGAGGGTTTATGGGCTGTTGTAACCAAGCACCCAATGGCGGTGGCGATTTTAAATTGGCACTGAAAGTATTCGGCGTAATCGCGTTGGTGGTGTTATTGCTGGTGATCTTTTTCGGTTGAGTTTATTGAACCAACCTCAACTGCGGATAACCACAAAAAACGGCATAGTTTGGAGGAACGATGCCGTTTTTGTTATTTGGTTTTAGAGTTCAATTACTTCGCATCAATCGTTAATTCAGCCCCTTGGCTGTCGGTGATGAGTTTGGATTTACTGTCTAGGATAAACACTCGCTCTGGGCTGAGTCGTTGTTCATCAACGAGATAGGCTTTGATATTGCGCGCGCGTTCTTCAGCTAGAATGCCTAAATCATCTTGGCTAATATTTTGGGCTTCAACCAATTGGTTATATAGGCTGATGTGCAGAGCGGTTTCTAGCTCTTCTGAGTTGACTTTACCGTCAGCGTTGTTTTGTTTTAGTTGTTGCTCAATTTTATCTTCTTCATCGCCAACGTCTTTCTTCAAGAGATCTTCGTATAAATCTTCGACACTGTCAGCCAAGCCTTCATTTTTAGCGATGGTACTGGCGGAAGCATCTGCTGGTAGCGCGTCGACGCCACTGTCTTCAAGTAGCAGGCTTTGTACTTTCGCTTCTGCCAGTGCTTGGCTATCGGTTGCCGCATCGACAGCACCCGTAATGCTGATGGTTAATTGAGGGCGATCTAACAAGGCTTTGGCTAACGTAGTCAATTGTTCTTTGGCTTCGTCAGACAAATCGGCCTTGCCCGCGGCATAAGTGACGTGGTTGAGCTCTTCATCACTCCCAGCAAGACTTGCCAGCATCGAGAAAGGCGAAGTCACTACTTTGGTGATCACGTTGGTGAGGGCTTTAAGCACGATGCCGCCAACACTGAAATCAGGATCGTTCACATCGCCAGACACTTGCATACCAAGGTCGATTACGCCGTTGCGGTCTTGCAATAGTGCGATCGCCAATTTCAGTGGTAGACCTGTCGCTAAATCTGAATCACTTGGCTCGCCTAACTTAAGCTGATCAATAACCAGATGGTTATCACCGACTAATTGGTTGTTTTCCAATTGGTATTTTAAATCCAGTGATAGCTGACCTTTGTCGATGTAGTAACCGGCATAGGTGCCTGAATATGGGTTTACCGAGGTTAATTCCACACTTTTGAATACCAGATCCAGATCTAAGTAAGGTCTTTCAATCAATGGGTTGATAGCACCTTTTAGTGTTACGGGTGCGTATTTATTGATTTTACCGTTAATGTTCACAGTAGCTTTAGTACCCGGTGTGGATGAAATATTACGGATATTTCCGGAAATCGACTCAATGCCCGATTGGAAGCTGGTTGGCAGAGAGTAATCGGCAAAGTAGGCTGAACCGCTGTTAATGCGAATTTGCCCCACATACACGCTCATTGGTTTACTTGGTGATGAATTTGATTTTGCCGTTGATACACTCGCTGGCTGAGGCTTCACTAAGTTGCCGATGTTGGTTTGACGATTCTTATCAATCAACACTTTGCCGTAAGGAGCGGTAAAAGTAATGGTGTTGATTTTGAGTGTATTTTTCGCTTGGTCAAATGACAAATTGTTGATCGCCATGTTCGACCATTTAACCAGTGGTTGATATTCCACTTTGTCTCGAATATTGAGAGCAGCCACTTGAGCGCTGCCATTGTAGGTAGCTTGACCATTTGTATCGGCAGTGAATTGCCCGTCGGTGCTGAGTTTGCCGCTACGTAACTGAACATTTAAGTACGGGTCTAAATAGGTTTGTAATTGGGTTAAATCCAGATCTTTAAGTGCGATGTTACCCTGAGCCGTCAGCGCTTTGGCATCAATTTGACCGACACTGGTTAATGAGCCACGAGTATGTTCTGGCTCCGCTTTTAACCAAGAATTAACAGATACATCGAGGCTATAGGCAATAGGGTTACGCAAATCGCTGTAAATATCTTGTGTGCTGATATTGAGCGGGTACACACGCCAATTCACGCCATGACTGACCATTTGTTCTTTTAAATGAATATCCGTGTTTTGCATAGCAAATTGATGTAAGTGCACAATCCAATCAGCGTCACTGGAAGAGGCATTATCTGGCTTGCTAACGTGGGTTTCATCGACGGAAACAACCGGTTTTGGCGCTTCATCGGCTTGAGCGTTTTCTGGCGTAGTATTTTTTGACGTTGCGTTTTCGGAAACGGTACTTTGAGATTTTGGCGAAAATAATGTTTGTAGATCAAGACCGGACTTGGTCAGTACGCTATCAATCCATAAACCATCTAGCGTTACGCTCTTAATATCAATGTCACGTTTTTGGCTATCCAGTGCCACATTATTTACGGTTAATGATGGCAGTTTAATTTTTGGTGTCTGCTCATCACTAAACTCTAAATTGCGTAGCGCAAAGTGGCCTTTTTGTGTTGAAAAATTGAAGGCTTGATCGTCTTGTTTTAATTCGAATCGAGTCGCTAGATCAAACTGGCCATTGGTCAATTTCGCTTTGAGTTCCTTTTCAGCAAATGGCCAAAAACGAGCAAGGGTAATTTTATTGAGGCTTACATCCCCTTGCAGAGCAAACGGTTCAAATTGGAACTGGCCTTTTAGCGCTAGTGAACCTTCATCGGCACCAGTGACATTTAACTCAAAGTGGTTGATTTGATTGCCTGCTGTGGTTGTTTTTCCATCAGCGGTTTGCTGAGGTTTGATGACGGTCAGCGCTTGCGAATCTAATTGAGGCAGGTTGATGTCTAAGCCTTTGTATTGCAAGTGTGCGCCGGTTGGTTGATCAAGATAATCAAATTGACCTTGGCTGAGTTGGATGTCTTGTGCGTGAAAAGCAGGCAGTGCCGATTTTTGTTTTTCTGGCTCAGGTGCACTTTCTTCTTGGCTCGCATTGGCGGCTAATGTGTCGATGATATCTGAGAAGTTAAATTCAGAATCACTGTTTACGCGAGCGATGGTGACTTGTGGTTTTACTAAGTAGAAATGCTCAACCGTTGGGGCCAGGCTGAATACACTTTTCCAAAAGCCGAGTTGGACGTCTAATTTTTCAAATTTAACGAAAGCATCGTCGTTGCTTTGCTCTTTAATTTCAAACCCAGAAATACGCACACGTAACAAAAATGGGTTGATGCGCACTTGTTGAATTTGAACATCTCGGCCCAGTAACGTACTGAGCTGTTTTGGTGCTTGCGATTGCAACACGCTTGGAATAATGAGACCTAAAACAATGGCATACACACCATAAGCAACCAGTAAGTAACTGAAAATACGTAAAGAAAGGGGAGCTTGTTTGAATCGAGTGTAAGCTTGTTTAAGAGCGCTTGGCATACCAATAAAACCTCAAAGCAGTTTGCAAAAGGGCAAACAGAGAAAATACCCGCCTATTATACGCCTTGTCAGTGATTTAAAAACTGCAAAATATCACTTTTTTCTGACAGTAAAATAATGGAAAACACGATAGGTTTGCTCAATATTCAGTCGTAACTAGGTAGGGTTCATCTATCCGAAATTAATGTGAATGTAAGTAAATCGTCAATGTTCTGACATTATGACTGAAGGTTTGTTCGCTTATGTTGTGTTTTTGTAAACATTGAGATGATCGCATTGTTATTACAGGCTTGGTGCGTATTGTTTTGCAACCAAATAATAACATTCACTGTGCGTTGACATGGTGAAAATCATAAAGCAAAGCAATGAAGAGGCAGTTTTAATGAAATGGACATCTTTAACCTTGATCGCTAGTACGGTTTTATTGACGGCTTGTGAAACGACCAATCCTTATACTGGTCAGAGCCAAATGTCAGATGCCACCACCGGCGCACTGATTGGCGCAGCTGCAGGCGCTGCAATTGGTGTGGCATCTTCAAGTAAAAGTGACCGTGGTAAAGGGGCGTTGATTGGTGCGGCATCGGGTGCAACGGTTGGCGGCGGCATTGGTTATTACATGGATACCCAAGCGAAAAAGCTCGAGCAAGAGTTGAGAGCGACCGGTATTAGTGTGACGCAAAACGGTAATAACATCATTTTGAATATGCCCAATTCGATTACCTTTGATGTCGACCAAACTGAGCTGAGTACGAGTGCTAAACGTGCGTTATTTAACGTGGCGACCGTGGTCAATGAATACAATAAAACCAACATCGCTGTTTATGGTTTCACTGACAGTTCAGGCTCAGATTCATACAACTTACGCTTATCACAAGTGCGCGCTGGTGAAGTGTCGACCTTTCTGATCAATAACAAAGTAAAATCAAGTCGTATCACTACGATTGGTAAAGGGGAAAGCAATCCGATTGCTTCTAACTCAACCGCAGAAGGGCGTGCACAAAACCGCCGAGTACAAATTTTGCTGACGCCAATGTAATTGAACTTAGAATTTAGAGCTTATGATAACCGCCATTGTCTTGAATGGCGGTTTTTTATTGCTTCATTTGCAGGTAAATCGCACCTAAGTAACAGTCGGATTTACATTGACCGCAGCCAGTGCATAAGTCGGTATTTATTTGAGGATGTTTATCGTCGAGCCAAGTAAGGGCTTGGGTTGGACAAGATTGGGCGCAAGAGTCGCAATATCCATAGGCGTTAATGCACGTTTCGGCGATGTTCGCGCGTAATCCAATGTCTTTTTGTGTGCCAGACAGCGCTAGTGTTGGGCACACGCTTTGGCACTCGCCACACAAGCTGCAATGAGAATATTCGAGATCTAACGTCGGATAGCCATTTTCCATTCGAATCACTGATTCAGGGCACGCCTTTTCACATTCACCGTGATCACCGCCGGTTTGTTGTTTGGCTATGTGTTGTTGAATGCGTTTGATGTGCGCTCAGTAAAATCAAACAAAATCATGGCGGGTTTGGGGATTTTGCTGATTGCGATTCACTTTGTTGTGATGATTGCGCGTGTGTTGGATTTTTCAACTGTTGTGACATCAATCCACCAAGGAACAACGGTATTAACTGAGTACTCAAGCATGATCATGACGCAATGTGTGTTGATGTTGATTGCGGCGGTATTGTGGTCAGTATCGGCGCACCAAGATAATAACAAAGTTCGTTTCTACAGCTTACTGGCCCTGGTTGCTTTAATTGCAGCAGAAATCTTTGGTCGCGGCGTATTCTACGGCATGCACTTTACATTTGGTTTAATCTAATTCATTAAACCTGATACTTAGACTAAAGCCCG
Organism: Vibrio gangliei; assembly: GCF_026001925.1. NCBI lineage: Bacteria > Pseudomonadati > Pseudomonadota > Gammaproteobacteria > Vibrionales > Vibrionaceae > Vibrio > Vibrio gangliei. The sequence continues at coordinate 806,663 of NZ_AP021870.1, read as the reverse complement.
AAGCTAAGAAGTTTCGGGCTTTTTGCATCTTGCTATAAATAAGAAATGAAATCTGATAAATGAGAGATAAAGGTCTATTTCTGTCAATGAATTTATGCTTTGATTATCGCTAGGTATCACATTTAGTCGATAAGGAAGCATAAGATGGGAGCAAAAGACAACACACAAAAGTATGGCAATATCACGCGAATTATTCATTGGGTCATGGCGCTACTTTTCATTTGGCAATCACTCACAGCAGTTGCTCACTTCTTACTACCAGATACACCAATAGAAGATTTTTTCTGGCCAACACATAAGCCATTAGGGTTGATATTGTTCACTTTAGCGGTCATTCGTATGCTTTGGGCTTTTATGAATCTATCAAATCGTCCCAAAGTGGTCAGTGTGGCTGCAAAACTCGGACATATTGCTTTGTATGGGCTGATGGTCATTGTTCCATTGCTTGCTTTACTGCGTCAGTATGGTTCTGGCCGTGCGTTTGAACCATTTGGTATCCCTCTAATGGCAGGCCATAGTGATAAAGTGGCTTGGATGATTGAACCTGGTAATTTACTCCATAGCACTCTGGCTTGGCTCTTATTTGCTGCGATTGTGGGGCATATCATTATGGCGATTTGGCATAGAGTATCTCCCTCTCATGAAAATGTTTTTCCACGTATTTGGAAATAACCGGAAAGCGTATGATTTTTTCTTTGTATGGCGAGCATTTCGCTGATCTTGGTCAGCGAAGTGTTAGTGTTGTTTTCTTATTCTGTCAAAATCTTCTCCCAGTTTTTCTTCTATCTGATCTTAATTGGAAACCCTTAAGCTCCTTTCTTTTTTATTTTCAATTGGTTAATAAGCAAAATTTGAGTTCAATATTTTTTGTTCAAAAATTTCGATGTCGTTGTACGAAAATCTCTAATTTTTATGTGATACAGGTCACGTTAATATTAGTTCAGTAAATGATTTCAATGCCGAATTCATTTAAAAAAGGAGCTAATTATGAAAATGATTTATACAACAGCACTAGCAACTTCTTTAGTTTTAAGTTCAGCTGCAATGGCTTCTACTTCATCAGGAATTCAGCTAGATGTTTCGCATGCTAGCGATCAAGCGGTAGTTAAGGTGACCCAGGATGGTGCTCCGTTGGCTAACTACCCAGTAGAAATTCAAGGTCCAGGTGCAACTTCACGCATGACAGACGAAAATGGTCAGTTTGTGTTGAATAATGCAGGTGGTTCCGGTTCTAACTATGTGATTTCCGTGCAAGATCAGCAGGGAAATACGATTACCGAAAGTGCATTCTTGAACAATAAGCGTCAATAATGAACATAGTGATTATACGTTATAGTTAACCTCTGTTGAGGATAACTAGGTAGGAAAATGCCGCGCAATGTCTAAATTGCGCGGCATTTTTGTGTTCTAAACCATTTTTGTGCTCTAAACAAAGAAAACAAAAAGTCTAGAAAATTATGACGAGGTTTTCGGCTGTAATGATTCTATAGTTTCAGACTCTGATACCGGTTCAAGAGGTTGGCATTTATCAACAAACCAGCCCATGTACGAAGTCAAGATGGTGACGAAAATACAGATAAAACTAAGCCACATAAATGGGGCGTATGATAGTGTTGCAACACCTAGAATACTCGCCATGTAGATACCGTTATCACTCCAAGGCACCATGCCAGAGGTTAATGTGCCGCCAAATTCAGCATTACGGGATAAGTTCTTACGTTGATAACCGAGACGGTCATAATTTTTGGCACAAATTTTCGGTGTTAAGATGAGTGAGACATACATTGCTGAGCCAAAAATGTTCCCCATGAATGCCGTTGCAATTGTACTCGATGCGAGAGAACCCGCGCTCTGAATTCGCTTTTCAAACAACTTGGCAACGGTTTCTAAGATACCAACTTTATCTAATAAACCACCAAAGCCTAGACCAAAGACAATCACCGCCACCGAACCTAACATGGATGACATTCCACCACGGTTCAAAATGGCATCAATAAAGTCGACCCCAGAGCTGATGTTAAACGGTGCCCATGCGGTATTAAATGCGGTCAAGAAATCGATATCTTGAACCATAACTGCCCAGATTATGCCAAGTAACGAGCCAAAGCTAATGACAGGAAATGAGGGCATGCGCATGGCAAGTAAACCTAATACCACAATCACAGGGATAAACGATAGTGGGGTAATGGTGAACTGTTGTTCCATGGCAAGGATTACGCCTTGTACTTGAGACATGTCGACTTGGCCAGCGTAATGAAAACCAAAGGCTGTAAATAATATTCCGGTGATGATGTAGCTAATGAGCGCAATGGGAAGCATGCCTTTAATGTGCTCCATGACTTCCACTTGCGACATCGAAGAAGCTAAGATTACGGAATCGGATAATGGCGACATTTTATCGCCAAAATAGCAACCGGATAGAACCGCACCAGCAGTAATCGGTGCTGGTACACCAAGCCCTTGACCAATTCCCATCATAGCAATGCCAGCTGTACCGGCTGCGCCCCAAGAAGTGCCAGTTGCAAGCGCCGTTAATGAACAAATGATCATGGTCGCCAGTAAGAAAATAGAGGGATGAATGGCTTTTAAGCCGTAATAAATGATGGTGGGTACAATGCCGCCTGAAATCCACGTTCCAACCAGTGCGCCTACAGCCAATAAGATTAATACGGCACCGAGTCCATTTGATATTCCATGTAAAGCTGCTTTCTCTAGATCTTTATATTGATGCCCAAGATAAATGCCTAAACTGATCACAATAAACCAGCCGATATATAGGGCCAACTGTATTGGAAGGTCTAGCTTAGCAGTAAAAGAAAAAGCCAGAGATAAGAACAGACCCAAAGCAATGATGACTTGTGGGAAGCTTGGTAAACGAGTTGACGGATGCTTCATTCAGCGCCTCTATTTTTATCATTTTTGTTAAGCCAAAATAGCTTGTTCAAAAAGGGTGAAATTTGGAAGGGCTGCACTGTACATGAAGTGGTGAGATATATCGAAGATATCGCTTTTTAATGTGATTTTTATCTTTCATTAAATTGTTTCATAATATTAATTGCTGAAATTTTGTTCTTTTATGGTTGTTATGTTTTTGCGTGTGGGAGAAATTGTTTTCATATTGCTATCAAAATGATTCGAGTCAATAACTTGACTAGTCTAGGTTAGGGTTTCAGTGCTAAAGTGAAGATTGAAAATCAAAAGATAAAGGGTACACATGGCAGGTTTAAGTTTATTAACGCTTTTGGATGATATTGCATCTGTGTTAGACGATGTTGCTCTCATGTCTAAAGTCGCCGCAAAAAAAACCGCAGGCGTATTAGGTGATGATTTGGCTTTGAATGCGCAGCAAGTCACTGGCGTTAGAGCAGAACGTGAAATACCGGTTGTGTGGGGCGTTGCGAAGGGGTCATTTCGCAATAAATTGATTTTAGTTCCAGCAGCATTAATTGTGAGTGCATTAGCGCCTTGGTTGATCATGCCGGTACTGTTGATTGGTGGCTTATATCTTTGTTTTGAAGGGGCAGAAAAAGTATTAGAGAAATATTTACCCCATGAGCATCATGCCCATTCTGAGAACGCTGCACAAGAAGAAGCCTCGGCTGATCTAATGGCGTATGAACAAAAGAAAATCAAAGGGGCGATTCGTACCGATTTTATTCTCTCGCTTGAAATCATCGTTATCGCGCTTGGAATTGTGCAAGGTCACCCACAAATCACCCAAATTGTGGTGGTGAGCTTGATCGCTTTTATTATGACTTGTGGTGTGTATGGCTTAGTGGCAGGCATCGTGAAGTTAGATGATCTTGGGTTTTATCTACAGCGTAAAAGCAAGGGTGAGGGAGCCATGAATGTGGTTGGATCTGGTTTAGTGGCTGCTGCACCTAAATTAATGAAACTATTGACTATTGTTGGCACCATCGCCATGTTCTTAGTGGGTGGTGGCATTATCGAACATACTGTACCAATGGTGCATCATATAACGGATGGCTGGATACAAGGTGTGTCAGCGATCCCTATGCTGGGTTCGGTATTACCTTTTGTTATTACTGGCGTATTAGGCTTAGCGGCAGGTGGCGTTTTAGTTGCGCTATTTACTGGCCTAGGAGCAATCAAAGCGAAACTCAGTTAATCGATTTAATAGACACTATACTTTGGGTATATACCAAGGTTTCTATTGGTTGCACTGGCAATAGGAGCTTTTTTATTACAAAGCTGTTTATCGTAAGCAGGCCTGAAACATCGACTAGCTCTGTAACATAGACAATAGAAGGAGGGCGTGATGATGAATAGCAGTACGCCCCTAGCTGAGTATAAAAGAGAAGCTAGTTATAAGAGAAAAGTCTGCCATTGGACAACCAGTGTATGGCCTACTCGTGAAGGTAAGTGGTTATTCGTTATTGGTCTGCTGATGTTGAGTTTATTTGCTTGCAGTTCTCATGAGGCATCTTTGGAGAGCGCGAAGCTAGACTCTACTTCAAGCCCGCAACAAAATATTTCGGTAACATCAAAGCTACAAACCATATCATTACCATCGCCACAACAAGAAGCGATGCAAGCCGTTGAGCGTCATTGCCAATTGGTTGACCTATCAGCCAGCTTTCCTGTTTATTGTCAGTTCCAGCAACAACAAGAAAACTACCATCTTGCGCTGTCTTTCAGCCACTATGACAGCTCGCAATATTACTTGATGACGCTTTCTCATGGTTTGATCTTGCCTTATTGCCAAGCAGTTTTACTGCATCAAGTGAAGGGGCATGTTTCGGTGACGATTTTTGCTACGCAAATTCAGCGACGGTATGATTGCAATACTCAAAACTGGGCGGATTGGCAGCCAATATCGACCCCGGTTGAATCACCATTTATTGAGTTTGTGAGCCAATGCCAGCGCTGGGAAAAGGCGCATAAAGACATTTTCCACTGCAATATCGATTGGTACCAACAAACACCCATTTTAGTTTTTACTTTTCCTGATATGCAGCCAGCGACCGATTTAAACGCCGGACAAAGTGGGCGTTTTATTCAGTCGTTTTGCCAATCGGGTATGAAAGAGTTTGGAGAGGCTTTGTATTTAGTGGAAGTGCCCAGTTTTAACTTAGCGAAAGTGGTGCATTGCGGCGCAGAAATTGAAACAGAATGGTTTGCGATTGAACCAGATGAGTCAATGTCAGCACCTAATAATTTGATATAAAGTTAAGTTTGATATAAAGCTAAGTTTGAGAGTCGGAGCTTGCTATTCAAACCTTAGCTTTAATATACCCAAGTAACTTCAAGATGCGAGTTTCAGCAAGATTAAAACAAGTTTTAGGCAAGGCAAATTAAATATGATCATAGCTATTCTATCTCTATTTAATTTAACGCCGCATAAAGCTTGTTTTAACTTGCCCTTCGGGAGCTTCATCCAAGCCTTTACACTGCGTCAGATTCGTTTGAAAGGTGATTACATTCCTGTACGAATCTTTCTTGTTTAAAGACTTGGATGACAGCTCTGAATTCTGCATCTTGAAGTCACTTGGGTATATGGTATTTCAACTTCGAACTCAAAAATACTAAGCTGCGATCTTCGTTTCCAGATATTCAATAATGTCATTCGATTCATAAAGCCAAGTGACTTCGCCTTGCTCCTCAATACGTAAACACGGTACTTTTGCTAGCCCACCACCTTCAATGAGATGTTGGCGATGCGGGGCAACTTTGGCGTTTCTAAGTTCAATATTTAGGCTATTTCGTTTCATGGCTCGGCGCACTTTGACACAAAAAGGGCAGGCATCATATTGATACAACGCGAGGTTTTGCGTTTTGGCATCGATAGCTTGTTGCGCTTTGGGATCGCGTTTCATTCCTCTTGGAGTAAAAATGAAATTGAACAGTAAAATAATGCGTCCTAATATCCAGCGGATAATCGCCATGATATCTCCTTATCAAGAGTTGGTTTCACTCAAATGTGCAAAAGCTGAACACAAAGGCTCAGCTTGATTTATTGGTGTATTATCACCAATCACAATGCGAATACAGGATTACAGAGCTTTGATGTAATCAATGATCACGTCAGATTCGTACATCCAAGTCACTTCGCCGTCTTTTTCAATGCGAAGGCATGGCACTTGTCCTTTACCGCCACCCACAACTTGTTCTTCACGATAGTCTGGGTTTTGGCGCGTATCACGCAGTTCAATATCAACACCGAGGTCAACCATCGCTCGGCGGACTTTTTGGCAAAATGGGCAGCTTTCAAAATGATATAGGGCTAATCCTTGAGTATTTTTTTCAGCCATGAGTTCTCTCCTTAATATTTATATTTTTTAAATCAGTTAAATCTTGATATTGCTTAATCCGAGTAAATCGATATACGCCGAATTGCATTGATATTTGTTTGAAAGTTCGTCTTCCGCTTTAAACTTAGACACGCCTTGGTCACGTGAAATTTCAGATAAACGATCACTGACTAAGGCTTTGAACTTTTCGTTATAGGTATACCATTGGGTTTCGTAATTCTTGATAAGATAAGCGCCGACTTTATAACTGTCTTCGGTGTGCAAATAACTGCAAACAAAATAACGCGTTACTTCTGGATCGGAAAGTCTTTTGGATTCGGAAAGCCTTTTGGTATCGGTCGCTTGGCTTACTGTTGTGCTAGCCGCCGCTGAAGATTGACTTGAATTTGAGCTTGATGTCGCGGCTTGCGCGAAAATAGGCATCAATAACAAAAAGCTGAACATCAATGAACGTCGCATCCGTATTCCTTTATTTGAGAGCAAGTTATCGGTGTCATGATAGCAAATAATCTTATCTCAATACTATCGTGACGCTTGGGATTATGACTCTTGTAACGTTTCCCAGTTCACTTCACACTGTTTATCGTCCGACGAAATATACGCAGTATTGCCAGACAGCATCACGCCTAAATCGAGAGTGCGCGCCACCATTTGAGTCATTGCTTGGATACCTTGGTGATCAAAACGGCTAATCGAGGCGTTGAGTTGAGCAAATTTTGCTTGGTTTTGTAGCCACCATACATCGGATTTAGTGTTAAAGCTGTATACTTGAACCTGCTTCGCCATACGTGTCGCTTTCTTGATGCGATCAGAATCCGGTTCGCCAACTTCAATCCACATTTGAATTTGGTCATCCAGTGACTTAAGCCAAATATCGGGCTCTTCAATACTTGAAAGTCCTTTGGTGAATTGCAAGTCTGCTGAGGCATTAAGGCAAAACGCCAGCACGCGCGCCATCATACGTTCTTGATTTTCAGAAGGATGCTGAGCAATGGTGAGATTGAATGAATCATAATAATCACGATTCATATCCGTCAGCGCGATACGAAACTTATAAATAGTGGGTTTTAAAGCCATGGAAAACTCATTTTTAGGGTCAATAGAGACCGAGCCAAAAGAAAAAAGAGAAAAGGCATTGTACGTGAATAAACCCTCTAGCCCCAACGTAAAATGCGATTTAGCGAATGAGCTGTCTTATCTGCACTCATTGACTTGCCCTGATGGGTTTGATTATGAATTTATGCTTAGCTTTTTAGCGCCTCGTATGATTGACGGGGTGGAAAATGTTATCAATCAGAAGTATCTGCGCAGCTTTTATTTTCCGTTATCAGAGCCATCAAATCAGTTCGTAAAAGGTTATTTTAGCGTTCAATATCAAGCGCCATCCCATCAGTTAGATATTGAAATTCATTGTGATGATAGCCAGGCGATAGAGCCAGTTCTCCAGCGGATTGCGTTTATGTTTGATCTTGATACCGACATGACGGCAATCGAACAGCATTTGCAGCATGACGAGATTTTACAGCGAGGATTCATTCACCAACGTGTTCCTCGCATGCCAAAAGCTTTTGACTCATTTGAGTTTTGTATTCGCGCTATATTAGGTCAGCAAGTTTCAGTGAAAGCCGCAACGACACTAGCGAAACGTATTGCGCATGCTTCTGCACTTGCAACGCCAGCACATTTTCCTGAAGGCATCGATTATTACTTTCCTCAATGCCAAGATTTATCTCACCTGAATTTTTCTGGCTTAGGGTTAACGCAATCTCGTATTGCCACTTTGCAACTGGCGATAGCGTCTTTGCAATCGGGTGAAGTGAGCCTATCTAAAGCACAGAATTTTGAAGAATTTCTTGCAGAGTGGACGCACTTAAAAGGTGTTGGGCCATGGACAGCAAATTATTTAGCGATGCGTGGTTTAGGCATTCAAGATAGCTTTCCAGATAAAGATCTTGGAGTGCTCAAAGCCTTAGCAGATAAAGACGGAAAGTACCCGTCACGCAAAGCAGTATTAGAGCAAGCAAAAGCATGGCAGCCATATCGTGCATACGCTACATTATGCTTATGGAATGGATTAGGACACTAGTTGATGAAAACTCAAACTTATTATTATCAAACTTTTACCACTGAAGCATGCGATGTCACCTTGGTCGGCAGTGATCTAGGGCTGCATATTTTGCATTTAGAAACCGGTGCTGGCAAAAAAGATGGCTTTACCGTTCAGCCAGACTGGGTGGAAGACAATAGCCGTTTTAATGACATCAAACTACAAGTTCAAGAATACTTTGCCGGTCAACGTGTCGATTTTAACTTTGAGACTCCCCTTGCTCCTCAAGGCACTGAATTTCAACAAAGTGTTTGGCATGCGCTCAATCAAATTCGTTCAGGCAGTACTTGTCGTTATATGGATATTGCGACTCAAATCAATAAACCCAAAGCGGTACGTGCTGTCGGTGCTGCCATTGGGCGCAACCCGATTCCTGTGATTATCCCATGTCATCGAGTGGTGGGTGCCAATGGCAGTTTGACCGGTTTTGCTCATGGATTAGATATGAAAAAAACCTTGCTGAATTTGGAAGGCGCAACTTATCGAGGTTAAGTTAGAGCCTAGAGCCTAGAGCCTAGAGCCTAGAGCCTAGGTAAGGTAAATAACTGGCTTGGACTTTATCCCGCCACGATCAATAAATTGATCCACAGTGCGAGTACACATAAGAACGAACCCCAAAAGGCCAAGGCGCGGTGTCTTACATTATTCGTACCCAAATGAATGTAACTGTGCAAATAACGAAATAGAACGAATAACCAAGCCACTATCAGTCCAAATTGGCTATCAATATGCAGGCTGACATATAAAGTACACACCACATAAAACAGAACCGGAATCTCAAACAAGTTGGCTAAATGTCGGTTAGTTTTCACGATCATATCTGGCAGGTTTTCACCTTGCATCAACTGAAAATACTTCACGCTGATTTGTTTGTTTTTGATACTGTTGATTCGCACTTTGAGAGTCACACAACCTACGATAAATACGAGCAGCACCATAGCAGCCATTGGGTAGAGCATAATGTTGTCCTTTTATATTGAATTGGCACAAGTTTAGTGAATACGTGTTTCACTGTCATTCAGATCGCTTTTTATTTTGATAAGAAAAAGCCCACCGATATTAACCAATGGGCCTGCCTTGTTTAGATGCCAATGCTTTTAGATGCTAGTGCTGTTTAGATGTCGCACATGAAGATTAAATCAACTGCATCGTTGTAATGCAGGTTCTTGCATCGTCGACGGTGCTTAATACTTCGGTGCTGGCTTTACCTTGGTAGGTGAAAGTCACTTGTAAGTGTTTACGATCTTTTGGCATCCATAAATCAATAAAGCCGTCTTTTTGTGTGGTTACCTGGCCGTATTTCAATACTTGTTTACTGTCCAAATCAACCACTTTGATCATCATGGTTTTTTCTACCATTTCACCTTGGCAACCGGTTGGAACGTGGTAGCCGCAAGGGTGGGTTTGGTTTTCGTAAGGGGCAATCGAAAGTAGGTGTTTATCTTTGGTTGGGATTTGCACTTGGCTACCATCACTAAATTTTGCCACTAAGACATTCGGCATCACTTGTACTGAGGCGGTGCCTTTACCGTGGTATTGATGTGACTTTTCTAACGCTTGCTCAGCGGTTAAACCTTTGAAATTGTCGGCTTCTGAAGCTTGAGCTGAAAGGGCAAAGACGGCTAAAACCGTGGCGATAGTGGTCGTGATAATGTTGCTTTTATTGATAAATAAGGTCATGTGATGTACTCCGTTTACGGCGAAAGATCGCCGTATAGTCAAAATATTGGGTGTTGCGCGCGAGGTACGCGAGATTAAAACCAAATAGATTGAATCGGAGGGCGAGACAAATTGGGTAAGGTTAACGCCGGAATGTTGTCTTGAGTGTCTTGATGTTTGGCAATGGAACTGGTGCTGGAATGAATGGCGAGCTCCATTGGCACTGTGGCTTGCATTGGCACGCAAGAAGCGCAATGGGGGTTACTGTGATCAGCCGTGTTGCAATTCACATCCGAAGCCATTGAGTCGTTATGTTGCTGCGCACATGGTGCGGTTTGGGTCATTTCATGCTGGTTTTGAGTCGTAATAGGAGCTGCAACACTGATGCTAGGTAATAGCGAAATGCTTGAAAGCACAAAGGCCATCAAGACGAAAAGCACTAGCTTAGTTTGTTGAAATCTAAAGTGATGCATGGCGAACCTAACTCAAAAATACCCGCAAATTATAAAGGTTCCCGCTAGGGCAAGGTCAAGCCCATTTGTGATTTTTAAACCTGAAATTTACTCTTATCACCAATATCAAAATGACAAGGTTGACGAAACTTCGCAATGCCAATGGTCAGCAATAGCAGGGCAGATAACCCGGTAACGAGATAGAAAAATGGCTGCCAAATAGGGAGCGCAAAACACACCCAAAATACGATAAGAACTAAGGGGGTTATGCGAATGAGGCGAATACGAAAGCAATAATATTCTTTTATTGATAGCCCGCACCATACCGCGACACTTGCGCCAACGGCGAGTGGAATAAAAACCTGAGCAGTAAGAAGACAAACCGCAAATAAAGCGCTGGCTTGAAGAAACCAGCGTATGGTTTTGTCATAAATATGCACACAAGCGGCAGCAATCAGAGCGCTAATAATCAAGAGCGGAATACCGATGCTTGCCGCGCCAAAGCCAACACAAGCAACCGCAATGGCTGATATGACAAAGCAACTGCGATAGGCAATGACGGTGGCGTAGTCAATGCGGTCGAGTTTTTCTTGATGATGAATATCAGCCATGATTAAGCACTCGTATTTACGTTACTTGGTTTGGTTTAGGGGTTATAACGATCGAATATAATCGAGCCCGCCCACAATCGCCGCCACTTGAGCGCGGTTACATTCATCGTCAGTTACTTTCGGGCTGTCTGGGTAGACCTCCGTTGTGGTGCAATATTGGCAATCGGTAAAGCCCGCGCATAGCCCTAAATCGACAAGTGGGTAATTAATCACGCCTTCTTGAGTCACATCCGATCCAATGATCTGGTTATTTTCATCGGCTGGGGCAATGTGGGTTACTTGTCGAACAGAATCAATAATGGCTTTTTGTAAGGCATCATCGTCTTTGTCAGTATCACCCACGGTGTAAAAACCGTCTGGAATACTGCCTTTGATGTATTCAATTCCATCACGCGCGGCCAGCGCAGGGCGGAATTCTAATTCATCGGTATCTGTAGTTTCGTGTAAATCAAAGTGCGCTAAAATCGATAGGCCAGAATCTGCCACCATTTTCATTATCGCGGCGGATTCTTGCGCTGGGCTATTCGCGACAAAATTGCGGTTGGGATCGAGCGCTTCTGGATTCCAGCGATTGATGGTTTCGTAACCCCAAGGGCTGATGCACGGTGCAATCAAGAAGTTAAATTCGGCTTCATAATCCTGGGCTTTAGTTTGAGCAAACAATAAAGCGCCATGCACGCCACTGGTTTCATAACCGTGTACACCCCCTGTGATCAATACCGTTGGCTTATCGGCTTGCCAGTTTAGCGTTTTCAATACAAACAGAGGGTAACGGCTTTCACCTACTGGGTTATTGTCATAGTGCAACTCGCCATATTGAGTGACATCAAACTTTGCTTTGAGCGCTTCAATTTTCGGCACGACTTCTTCAAAGTAAGAACGCTTAACGCGTGTTTGTTCTAGCCATTGGCGTTTTTCTGTTGTGCCCCAAATTTGACCGGGAGTACCGATCGGAAATGCATGAGTGAAAGACATGAAACATCCTTAATTTTATTGATTATTTTTATAGAGATCGCGGTATAAGCATATACACTGTTAGGTATTGTTGATTAACTTGAGGTTAGTGATGTTAAAACGTTGGTTTGCTCTAATCACCTTGCTGCTGTTAACGGGTTGCTCAACTCAGTTTTTCTATAATCGGCTAGATTGGTTTGCAGCGCAATACGTTGACCGCTATGTCAGCTTAAACGATAGCCAGCAAGCCATGCTGAAACAATCGGTGTGGAAGGTACGCCAGTGGCATCGTACGCAACAAATTCCCCTTTATATTGAAAATATCGACACACTTTTGGAAGTAAAACCGAGTGAGGTCACGCCCGCTAAAATCAGCGAGCAATTCTTTATTATTCGAGATTTTTCCAACCAAGTGGCTCAGCAAGTCATTCCTGAATTATACCCACTGTTTATGAGTTTAGAGCCAAAGCAAGCTGACGAGCTGTTTGATAATTTAGGGGAAGAATACCAAGAAGAATTGGTCGAGTATCAAAACCTGAGTCAGCAAGAACGTTGGGAAAAATCCGCAAAACGCATGCAAGAAGCGCTGGAAAGCTGGATAGGCGATTTATCGCAACAACAAAAAGACATGGTTACCAAATGGAGCATGCAGCGCCCACCGATGCGTGAAGATTGGATCAAACAGAAACAAATTAATAAATCGGAGTTGCAAGTGTTGTACTTACAACGCAATGATTCCGACGCCTTTAAGCAACGCTTCCTTTCTAGCCTACAGAATCCTGAAGCCCTATACACCAATGAGTTTGCCGACAAAGTGGATAGAAATCGGCAAATCACGTTTGAAATGTTAAGCCAAGCTATTCAAAACATGTCGGATAAACAGCTTGAACATTATCACGAAAAATTACGCGACTGGCGCGATATCTTGCAGGATTTGAATCGTCAGGGCTGACTTTATTGAGTTACTTGTCACAAAAATTTAACCGGAACGATCATATTATTGCTCTCGATTTGTTTAATAGATCTCACTTCTACCCTTCGTACTTGAAGTCGCAGCTATGTTGACACTGTTCATTCGCCTCGCTGCAACGCCAACTACTTTGGGTAGATGACCTTTTATCTCTCAGTTTGGAGCGTTGAATGAATATTGTGCGCCACACGCGATCGTTATCGCTGTTATCTCTTTCTGTCTTTGCTGGTGTGATCGGCCTGTCGAATCCTGCTTTGGCCGACACCATTAATCTACGTATTATCGAAACCACGGATATTCACGCTAACGTGATGGATTACGATTACTACAAAGATAAACCCAGCGACAAAATTGGCTTAGTTCGTGCTGCTACCGTGGTCAAAGAAGCGAGAAGTGAAGTCGAAAACAGTGTGCTGGTGGACAATGGCGATTTAATTCAAGGCAGCCCAATGGGTGACTACATGGCCTCAAAAGGTTTGACACCGGGTGAAGTGCACCCTGCCTATAAAGCCATGAATCTGCTGCAATACGATGTTGGTAACCTAGGCAATCATGAATTTAACTATGGTCTGGATTATTTAGCCGAAGCGACTAACGATGCAAAATTCCCTTATGTGAATGCCAACATTATTGATGCTAAATCCGGTAAGAATTACTTCAACCCTTACATCATCAAGCCTTATCAGTTCAAAGACACCGATGGCAAAACCCATGAAATCAAAGTGGGTTACATCGGGTTTGTGCCCCCTCAAATCATGGTGTGGGATAAAAAGAACCTGACCGGCAAAGTGCAAGTTAATGACATTAAACAAACCGCTGAAGCCTTTATTCCTAAAATGCGTGCGGAAGGGGCTGATGTGATTGTGGCGATCCCACATTCGGGTATCTCAACTGAGAAATATCAGCAAGGCGCAGAAAATTCAGTGTACTACTTAACGAAAGTTAAAGGCATTGATGCGATTACCTTTGGTCACTCTCACGCGGTTTTCCCAAGTAAAGAGTTTGCCAATGTTGACGGTGCGAATATTGCGAAAGGAACCATCAATGGGATTCCGTCTGTGATGCCGGGCCGTTGGGGCAGCCATGTTGGTGTGATTGACCTGCAATTAAAAGAGAAAGGTGGCAAGTGGGTGGTGTCTGATGGCAAAGCGGTGGCGCGTCCTATTTACGATGCTAACGAGCAAAAATCATTGGCAGTAGAAGATAAAGACATTAAGCAAGCTATTGAGCATGACCACGATGCGACTCGTAAATTTGTGAATCAGCCAATCGGGCAAGCCAATGATGTGATGTATAGCTTCTTATCGCTCGTGCAAGACGATCCAACCGTACAAATCGTCAACTTAGCACAAAAAGATTATGTTGAGCGTTTTATCCAAGGCGATCCTAGCCTAGATGGTATGCCGGTGCTTTCCGCTGCTGCGCCGTTTAAAGCAGGTGGCCGTAAAAATGATCCGGGTAACTATACCGAAGTGGAATCTGGCAAGTTAACTTTCCGTAACGCAGCCGACCTGTATCTTTACCCAAATACCTTAGTGGTGATGAAAGCGACTGGGGCAGAAGTGCAAGAATGGTTGGAGTGTTCGGCAGGCCAGTTTAATCAAATCGATCCAAACAGCGATAAAGTGCAGTCATTGATCAATTGGGACGGATTCCGTACCTATAATTTTGATGTGATAGATGGCGTGAATTACCAAATTGATGTCACTCAGCCAGCTCGCTACGATGGTGAATGTCAGCTTATTAATAAAGATTCTCACCGTATTGTTGGGCTCACTTATCAAGGCAAGCCAATTGATCCTAAGCAGGAGTTCTTAGTTGCAACCAATAATTACCGTGCTTATGGCGGTAAATTTGCAGGTACTGGCTCTGAGCATGTGGCGTTTGATTCACCGGATGAAAACCGCACCGTAGTCGCTGATTACATTAGCCGCGTGAGCCATGAAAAAGGCGAGGTCACACCAAGCGCTGATAACAACTGGTCATTTGCACCAATTAAAACAGATGCAGACTTGAAAGTGCAGTTTGAAACCTCACCAAGTGATCTAGCGGCAGATTTCATCAAAAACAAAGCGCAATACCCGATGAAGAAAGTCGGCACCGATGATGTTGGTTTCGCGGTGTATCAGATTGATTTGAAAAAATAACGCTTCATCTTTAGCGCAATAAAATGTGTAGCCCGACTATCTCGTCGGGCTTTTTATATCTTGGGATTTCTACGCGATTGTGATAATTTGTGTAAACGTTTACACATTTTGCACTAGATCACAGAACTCAATCCGCATAGATTGGTAGTATTTAATTATAGAAATTGACTGATAAGTAAGTGTAATCGTTTCCTGTTTGTAATGAGTCAGTTGCAATTTTGGGTCGAATGACATGGGAGTTGGAATGAAAGTATTAGTGACGGGTGGTTTAGGTTATATCGGCAGCCATACTTGCGTGCAGTTGATCGAAAACGGTCATCAGCCCATTGTGTTGGACAATTTATCTAACAGTAAGCAACAAGTGCTGAAACGTATTGAAAATTTAACGCAAGTAAAGCCTAAGTTTTATCAAGGTGATGTGCGTGATGAAGTGTTTCTTGATGCGATATTTGCTGAAAACGATATTCAAGCAGTGATCCATTTTGCTGGCTTGAAAGCGGTAGGTGAGTCGGTAGAAAAACCTTTGGAATACTACGATAACAACGTCAACGGTTCTTTAGTCTTGGCTCGCAGTATGCGCAAAGCGGGTGTGAAGAACCTCATCTTTAGCTCTTCTGCCACCGTGTATGGCGATCCTGAGCAAGTGCCCATTACCGAAAGCTCACCAACGGGCGCGACCACCAACCCTTACGGTCGCAGCAAATATATCGTTGAAGAATGTTTGAGTGATTTATTTGTTGCTGAAGACGATTGGAGCATTGCTTTACTGCGTTATTTCAATCCAGTTGGCGCGCACCCGTCAGGCACCATGGGGGAAGACCCGCAAGGCATTCCTAATAACCTTATGCCGTTTATCGCTCAAGTCGCGGTTGGTCGCCGAGAAAAATTGGCCGTCTTTGGGGATGATTATCCAACGCCAGATGGTACGGGCGTACGTGATTATATTCATGTCATGGATCTGGCGGATGGTCATTTAGCCGCGTTGAATAAACTCAGCGATAAAGCTGGTTTGCACATTTATAACCTCGGCACAGGCAAGGGCAGCAGTGTCCTCGATATGGTGAATGCCTTTTCGGCCGTGTGTGGACACGATGTGGCTTATGAGATTCAACCGCGTCGTCCGGGTGATATTGCCGAGTGTTGGGCAAGCACCGCCAAAGCAGAACAAGATCTAGGTTGGAAAGCGATACGTGATGTCGCCGAAATGAGCGCGGATACCTGGCGATGGCAATCAAAGAATCCAACGGGTTATCAAGATTAATCGATGTCGGAATTAACAGATTTAAGTGAGTGGAAATGAGCATATCAAATACAGAATTTAACCCCGTCGATCATCCGCATCGTCGTTATAACCCATTAACGGGTCAGTGGATTTTGGTGTCGCCACACCGCGCTAAACGCCCGTGGAGTGGTCAAGATGAAAAGCCAGTGATTGGCAGCATTAAGCCGTATGAAGAAGGCTGTTTTTTATGCCCAACCAATACCCGTATTTCTGGCGATGTGAATCCAGACTATAAAGGTACGTACGTTTTTCAAAATGACTTCGCTGCGTTGATGCCAGACTCGCCAGACGCGCCACCAGCAACTAATCCTTTATTTAAAACGCAAGGTGTACGTGGGCTCAGCCGAGTGATTTGTTTCTCACCGGATCACAGTAAAACTTTGCCTGAATTACCGGTAAATCAAATTCGCAATGTTGTGGACACATGGAATGAGCAAATTGAAGAGTTAGGTCAAGACTACGTTTGGGTTCAGGCATTTGAAAACAAAGGCGAAGCCATGGGTTGCTCACAACCGCACCCACACGGACAGATTTGGGCTAATAGCTTCCTACCTAATGAAATTGAACGTAAAGATAAGCACCTGCGTGATTATTTCCAACAGCAGGGCAGCAACTTGCTGGTGGATTATGTTGAAGCAGAATTGAAAGACGGTGCGCGCACTGTGGTGGAAACCGAACATTGGCTGGCTGTGGTGCCTTACTGGGCAGCGTGGCCGTTTGAAACTATGTTATTGCCGAAAACACACGTTAAGCGCATGAACGACTTAAGCGACGCCCAGCGTGATGATTTGGCACTGGCGATCAAAAAACTGACTTGCCGCTACGACAACTTATTCCAATGTTCATTCCCATACTCAATGGGTTGGCATTACGCACCCTTTTTTGAGAACGAAAAAGTTGAGAATGACAGTGATCAAACCGATAAAAGCACCGAACATTGGCAGTTACACGCTTTGTTCTACCCGCCGTTATTACGCTCAGCCAGCGTGAAAAAATTCATGGTCGGTTATGAAATGCTAGCCGAAAGCCAGCGCGATCTCACCGCAGAACAAGCCGCTGAACGATTAAGAGCCCAAAGCGAAAAGCACTATAAGGGATAGGAAAAGACGGTGCTCGTTGCTCGGAATTCGAGGGCGAGCCTTGGTCAATTAATTAATCCGCACCAACCCACTTTAATTTAAGGTCATCATGCGTTTGCAATGGTGAATACGTGGATCTTTGAGTAACGAGAATCGAGCCACGAGAAACGATAAGGTCTTATTATGACAGAACGTACAAAACAACTTATTCAAGCTGTATCTGGTGCTTTTGAAAGCGTCCTGGGTTATTCAGCCAAACATATTATTCAAGCGCCGGGTCGTGTGAATTTAATTGGTGAACATACTGACTATAACGATGGCTTTGTGTTGCCTTGCGCCATTGATTATCAAACGGTTGTCGCGGCGACAAAGCGTGACGACCATATCGTGCGTGTCGTGGCTGTAGATTATGATAATCAAGTCAATGAATTTGATATTTCAAAGCCACTTGAGTTTGATAATGACGTGATGTGGGTGAACTACATTCGTGGTGTGATTGATTGTTTGCAAAAGCGTGGCTATCAATTTAAAGGTGCGGATATTGCGGTCAGTGGTAACGTGCCTCAAGGTGCGGGTTTAAGTTCATCGGCGGCGTTAGAAGTGGTGATTGGTCAAACGTTCAAGACGTTATATAAGCTTAATATTTCTCAGCAAGATATCGCCTTAAATGGCCAGCAAGCGGAAAACGAATTTGTTGGTTGTAACTGTGGCATCATGGATCAGCTTATTTCGGCAGCAGGTGAGCCGAATCATTCTTTATTGATTGATTGCCGTTCATTAGAAACACAAGCGGTGTCGATGCCAGAAGATATGGCGATTGTGATCATTAATTCCAACAAAAAACGTGGCCTGGTGGATAGCGAATACAACACACGTCGTCAGCAATGTGAAGCGGCGGCAGAGTTCTTTGGTGTCAAAGCCTTACGCGATGTCACGATAGAAACCTTCAACCAACGTCAATCAGAATTGGATG
Source organism: Vibrio gangliei (assembly GCF_026001925.1). NCBI lineage: Bacteria > Pseudomonadati > Pseudomonadota > Gammaproteobacteria > Vibrionales > Vibrionaceae > Vibrio > Vibrio gangliei. The sequence goes on along the minus strand of NZ_AP021870.1, from coordinate 788,157 downwards.
AAGTCGTGGCTAAACGAGCTCGTCATGTGATCACTGAAAATGACCGTACTGTGGAAGCGGCACAAGCTCTGCGTAATAACGATATGGCGCGTTTGGCAGAATTAATGGAGCAATCGCATATTTCCATGCGTGATGATTTTGAAATCACTTGCCCAGAAGTGGATGCGATTGTTGAGATCGTGAAAGCAGTGATTGGCAAACAAGGTGGCGTGCGTATGACTGGCGGCGGCTTTGGTGGCTGTGTGGTGTCGTTAGTACCGCCGACCTTAGTTGATGCGGTAAAACAAGCGGTCGAAGCGCAATATCAAGCCAAAACCGGCTTAAAAGAAACCATTTATGTGTGTAAAGCGATGGATGGCGCTGGAGAAGTGGTATGAGTGAGAGTGGTATCATTGCCAACGCACAGTTATATCGATCAGTTAGTGGATCAGAGCTTACAGATGTTGAATTACAACGGATGAATGAGCAAATGACTCAAACACATTGGCTAGATGGCTCGCCAGCCAATCTTGTCCATTTGTCCAATGCAAAGGGCATGACGGCATCTTTTATGGATATAGGTGCGACTTGGTTAAGTGCGCGAGTGCCAGTGACTGGCAAACTGCGCGAAGTATTGCTGCGTGCAAACAACATGCAAAGCCACCTTGAACAAACCGCATATTTGGGTGCTATTGTCGGCCGCGTTGGTAACCGCATCGCGAAAGGTCAGTTCGAACTGAATGGACAGCAATATCAGCTTCCACTCAATAATGGTGAAAATTCATTGCATGGCGGAGAGGTTGGGTTTGATAAACAGCGTTGGCAGATTAAAGCTCAAGATTCTCAATCGGTGACTTTCTCATTGCTGTCGGTTGATGGTGACCAAGGTTATCCGGGGAATATGCAAGTCGAAGTGGAATATCAACTCACCGATGATAATCAAGTTGTGATCCGTTATTTTGCCACGACAGATAAAGACTGCCCGATTAATCTTACCAATCATGCTTATTTCAATTTGGGTGGGGAAGGTTCCGGTTGGTCAGCCAAAGATCATGGTTTACAAATATGTGCACCATATTATTTGCCGACCAATACTCAGTTAATTCCAACTGGGGAACTCAAGGCGAGCCAAGGCACCTCATTTGATTTCAGCCAGATGAAGAAAATTGGTGCGGATTTCTTAACGGATGATGATCAAGATATCGCCAGTGGTTATGACCATGCTGTTGTGTTTGAGCCTGAGCGTTGTGACGGCAAACAGGTGGTCGCACAGTTGGTGTCACCTAATGACGATCTCATCATGCAAGTTTTTACCACCAAACCAGCGATGCAACTCTATAGCGGTAATTTTTTGGCAGGTACTAATGGAGCCTCGAAGTCATATCCAAATAATTATGGCGTGGCATTAGAAACTCAGTTTTTACCTGATGCGCCTAATCATCCTGAATGGGTGGAGTTGAACTTAGGCGAGTCGATTTTGAAAGTGGGCAAAACTTATCAACATCAAACCTCATATAAATTCCTTTCCGCGTGATTTTGATGATCAGTTAATGAAAAAAATCGAGAAATGAAAATCGTTGCAGCCCAATCAAGCTGCAACTTTTTTATTTATGGCTTGTTTTATTTTTGAAACTGCTTGGTTAAGTCATTAACCGTATTCATGATGCTTTGATAGCCACCCGTTACGATATACCACTCAGTTGGGTTGAGATAATACACATGGCCAGCTTGGTAAGCCTCCGTGTTACCTAACTTCTCTGAAATGGTTTTTTCCGCTTCACCTTCACCACCGGTTGCCTCGTCACGATCAAGGACAATTAACCAATTCGGCTTGTTCGCTATAGCTTGATCTAAGCGTTGCTGGCGCTGTTCCTGCATGGCTTTCGCTTCTGGTGAACCTGGTTTTGGACGTGATTTTGATGCTGGTGCTTCCGCCGCTTGTGCAACAGAGTTAAGACCAGTTAGTTCATACAACATGCCAAAGCGTTCACCTGGCGCATGTACCATTAAGTTGCCTTTCATTGTAAATAGTACAAGGCCGGAACCTTGTTGTTTGCCTAATGCTTGCAGTGATGACACCGATTGATCAAGTTGACTGATTAATTGCTGCGCTTGGTCTGCACGATCAAAAATTTTACCAAACAGTGTAATGTTGTGCTCAACGCCATCAAGGAAATGAGTAGGATTAATGGTTACATCTATGGTTGGTGCAATTTTGCTGAGATCGCCATAAGCCGCTTTCGAACGACCTGCTACGATGATCAGATCCGGTTGCACTTTCTTGAGCGCTTCAAAGTCAGGCTTAAATAATGAGCCGACTTTGGTAAATTTCTCATCTTCATACTGGCTTAAATATTGTGGCCAAATTGCTTTAGGAACCGCGGTGGCTTGCACGTCCAGCGCTTGTAGCGTATCTAAACTGGCTAAGTCAAAAACCGCAATTCGTTTAGGCTGCTCCTTGATAACGGTTTCGCCTTGTTCATGTTTAATGGTAAGAGGGTAGGCATGAGCCACTTGCGGGAAAGAAAATAGACAGCCTAGCAACGCCGTCCAATAAGCCAGTTTTTTCATGTGTCATTCCTTGTAAGATAGGTTTTGTAATTGCTGCAAATGATAATAATTATCAAGTTGATTGATTATCTATGACAAGGAAAGTTTGGATAGGTCGAAAAGTAAAATAGGCCGTACCAATAATGGAACAGCCTAAATAGATGTAGCAATAGAATGTAAATTTATTCAGCTTTCGGTTGAGTCAAACGTAAACTACTCACAATCGCCGCGGTAATCGCAAAGCCTGCGGCTAACATCAGTGATGCATGAGTGCCGTTATCGTGGAACATATTAAACATCAATGCGACTAATGCCGCACCCGTACTCTGGCCTAGTAAACGCGCCGTACCTAGCATGCCACTCGCTCCGCCACTACGGTTGCGAGGCGCTGACGAAATAATAGTGTGATTATTCGGTGATTGGAATAAACCAAAGCCCGCACCACATAACATCATCGGCCAGATAATATTAATGTCCGCCGGATTTTGCGGCAGCATGACTAACGCAATCAAGCCCGCGGCCATGATCGCCATACCGATACCACCCAGTAGCCCTGCGTGAACACGTTCAATTAAATAACCGGATAAAGGTGCCATCACCATCGTCGCTAACGGCCAAGGTGTGAGCAATAGCCCTGTTTCTACTTCCGAACGTCCTAATGTGGATTGCAAAAAGAACGGCAGTGACACCATCGCCAGCATTTGCGCACAGAAAGAACAAACCGAAGTACACATAGAAAGAGAGAAAATCGGGATCTTCAATAAATCAATCGGCAACAATGGCACCGGCAGCTTTAATTGGCGGCGAACAAAGAAGTAGCCAATTACCGCTACACCAAGTAACTCAGCTACGATCAGAGTGGTTGAATGGCCTTGCGAAAAACCAGAAATAGCCGAAATCAATAAACCAAACGTCAGCGCATTCATGATAGCACTGGGAATATCAAATTTTTGCCCTGCGGATTTATCTTGGTTTTTTGGCAAGAACTTAAAAGCGAGAACCAATGCAATGATCCCAAGCGGAACATTAAGTAAGAACAGCCATTGCCAGGATGCGACCGATAAAATCGCCGCGGCTACCGTGGGCCCAGCGGCTGCCGATACTGCCACAATAAAGGAATTGATTCCCATCCCTCGGCCTAAAAATCGTTTAGGGTAGATCAAACGAATCAAAGCGGTATTGACACTCATCAGCGCCGCACCACCGAAACCTTGTAACACGCGTGCTAGCGTTAACATTTCTAGGCTGCTAGAGAGAGCGCACAATAAGGACGTGACGCAAAATACCCCTAATCCGATTTTATAAACGCGGCGATAACCGACCAAATCTCCAATAAATGACATGGACAACAAAGAGACAATAATGGCGATTTGATAAGCGTTGACCACCCAGATGGATTCGGCAGGGCTGGCATTCAAATCAGACGCAATGGTTGGCAGAGCAACGTTGGCAATCGTGCCATCCAATACCGCCATTGTGATGCCAAGGCCGATGGTAAAGATCGCGCCGATCCGCTGCGGATTCGGTAAACCGTCAGGTTGAGAAGTATTCATAGTGCTATGCGGCCACAAAAAGTGAGTAGGAGAGACATATCTTGTAACACACAAACTAGCAAGCTAAGGGCGATAAAGCAATCAGTGCTGTGAATCACATGGTTTTCGAATGGGCTATATATGACTGATGTTAAAGGCTTTTGTTATATAAGTGGTACAGATGTTACCGGCGATTCAGATTATTGATAAATATCGAATTTTGGTTGCGAATTAAGAAATCTCTGGTTAGCCTAATCATTTCAATAAATATTAATAATCATGAGGTTAGTGTGGCTAAAAAGAATGTGTATTTGTGGTTGGCGTTTATTTGGCTTGGGCTTGCTATCACTCCAGCAACGCTATTGGTGACTCATCAGCAACTTTTCCCGCGTTTTGACCTCACTCATTGGGTAGCCGATTCTTTGTTTGCCCTGACTTCAACCGGTACCGCGCCTTATGCTGTGATATCGGTTTTGGTTTTCTATGCCATCAGTTATTGGTTTATGCCCAAAATACAGTGGCAAAGAATGCTATTGGCCGTTACCTTGAGCCTCACCATCAGTTTTACCTTGAACCATGCTTTAAAGTCCTACTTTGAAGAGCCGCGCCCCAACGCGACTTGGTTAAGCCAGCAAACAAATTCGCCATTAGACTTAGAGACTTTCTATCAACAGAACACTGAGCAGCGTCGTGACATTATTCAGTCCGCTTTAGAGCAATATCGCGATGCACAAGATCCAACGCAACTTCACACTAAGCCAGGGCTTGTGGTTTCAATACCATTACAAAAACATTGGATTCACGAAGTGGGGTACGCTTTCCCATCGGGGCATACCATTTTCGCCATTACCTTAGTACTCACCGCCAGTTACTACTTATTACTCTCAGGCGCGACAGGACTCAACATCGTCGTATTCTTGTGGGGATTAAGCATGGGCATCAGCCGTATGATCTTAGGCATGCACTGGCCGCAAGATGTATTGGCGTCAACTTGTATTGCGGTGTTGATCAGTAGTTTGAGTGTTGTGGTGGTGAATCGGGTTGTTAAGGGCAAAGAGTAGGGTGTGGGTTTGTTGTGATGCAGTTGGCTATCTTTGTTCAAATAAATGAGCCTACTCAACTATTGTCATCCCGCACATGAGCCTAAGCGAAGAAGATGCGGAATTTGGCTTTCAAGTCAGTTTCATTGGTGAAAGAGATTCTGAGTATTTCGTTCTTTTTATAATGATGGCGTAATAATGGGAAGTAGAACTAAGATTGAATATATATTTGATTTTATGTGCTATTTTCAATTTAGATAACTAATATGCGGATTTGTTGCTTAAATCGATGGAACTAAATCAAAAAGCTACGATCTGCTCGGCTATACCCATCAATCGTCGTAGCCTCATGCCAAAACCTCGTTACAAAACAACTAACTGGAAGCAGTACAACAAAGCCTTAATCAACCGCGGTTCTCTGTCCTTTTGGATTGATGAGGAAGCGATAGCCGAGTGGAAGCAAAACAAACAAGGCAAGCGTGGTAGACCTCGCCGATTCAGCGACTTAGCCATTACTACCGCTCTGATGGTGAAACGCGTTTTCTCTATGCCATTGAGAGCGCTGCAAAGTTTTTTAGACTCAGTATTTAAGCTGGCTAACCTCCCGTTTGTTTGTCCAAACTACACCTGTATAAGCCGTCGAGCTAAGGAAGTTGAGGTTTCATTTAAAACTAAAACCAGGGGGGCGATACAACACCTAGCCATTGATGACACAGGCCTCAAGGTTTATGGCGAAGGTGAATGGAAGGCCAAGAAGTATGGTACTGACGGGAAGCGTAAAGTTTGGCGTAAGCTACATATCGCAGTAGATACCAACACCCACGAAATAGTCACAGCAGAGCTGAGCTTATCTAACGTAACCGATACCGAAGTACTTCCCAACTTGCTTAAGCAGACACGTCGCAAAATCACTGAGATATCAGGCGATGGCGCTTATGACACAAGGAATTGCCATGATGCCATACGAAGCGAGCAGTTCCGCTCATTCCCCCAAGAGAAGGAGCAGCCTTCTGGGAACAAGGGCATCCTCGTAACTTAGCGGTAGGTTGCCAGAAGCTCTACGGCTCCAACAAGAAGTGGAAAAAGCGGTATGGTTATCATAAGCGCTCTCTGTCAGAGACCGCAATGTACCGAGTAAAACAGTTGCTAGGTGGGAAATTAAGCCTAAGAAATTACAATGCTCAGGTTGGCGAGTTACGCTATGATTAAAGCGCTGAACAAGCTTACAGGGCTTGGTATGCCTGAAACACAGTATGTTGTTTAAGAACTGAGCAACATGGAGCTACCATGTCTTCTCACCGAATTAAGCAACAAAGCCAGTTTATTACACTTTTTAACTACCATTAAGAACAAATGTAATAATAAAAAAACCACAATACAAAAGTGAATATTGTGGTTAGGATCAAAATAAAACTTAAGATTGGTAATAAATCAAAAAGTAAACTTAAATTATGATTTGATCTTTTTTATCGATATTTCCTTTTTATGGACTGAAATGTTTTCTGCATTTTTATCAAATAAATGAATGGAATTAAAGTCAGTATATAATTTTATATTAGTATATGGATCAATATGGTAATCACCAGGTGTTAGGAATTTAAATCCATCGACGCCATCACATTGTCCAAAAATATAAGTACTGTTACCTAAGCGCTCGACAACCTCGGTGTGGAAATTAAACTCAAGATCACTTTGTTCTATAGAAAGGTGCTCCGGTCTCACGCCTAACGTAATTTTATCTCCAATTTTGCAGGCCTTTGTTGCAATAGGAAGTGTGACAATTTTTTTGCTTTCTCCCAGTTTTAAAGTGAGGCTATTTTCATTCCATTGTTCAACAGTGGCATCAATGAAATTCATTTTAGGTGAACCAATAAAACCAGCAACGAATTGGTTGAGTGGATTAAAATAAAGATCCATTGGTGTACCAACTTGTTCTATTTTACCCGCTTTCAATACGACTATTTTGTCAGCTAAAGTCATGGCTTCGACTTGGTCGTGTGTTACGTAAATCATGGTGGACTTTAATTCCTGATGCAGTTTGGCGATGTGCAATCTCATATCTACACGAAGCTCTGCATCGAGGTTTGATAAAGGTTCATCAAATAAAAATACATCAGGATTACGAATAATGGCACGGCCGATGGCGACACGTTGTCGTTGGCCACCAGATAGTTGAGCTGGTTTGCGATCGAGTAGGGCTTCAAGTTGTAAAGCTAACGCGGTGGCATGGACTCGCTCATCAATTTCAACTTTAGGCGTTTTCTTTACTTTCAGTGCGTAACCCATATTTTCTGCCACAGTCATGTGCGGGTATAATGCGTAAGATTGAAATACCATTGCAACGCCACGGTCAGATGGTGCTACATCATTGACTACCTTGTCATTAATAGACAGTTCGCCTTCTGTAATATCTTCAAGTCCAGCGATCATTCTTAATAACGTCGATTTACCGCAGCCTGATGGTCCGACAAAAACAACAAATTCGCCTTCATCAATTGATAAATTCACATTGTGAATAGTTTGAACAGAGTCAAATCGCTTCACAACGTTTGAAAGAGTTATTGAACCCATGAGCAGTCCTCTCGTCTATGTACGCAATTGATATATGGCATACATTTATATTTGTATTTTTTGAAATTTTGATGAGGCTAACTTATACCTAAAAATAGTTTGTGTAAACGTTCTCTTTTTTTTGGTTTGTTTTTTGTGTCAGCGCTCACGATTATTTAAGTTGCCACTGGAATAAAAGGGTTTGCAGGAGTAATTTGGTTGGGTAATCGTTATCAAAATTGTTGTTTGTTTGTGAAACATGAAGCTAATCGGTTAACTAACCTCATTATAAAAACAAGGAGACGTTATGAAGAAGCGTTTAACCTACAAAGTTCTTTCTGCCATGGTCCTTTCAGGTATTGCTCTTAACTCTACCGCTGTACTAGCAAGTGGGAAATTATTAGTTTGGGAAGATATCAAAAAATCCATTGGTAACGAAGCCGCAACCAAAGCATTTGAGAAAAAATATGATGTTGAAGTTAATGTGGTTGAGTTGCCATACGGTGGTCAAGTGGAATCTTTGCGTATGGATGGCCCTGCGGGAACTGGCCCTGATGTCATTACCTTACCTCATGATCAGATTGGTAGTGCTGCGATTCAAGGCTTGCTTAGCCCAATGAAAGTAGATGAAAGCATCACTAGTATTTATACACAATCAGCCTTAGATGCCCTTACTTATAAAAGGACTTTGTATGGTTTGCCGAAAGCAGTCGAAACCTTGGTAATGGTGTATAACAAAGATAAGCTGGCTGAGCCGCCAAAAACGTTAGATGAAGCGTTAGCGATCTCTAAGAAGGCGCGTGAAAATGATGAATATGGCATGTTAGCCAAATGGGATGAAATTTATTATGCCTACGGTGTAGTTAAAGGCATGGGTGGTGACATCTTTGGTTTGAATGCTGATGGCTCTTATAACTCAGAGCAAATTTTATTAAATTCAGACGGCGCAGTAAAAGCAGGCCAATACATTGAGCAATTTTATAAAAGTGGCGTATTACCATCAGGTATCATTGGTGATTCAGGCTTGAATGCGATTGACTCTCTATTTACAGCGAAAAAAGCTTCTATGGTAATTACCGGCCCATGGGCTTTCCAACCTTACAAAGAAGCTGGTGTAAATATTGGTATTGCTCCTCTACCAAAATTACCGAATGGTGAACCTATGAGTTCATTCTTAGGAGTGAAATCAAACAGTATTTCAATCTACTCAAAAAACAAAGAGTTGGCACAAAAATACATTGAGTTCATTAACAACTATGACAATTCTAAAGTTCGCTTTGAGAAGACTGGCGAAGTTCCAGCCGTCTCTGCCCTGGTGAACGATCCTGTGATTAAAAATGATGAAGGTGCACGCGCTGTGGCAATGCAGGCAGAATACGCAGTTCCTATGCCATCCATTCCAGAGATGAATGAAGTATGGGCGCCTGCCAACAGTGCACTTCAATTAATTGCAACGGGTAAACAAGAACCAAAAGCAGCGTTAGATAATGCTGTGCAATCTTTACAAATGCAAATTGAAGCAAACCACGCAATGATGGGCCAATAAGGAGTTGATACATCAGGCCTAGTATTTTATTAGGCCTGATGTGCGACTTGGAGAATGTATATGTCTGTAGTATCTGACAATCAAACCGGTTTTACCAATGCCAGCTTAAGTAATCATCGCTATGTTGCAGCGTTTCTTGCGATTATCCCAGGCTTTGGACAACTGTATAATAAACAATTTTTAAAATCCTTTACCTATTTTGTCTTTTTATTCAGCTTTATTGGGGTGTTTAAAGGATTTATTACTCACGGTTATTGGGGGCTGTTCACATTAGGTGAGAGTGTTCCAGAAGATAACTCCATTTTCTTGCTTGCTGAAGGTATTATTTCAGTCATTATTTCTGTGTTTGGTTTAGGCGTTTATTATTTCTCAATTAATGATGCTTATGCCAATGGTAAGTTAAGAGATCAGGGTAAACCACTTAATTCAATTAAAAAACAGTATCGCACTTTAATTGAATCTGGCTTTCCATATTTAATGATTTCTCCAGGTTTTATCCTGCTAATATTTGTGGTTGTTTTTCCCATTGTTTTTGGCTTTGCGATTGGCTTTACAAACTACAATTTATATAACTCACCGCCAGCGAAACTTGTTGATTGGGTAGGGGTGCTAAATTTCATCAATATCTTCAAAGTAAATTTATGGCGTAATACCTTCTTCGATGTATTGCAATGGACGGTCGTTTGGACTCTATTAGCAACCACATTGCAATGTAGCGTTGGTGTGCTATTAGCTATTTTAGTTAACCAAAAAGATCTAAAATTTAAACCTTTAATCCGTACTATTTTTATTCTTCCGTGGGCGGTGCCTGGTTTTGTGACCATTCTAGTCTTTACCGGTATGTTCAACGAAACATTCGGTGTTATTAATAATGTCATTCTTGATGCTATCGGTATTGACGCTAAGCCTTGGTTAACCGATCCATTCTGGACCAAGACCGCATTAATTATGATTCAAACTTGGTTAGGTTTTCCATTTGTGTTTGCGATGACAACTGGGGTGCTTCAAGCCATTCCAAATGATCTATACGAAGCGGCAAAAATTGATGGTGCAAGTCGATTTCAGCAATTAAAAACAATTACTTTACCTTTGGTTTTATATTCAATTGCTCCGATTTTGATTACTCAATACACGTTTAATTTTAACAACTTTAATATTATTTATCTGTTTAACAATGGTGGTCCAGCAGTCATGGGCAGTAATGCGGGTGGTACGGATATTCTTGTGTCGTGGATTTATAAGTTAACGATGTCTTCATCTCAATATGCAATTGCTTCTGCTATTACCTTATTGTTATCAATATTTGTAGTGGGTATTGCGCTGTGGCAATTCAGAATGACGAATTCTTTTAAAGAAACAAATGGCAGATAGAAGGTATAACTTATGAGCATTAAAAGAAGTAACATGATAAGGCTTACTCTCAGTTATCTGCTTATTATCGCAGTCAGCATTATCATTATTTATCCCTTAATATGGACAGTCGGTGCGTCTTTTTATCCTGGTAATAGCATTATGGGTGAATCGATTATTCCTGATAACCCGACTTGGGCGCATTATCAAGAGCTATTTTCAGGTGAAAAAGTGGCCTATTTAACTTGGTACTGGAATAGCTTAAAAATAAGCGTACTGACCATGGTTCTTACATTGATTAGCGTGTGTTGTACAGCTTATGCCTTTTCTCGTTTTCGTTTTAAAGGTCGTAAAAATGGTTTAATGCTGTTTTTGTTATTGCAAATGATTCCACAGTTTTCAGCACTGATTGCCATCTTTGTACTGGCTCAAATGCTGGGTTTGATCAATAGCCATTTGGCGCTTGTGCTGGTGTATGTGGGCGGCATGATCCCGATGAATACCTATTTGATGAAAGGCTATCTTGATGCCATTCCTAAAGACTTAGATGAATCAGCTCGTATGGACGGTGCGGGTAACTTCCGAATCTTTATTGAGATCATTATGCCGTTATCTAAGCCGATTATTGCTGTTGTGGCGCTGTTCTCATTTACTGGTCCATTGGGGGACTTCATTCTTTCTAGTACCATTTTACGAACGCCAGACCAATACACCCTACCTATTGGCCTATACAACTTAGTTGTTGAAAAAATGGGAGCAAGTTACACCACTTATGCTGCTGGTGCTGTGTTAATCGCGATACCGGTCGCAATCTTATACCTATCATTACAAAAATACTTTGTTTCTGGTCTTACAGCAGGTGGAACAAAAGGTTAAAAGAAGGACTCTTGTATGCAAAATTTGAAAGTGCTTGCGCTTGCTAGTGCAATATCCATTGGCTTAGTAACGGGATGTGGTTCAACCACATCAACCAATACTGAAAATACAACGGAAACTGCTCAGATTATTCCGGCAGAAGTGAGCAGTGAGTTTATCAAAGGTGTGGATTTGTCCATGGTGCCTGAAGTTGAGGCTCTAGGAGGCAAGTATTATGACAATGGTATCGCTCAAGATCCGGTTAGAATTTTAAAAGATCATGGTGTGAACTATGTTCGCATGCGTATTTGGGTGGATCCCCAAACTCTGGATGGTAAGCCATATGGTGGCGGTAATGTCACATTAGAGCGCGCTATTGAAATGGGTAAGCGCGCGCACGAAAACGGCATCAAATATTTACTCGATATTCATTACAGTGATTTTTGGACAGATCCTGGTAAGCAAGTGAAACCGAAAGCTTGGGCTAAATTGTCATTTGATGATCTGGTTAAGCAAGTAGGCGAGTACACTGACCAAGTGATGCTAGCTCATAAAGATGCTGGTGTAATGCCTGATATGGTTCAAGTAGGTAATGAACTCAATTCAGGCATGTTATGGCCAGACGGAAAAAGTTGGGGTGGGGATGGACATGAGTTTGAACGTTTAAGTAAGTTGTTAAATGCAGGTATTCACTCAGTTCGTTCAAGTTATGCTCATCCTAGTGATGTAAAAATCATGCTGCATTTAGCAGAAGCAGGTAAGAATGAAACATTCCGCTGGTGGTTTGATGAAATTGAAAAAAATGGCGTGACCGATTTTGATGTGATTGGTATGTCCTATTATCCGTATTGGCATGGTCCAATGGCGGATGTGAAATCAAACATGCTTGATGTAGAGCAACGTTATAACAAGCCGATCGTTATTGTTGAAACGTCATACGCTTACACCACTAAAAATGGTGATGAGCTTGAAAATAGCTATACCGGTGAAGCACCGTTCGAAAATTACGAAGTGAGTGTTACTGGCCAAGCACATTTCTTGAAAGACTTAATGGAAATGGTGAATGCTGTACCAAATAACGAAACTGGTGGGATTTTCTATTGGGATCCAGCCTGGTTACCAGTAAAAGGCGCGACTTGGGCAACTAAAGCGGGAATGGATTATGCGGATGATCAATGGAAACCTGGTAATTCTTGGGATAATCAGTTGTTATTCGATTTTAATGGTAACGTTTTACCAAGCGTGAAAGTTTTTGAAGATAAATAACCAAGAAGTGACTATCAAATGACTAAATTTAATTCTATTGTTCCTAAAGCAAATGTGTTGCTTCATGGTGCAGATTATAATCCAGAACAATGGTTAGATAGACCCGATATCTTAGAAAAAGATATTGAATTAATGAAGCAATCGAAATGTAATGTGATGTCTGTTGGGATATTTAGCTGGGCAATGCTAGAACCAACCGAAGGCGAGTTTAATTTTTCATGGTTAGATGAAACATTAGAGCGTTTGCATAGCAATAATATTAATGTTTTCTTGGCAACACCAAGCGGTGCTCGTCCAGCATGGCTATCACAAAAATATCCTGATGTTTTGCGCGTAGGTGGTAATCGACAAAAGAACTTGCATGGTGAGCGTCACAACCATTGCTTTAGTTCGCCAAATTACCGTAAAAAAGTCACCATTATGAATGCGAAATTGGCTGAGCGTTATGCGCATCATCCTGCGGTGATTGGTTGGCATATCTCAAATGAGTACGGTGGTGAGTGTCATTGTGATTATTGTCAGGATGAATTTAAAACTTGGCTAAAAGAGAAATATAAAACCTTAGATAATTTGAATCAGGCTTGGTGGAGTACTTTCTGGAGTCACACCTACAGTGATTGGTCTCAAATTGAGTCACCATCTCCTATTGGTGAAAACTCTGTCCATGGCCTGAAATTGGATTGGAAACGCTTTACGACGGATCGTGTGACGGATTTTTGTCGTCATGAAATCGAACCATTAAAAGCTGTAAACCCTGAATTGCCAACCATTGCTAACTTCATGGAATATTTTTATGACTTCGACTATTGGAAGTTAGGCAAAGCGATCGACATTATTTCTTGGGATAGTTACCCACTATGGCATAAAGGCGAGAATGATCTCGAGCTAGCCTGCTATACCGGTATGTACCATGATTTGATGCGTACGATAAAATCACAGCCTTTCTTACTTATGGAGTCAACACCGAGTCAAACGAACTGGCAGCCAATTACTAAGCTGAAAAAACCAGGAATGCACCTTCTAGCTTCAATGCAAGCGGTGGCTCACGGCTCTGATTCTGTGCAATATTTCCAATGGCGTAAAAGCCGTGGTTCGGTTGAAAAATTCCATGGTGCAGTGGTCGATCATGTTGGTCATTTAGAGACTCGTGTCGGTAAAGAAGTCATCGCGGTAGGTGAGACGCTCAATAACGTGAGTGAGCTAGTGGGTAGCCGTACTCAAGCGGATGTCGCTATCATTTTTGATTGGGATAGCCGTTGGGCAATGGATGATGCATCTGGCCCTCGTAATGAAGGTTTGCATTATGAAAAAACGGTGACTGAACAGTACCGCACTTTCTGGGAGCAAGGCATTAACTGTGACATCATTGAACAGTTATCAGATTTTTCTCCTTATAAAGTCCTCGTTGCGCCAATTCTTTACATGATTAAACCGGGCGTAGCGGAGCGTATCGAAGCGTTTGTTAAAGCTGGAGGTACGTTTGTTGCCACTTACTGGACTGGTATCGTTAATGACACCGATCTTTGTTTCTTAGGCGGTTTCCCTGGCGGTTCTGAAAGTCCATTACGGAAAACGCTAGGCATTTGGGCGGAAGAAATTGATTCATTGTATGATGAAGAGCGTGTCGATATTTCCTCGCTCCAATCCAATCCACTTGGTGTTACTGGCCAGTTTGAGGCGAAGCATTTATGTGAAGTGATTCATCTTGAAGGAGCAGAGGCGGTTTGTGAATATCAAAGTGATTTCTTTGCTGGGCAACCGTGTGTCACCGTCAATCAGCACGGTGCAGGCAAAGCCTATTATGTTGCCTCAAGAAACGATGAATCATTTAATCGTGAGTTCTACTCTAAAGTGATTGCAGATTGCGGTTTGAAAAACCAATTAGGTATTCAGTTACCTAGTGGGGTGGTGGCCACTACTCGCCATAACCAAGACAATCAATATCACTTTATTATGAATTTTAATGCACATAATGAGGTGCTTGATCTTGGAGAGAATACCTATATAAATCTTGATAGCAATAAAGAGATTTCTGGTCATGTCACTCTTTCTTCTTATCAGGTTATGATTTTAAAGAAATAAGTTAATTATTATTTAAACGAGAGCCCTAAGATATTTCTTGGGGTTTTTTTATTATTTGAACTTGATCGTGTAAACGTTTTCATTTTGTGATGATTATCGTTATTTTTATAAATGTAGTTTGTATAATTAATGTGCTTTTAAAGTCTAATTAGAAACGGAAATAATAAGGTAGGAGTTTACAATGAATTTTAAAATCAAACCTCTCATCCCTGCATTGATACTTGCAACACTTTCCACTTCAGCTTTAGCGGTTGATTTCACGGGATATGTACGTTCTGGTCTCGGGGTGTCAACTAATGGCGGTGGATTAAGTGGTGATGATAACTACGAAAAATCTATGCTTGGTCGTTTAGGTAATGAGTACGATACGTATAGTGAGATTGGCCTAGGTCAAGAGTTATATCGCGATGGTGACAAGAGCTTTTATTTTGAAAGTATGTTCGAAATGTCTGCAAATGGTGATTTAGAAAATGAAGGCACCATGGATGATAGTGCAAACTTTGGTATTAAACAGTTAAATATCCAAGCGAAAGGTTTCATCGAGTCACTGCCAGAAGCAACTATCTGGGTGGGTAAGCGTTTCTACCAACGTCACGATATTCATATCATCGATACTAAATATTGGAATATCTCTGGTTATGGTGTTGGTATTGAAAATATGAAATTTGGTGATGGACCGGGTGCACTGTCGACAGCGGTAATTCGTGGTGACCAAGATGGCTTAAATGTAAATTATCTTGATGTTCGTTATGCTGGTTTGTCTCCATGGGAAGGTGCATGGACTGAGTTTGGTGTTGACTATGCTCTAACAAACCCAACAGACCAAGAAAAGAAAGATGGTAAGGATTTTGATAATGGCGTCATGGTCACTGCAGAAATTAGTCAATCATTTTCTCTTGGTTACAACAAAACCGTTTTACAATATGCAACCTCTGGTTTAGCCCAAAATATGATTTCTCAAGGTGGCGGTTGGTTTGATGCTTGGAGTGGTACAAGTGTAAACGATGCCACTGGTTTCCGTATTATTAACACTGGTGATACACAGATTACTGAAAACTTCATGATTGATCATGTTTTCACTTATGGATATGCAGAAGACATTGATGAATTTACCGATAAGACAGACATGCTCTCAATTGTTCTTCGCCCAACTTATTCTTGGAGCAAACATAATAAGACCGTGTTTGAACTTGGTTATTTTGAAAGAACAGATAAATACACAAGTGGTGATGAATATAAAACGGGTGGTAATAAGTTTACTATCTCTCAGGTGTTGACATCGGGTAAAGACTTTTTTGCAAGACCAGAGCTACGTATTTTTGCTACTTATATTAAAAATACAGAACGTGATGGATTTAACTCTGTAGATGGAGTATTCCAAGATGATGACGATATTCGTATCGGTGCACAAGTAGAAGCTTGGTGGTAAAGCTTTCTAGTCACGAATAAAATGGCTAGCAATCGCTAGCCATTTTTTACGGAAATTGAGATATAGAATTACAGAGTTTTGATAGATAAGCGTTTTACCAAAGTAGGTATAAACATGTTGGTTTCTGCTTCAGCTTGTTCATTGTGGGCAAGACGTAATGCTAATTGAGCCGCTTTTTCTGCCATCATTTGAATCGGGTAGCGCACCGTAGTGAGTTTAGGGTGTAAGTACTTTGCAATCAAACCGTTATCAAAACCAATAATCGACATATCTTCAGGCGCTTGAATGCCATTTTCATCTAAAACGGATAAAGAGCCAGCCGCCATATAATCATTGTAGGTCGCAATTGCGGTTAATGGCAGTCCCTTGGCTAGTAAATTAGTCATTGCATGCTCACCACCTTCTTCATCAGGAGAGCCGTATTCGATATAGTTTTCCGAGTGCGTGAGACCATTTGCTTTTAACGCTTCTAAATAGCCGGCTTTACGCTGGTAAGTATCTTCAATGTCATGATTGGAACAAATATAACCTATATGCTTATGACCATTTTTGATTAGGTACTCAGTCGCTAGATAAGAACCTTTATGGTTATCTAGTGCAATGCAACGATGGGAAATTTCAGGTATGAATCGGTTAATTAACACCATGCCAGGAATTTCGTTGGCAAATTCTATCAACTCTTCACTCGATAAACCTTTACTGTGAATAACCAGCGACTCACAACGGTTATTGATTAACAACTCAATGGCTTCTCTTTCCTTTCTCGCTGAATGATAGCCATTGCCGATCAAAAGGTGTTTACCATTCTTACTGGCAATAGTATCAATTGATTTAACCATACTGCCAAAGAAAGGGTCGGAGACATCGCCTACTAATACACCAATAGTTTGTGTTGATTGGCTGACTAGTGCCCTTGCTGCTGCATTAGGACGGTAGCCAAGTTTTGACATCGCAGCATTTACTGCTTCAATAGAGCGTTTGCCTGCTTTAGGGGATTTGTTTAACACGCGAGATACAGTCGCAACAGAAACATTTGCCTCTTTGGCTACATCTTTTATGGTTGCCATATATGCCTTTACAGATAATTTAGATTTAATATGCTATCTATTGTAAAACAGCTTAAATATATAAGGTAACGTTTACATTTATTATTGTCAGTGTCATAAAAGTAAATTTTGAAGTAAATCTCATTACCGGAATAGATTTCAGGATTAATGCCACTAGTCTGGTTTACTAAAACCAAATTTAGAGAGGCTCTATCTCTCTGTTTTTAAGTGTATTTCTCTGTGATTGCGCTTTTTTTATGAGATTTCTTAATTCCTTCACATCATAATCTTGCTGATTGGCGCTGTATAAACTTGCCATGAGCTGATTCATTTCCAATTGAATCTGTTGTTTCAATTCCGCTTCAATATTTGGATATTGGGCTTGCCATTCACGGTAAGCGGCTTGGATCTTCACGCCATCTTTTGTTTTTAGGATGCTGACCAAATCTGAAGCTTGAGCTTTTGATGTGCCTTTCGAGCTCGATTGTGGTTGCGATACCAACTGTGTTTGGCTGCGTTTTTGTTGGATCAAAATCAGCAGAGTCACAATCCAAAGTGCGGCAAATAGGGCAGTGAGGTAAGGCCAAAAACCAGGTTCCTCAATCGTTTTCACTTTTGTTTCTGTTGGAGTCGCTTGTGGCTGTGGTGCTTCACTCGTTGCCGGTTGAGCGTTGTTATTCGCTACCATTGGGCTTGTTTGTACTGGCGCGTTTTCATCTACCGTGGCATTCAGTGTTAAACCTTTGGCTTGTGCGCTTTCTGCTTTACCAAGCTGTGAGTTCCACCAAGGCACAGTCACAGATGGCAGTGTAATCTTACCGGATTTTTTCGGCATGATGACTTGCTTTAAGGTCATCACCGTATTGCCCGCTTTATCTTGTCCGAACTTTGGCTTTTCGCTGTAGACGCGCACAGAATTTGGGTAATCAATCTTAATATCCGGCAGGCTTTCTGCACTCACATCTTTGACCACCAACGCCAACATGCGGGTAATCGGTTGGCCGACTTTAGCGTCGATACTTCCATTAGCTGTATTTAGCGTATTGCCTTCACTGTCTTGCCAGCCTTGTTGCAGTTCGAGTGATTGAGTTGGCAGCCAAGCGCCTTTAAATGAGGCTGGTTTTTCTTTCACGGTGAGCGTAATTGGCTCAGATTGTACATCCACTGGCACAATGCGGCGCGCGCCAGTTGAACGGCTAATGCTGATCACTTGTGCCTGTAAGCGGGTTGGGATTAATTGGTGCTCACCTGATTGTTCCGCGGTGACCTGGTATTTCTGCTCAACGACGGTGGTTTCAATGCCATTGATGATCTTTTGATATTGGTTTGCATCGCCAACCGGAGTGATGGTTAAGCCCTCACCCGATGGTGGCGTGAGCTTGGTGTTTTGTAAGCCGCGTGGGTCGGTTTTCACTAATAAACGAGAGACAAATGTTGCGGTCTCTTTCGGGTACAGAGTGGTTTTAGAAATACTGTCATCAAAATCAATTAAATCACTTTGTTTCGGTGAGCTTGGATCTTTGCTCACATGTAAGGTGATAGGGTCGGTTTTGACACCATTAATAGTAAAGCTCGGGATAATCACTTCACCGGTTTTGTTGGTTGCAAGGGAGAGATTCCACTCGCTGCGAATCGTGACATCGCCATTAATGCTGTAGCGAGAGGTGCCAAATTGCACTGCGCCTTGGGTAAAGTCTTTATCGAGCACGCTTGGGTCGAAGTCTTCACGATGCGCCGCGCCCATGTACGCCACTTGTAAATTAAACACTTCATTGGTGCTTAAACGCGTTTGCGATACCGAAGCGGTGGCTTGAACATCTTTCGCATAAGTGGCGGGGCTGAATACCATTGTAGCCATGAGGGCGAAAGCGATGGCAAACCATTTGTAGCCAGCTTGAGCCTGACGTAAAATCTTGAATTGAGACATGAATGAATACATCGTTCTTTCCATTATGAGCATTACCATAATTGACCATTAGATTGCGGCGCGGGTTTTTGTTGCGCTTCAAGTGCCATCTGCGCTTGCAGTAAGCGTTGGGCGTTATCTGGAATTTGTTCTAGCTTATTCAGACGAGGATCGGCCGCCACCGTATTGCCAGTCGGTTGACCTTGATCCGTCGGCGCAGCACTCATTGCTTGGGCTTTACTTTCATCTTGTGACTGGTCTTTTTGTTGTTCTTTTTGGGCAGCCTTAGCTTGCTGTTCTTGTTCCTGCTGAGCTTGTTTTTGTTGTTCAGACTGCTGATTTGACGAGTTGGCCTTATCATTATTTTGTTGTGATTGCTGCTCGTCATTCGATTGCTGCGAGTTTGACTGCTCTGAGCTTTGGTTTTGCTTGGTGCTATTACTCTTATCTGAACTTGGCTTTTCATCTGAACTAGGGTTGTTATTTGAGTTCTGATTTTGAGTCGAGCTCTGGTTCTGATCGGAATGATTTTTCTGGTCAGAATTTTGCTGAGACTGATCACCTTGCGATGACTTATCTTGAGAGTCGCTATTTTGAGACGATTGATCTTGTGATTGTTTATCTTGCTGCTGCTTATTCTGATCTTGGCTGTTTTGATTTTGCTGCTGATCTTGTTGCTTCTGCTGTTGCTGTTTTTGTTGCTCTAGCGCTTTCTTCACAATCTCTAAGTTCTTTTTCGCATCCGCATTGTTTGGGTTGGCTTTAAGAATGTCTTCATAGCCTTGTTTGGCTTGTTCTAGCTGACCAGCTTGAGCTTGTGCATTGGCTAGGTTGTAACGGGCATCTTCACTGGTTAGCCCTTGCAGTTCTTTAATTGCCGCTTGGTAATTGCCTGCTTGATATAACGCTGCGCCTTTCCACGCTTGGTTATCAAATGCGCTCGCCGCTTGCGGGTATTGTTTGGCCTGGTAGGCATCGTAACCTTGCTGATCGGGGGTTTTAAACACCGAAGACAGTAACGATGCGCTGTTGGTTTGGGCTTGTGGCGTTTCACTTTGTGCCGCATAAGCATGTTGAGGTTGCATCAAAGGCAAAGCGGCAAGAAAAGCGAGGCTGAAAATACCACCACGACGGAACGCGCCTAAGGCTAATACCAGCAAGATAGGCAATAGCCAGAAACCATTATTGATATGTACTTCCAAATCCGGTGTCTCTTTATTTTCTTTATTGGTTTTCAATTCCACATGATTGAGCGATTGTGATAATTGTTGAATATCGCCGTCATCATTTCGTAGTGGGGTATAAACGCCGTGCCCAATTTGAGCGATCTCTTGCAGTGCTTTGAGATCGGTTTTGGCGACCACCGTGGTGCCGTCATGAGTAAATAGATCGCCATTAGGCAAACGAATGGGGGCACCTTGCGCTGTTCCGACTGACATGACGGATAGGTTCCAATGGGTGTCTTTGAGCAAATCTTGGATCGCTTCCGATTCCACATTGCTTAGCCCGTCAGCAATCAGAATAATATCGCCTTGTTGATGGCCCGCTTGAGTGAGCATATCAATGGCTTTTTTTACCCCAGCAGCGGCATCACTGCCTTGAGTGGGCATGATATTGGGCGATAAGTTTGGAATCAGGCTCGCAAGGGTATTACTGTCGTTGGTGAGTGGGCTAATCATGTAGCCGTCACCAGAGTAAGCTACTAACCCTGTGGTGCCTTCTTGCAACTTAGGTAATAAATCTAACACCTTGTAGCGCGCCTGGCTAAGGCGGTTGGGCGCAAGATCGGTGGCGTACATGGATAAGGTCATATCCATCACAATCACTCGAGCATTATTGACACCAAAGCTCGGCACCGATTGCTTTTGAAAACTTGGCCCACTTAATGCGATCACGGCGATAAGCCAAGCCGCAAGTAAGGTAGTGACAACCGAACCGTGCGCTTTATGCTGCTCAAGCCCAAGCTGTTGGCTCAAGTGGGCGGCGATCAAGCTGGTGGATTTAGGCTTACGATACAGCCACACGCTGAGCACAATTGCAGGAATGGCTGCGTATAACCAAGCGGGATGCAGCAGTTGAAAATCAGCCATGTTGTCTCCTTAATACCGCAAGGATAAATGACAAAAATAAAGCCAGTGCGAGCGGATAAGTGAACCATTCCGTTTGTGGTCGCCAGGTTTGAGTGGCGTTACTGACCGGCTGTAATTGGTTAATAGTGTCGTAGATCTGATTGAGGTCTTTTTGATCGCGAGCGCGGAAGTATTTGCCGCCTGTCATTTCAGCAATCTTGGTGAGCGTTTTTTCATCCAAGTCTTGCGCTGTGTTCACTGTGCGAGATCCAAAGAAACTTTTTACCTCTAATTCGCCCGCTCCAACACCCACGGTGTAAATGATCACGTTGTTTTCTTTGGCAATGCTGGTGGCTTCGATAGGGTCAATTACGCCGGCTGTATTACTACCATCACTTAATAGCACGATGACACGTTGCTCTGCTTCACTTTTGATGAAGGTTTTGGTGGCAATCCCCAAGCCTTCACCAATCGCGGTTTGACTACCAATCATATTCAATTGTGCGCGGTTGAGTTGTTGTAAAACCGCTGTGCGATCCAGCGTTAATGGAGTTTGCAGGTAAGCGTGGTCAGCAAATAGCACTAACCCTAAACGGTCACCTTTACGTTTGGTGATGAAATCTGACAGGACTTGTTTGACTGCCGTTAAGCGATCAATATAGCCAGAAGGGGAATTCATATCCTCTTGTGCCATTGAACCGGATAGATCCACCACCAGCATCATATCGCGATGCTTTGGTTGCACTTCAATTGGCTCGCCATACCAGACAGGACGGGCGGCGGCTAAAACGAGTAATACCCAAATTAACACCGCTAAGACTTTTAAGCTGATGTGCTGGCGACGTTCAACCCCACCCTCTGTAGGTAAAGTAGGCAGCATAATGGCTGAGCGAGGTTTGTGTGCAGGCGCAAAAAAATAGACAAGAATTGGCAAGGGCAGAAGCAATAATGCCCAAAGCCACTGAAACTCAAACATCGTCTTGAGATCCTTTCACTTTTTCTTCTAGTTGGTTCAATACACGTTCTTTTTCGATTAAGCCTTTTGGCGCTGATTTTGCTGGTCTGGCTTTGGATACCACGCCATCATTCAAATCCATGGTGTTAGATTTGAACTGAGCTTGGGCGGCTTTAATTTGTTTTTTACTCGGCGGTAGCGCTTGTGTAATCCAAGTTTCGACTTGCAAATACAAGGCATCGGCAACCTCATCAGCAACGGGCTGCTTTTGGTACAGCGCGGTTTGCCATTGCAGTTGGTTAGATTGGAAATTGGCTTTTTTCGACGGGTGCTGTTCATCCAAAAAAGCGTACCAACGTTCACCATGCAAGCTAGCTAACATAGGGCGAGGGTAGTAAGACAAACACACCTGACGAAGTAAATCGTTGGCAGTCGCGACTTTCTTTTTCCCTTTTTGCCTTGCGGCGTTTTGCACTAGTAAACGTAATGCGGTTTTCTTGGCAAGATGACGTTTTTTACGGCGCTTTATCAGCACGATAGCCACAATAAAGATCAATAACGCTAAAGCAAGGCAGGCCCACCATCCCCAAGCAAGTGGCCAGAATCCAGGTTCAGCAGGTAGATGCAAAGGCGCAAGCGGTAAGCTAGGTTGGGCTTGAGAGGCAGCGTTGAGCGCAGTGTTATTCATGATTTGCTCCTTGCTGCGTGCTAGAAGATGAAGCACCAAGTTGAGATAAGAGTGGTTCAGCACACGTTAATGATCGCATTGGAATAGCCATAGATTTACAAATTTTCTCTAATTGATTTAGATGTTCAGTGTACCTATTTTTCAATTGGTTACGTGTATTTTTTTGCCCAAAGTTGAGCCAGCGCGTGTGTTCGCCATTGGTGACGTATTCACTTCCACGAAATTCCGTATTGCCCATTTCGAGTGGATCGAAAATATGCACAAATTGCAATCGGTTATGTTGACGCAATTGATTGAGCAGCGGTTTGGCGTCTAGATCTAGCCGTTTGAAATCACTGATAAAAATAATGTCACTGCCTTTAGGACACATGCGATGTAGCGTTTGCAGCACCTGTTTAAATGGCAATGTTTTGAGTTGGGTGAATGTTTTGAATTGGCTCTTTGTTTGCTGAGCTTGCTGCCACTGTTCGAATGCTTGATTGTTTAACTGTACGAGCTGGTGGCTAATATGTAACGCGCCTTGTTGACGGGCCGTGGGTTTGACCTCGATTAATTGATCGCCCATGTCGATGAGCGCGCCAATGCGATCTTTTTGCTCGACAGTAAGCCAACTGAGTAAGCTCGCCAAATGCGCACATTGCACGGTTTTAAATAGCAATTGTGAGCCAAAACGCATGCTGGCGCTGAGATCAATATATAAGATCACTGGCTGCTCGCGCTCTTCGGTAAACAGTTTGGTGTGTGCTTTGCCTGTACGAGCCGTGACACGCCAGTCGATAGAGCGAATGTCATCTCCCGCTTGATACTGACGTACCTCGGCAAAGTTCATTCCTCGACCTTTTTGATTGCTGTTATGGCTACCGTTCAGCTGTGACCACAAACTTTTATTCGGTGGCTGCCAATGCACAGTATGGCTTTTGTAATACAGCAACTCTTTTAAATTGAGGCTCACCCCATTGGCAAAAGGCGGTAACTTTTGCTCCATCATGCACTGCCAACCTGCGCTAATAATTCGGCAATGACACGATTTGATGTAATGCCTTCGGCTTGTGCTGGGTAGCTTAATAGTAAGCGGTGGCGTAACACAGGGAAGGCCATCGCTTGTACGTCTTCTGGGCTAACAAAATCACGACCAGCAAGCCAAGCGTGCGCGCGAGCACAACGATCGAGCGCGATGGTTGCGCGTGGGCTGACACCCATTTGTAGCCATTCTGCTAATAATGGGTTGTATTGCTCTGGCTGACGAGTGGCCATGATCAAACGAATGATGTATTGCTCAACATTCTCTGCCATGTGAATAGATAACGCTGCTTGGCGAGCATCAAATATGGTTTGTTGAGAAAGCATTACCGGCTGGCTGGCGTGTTGACCTTGTGCTTCACCGCGGTTCAAGCGCAAGATTTCCAGCTCGCTGTCGGCATTTGGATAGTCCACTTCAAGGTGCAGTAAGAAGCGGTCTAATTGCGCTTCAGGTAGCGGATACGTTCCTTCTTGCTCAATCGGGTTTTGGGTTGCCATGACTAAAAATAATTCAGGCAATTTGTAAGATTCACGCCCAACGGTAATTTGTTTTTCTGCCATTGCTTCCAACATTGCCGCTTGCACTTTCGCGGGGGCGCGGTTGATTTCATCAGCAAGAATCAATGAATTGAAAATCGGGCCTGCTTGGAAGGTAAATTCACCGGTTTCAGGGCGGAAAATATCGGTACCGGTTAAATCGGCAGGCAGTAGATCGGGGGTAAATTGTACGCGATGGAAATCACCTTCAATGCAATCGGCTAACACTTTCACCGCACGTGTTTTAGCTAACCCCGGAGGCCCTTCAACGAGAATATGCCCATCAGCGAGTAAGGCGACGAGAAGTTGTTTCACTAATTCATTTTGGCCAATCACTTGAGAGTTTAAATATTGCTGGAGTTGGGCAAAAGCGTCCGAATGCATGGTCAAAATATCTCCTGAAATGTCGGATAAAATCTTTTATGTGAATGAAATATATCGAATATTTGTAAATTGGTAAATGTGACAATTTGTAACATGTAGCTTATGACCCACGAATAGCTGAAAAGTTCTCTTTATCGCTCAGTCAAAGGTTAATTTGTTTTACAAGCGCTTGTTTTTCATACAAGGCGAGCTTGGCTTGGGCTAAATCTACCGTGCTTTGGTGGCGCAGCAAGGGTAAAGCCGTTAGAATTAGCGCAATTGATTTTAAAATTGTAACTTGGAAAATACTCATGAGTAATGATATCGAAAAAGAACTGGAAGCCATGTCAGCTGAAATGACCGAAGCGCCAGAAACGCCATTACCAAGCATCGAAGAGCAAAAAGCGATTGTTGCGAAGTTAAAGCAACTGGAAGCGGAAGGTAAATTAACTCCAGAAGTGTTAGAAGAGCATTTCGGCAAGTTCAACGATGATGAAGCGCGCCCAGTTCACTAATCGTTAACTCTTAGACAAAAATATATACCCAAGTAATAAACATCACCTGCCATTGCTGCAGGCGTTTTTTTGATAGCGTTACTAAAAGGCATGCCCCATGCTAGAAAAAGAAAACTTGATAAAACTGGCTCGCACGCCGATGCCGTTTGGTAAATACGCAGGCCGCATGTTGATAGACTTACCCGAAGAGTATTTGCTGTGGTTTCAAAATAAGGCGGAATTTCCTAAAGGCGAGTTAGGGGATTTATTAAAACTTTGTTTGGCACTGAAAATTGAAGGGTTAGATAGCTTAGTTAAGCCCCTCAAGCGCTAGTTTTAGGGGCGCACTAAACAAAAAGAGTGAAGCTTTGTACGAGTTTCACTCTTCTTTATATGGGTAGATCCAATAACTAACCTGAACTAAACAATCAGATCGTAGTCTTTACGCAAGATATCGATGATTTCTTGTTTTGGATTTGCGCTTAGTTCAATTTTCTTCCCTGTAATTTTCTCTGCAATACCAAGGTAAGTGCGAGAAATATCCATGATGGCTTCTTGTGGTAGCGCATTGTTTTCAGCCAAAGCAAAACGCTCATCCATACGATTTTTGTTTAAAAGAATATCAGGATCGGGGAAGTAGTTGAGTAAGAATTGGCGGAAACCTTCTTTGGAGTTTTCGACAATGTTACCGTTTTGGTATTCGGTTTTATCCCAAATACGTGAAGAGTCAGGTGTACCGACTTCATCCATGTAGATCAGTTTTTCATTACCAGCGGAATCGTGTACATAACCAAACTCGAATTTGGTATCAACAAAGATTTGATCCACTTTATCCAGCGCATCACTGATCACTTTGAAGCCTTCTTTAAGCAGCTTTTCATAATGAGCAATGTCTTCCGCTTTAGAGAAGTTAAACGCGGTAAAATTGGCTTCAATGTCTTGGCGAGATACGTTGACATCATCCGCTTCAGGCACGTTAGGAATGCCTTTTAAGATGCCTTTAGTGGATGGCGTCATCAGTAGTTCTGGTAACGCTTTATCTTTTTCTAGACCTTCAGGAAGTGAAATTCCGCAAAATTCACGTTCGCCTTTTTCGTAAGCGCGCCACATTGAGCCTGTGATGTATTGGCGGCAAATCGCTTCGATCATGACGGGTTTGGCTTTTTGTACGATCCAAACAAATGGATGAGGAATATCGAGAATATGGCTGTCGGCTAAATGGTTATCTTTGAACAGTTGGAACCAGTGGTTAGAAATGGCATTTAATGCTGCGCCTTTGCCTGGAACGCCTTGCAGGCCACCTTCACCGTGCCAAATACAGTCAAACGCAGAAATGCGGTCACTGATCACCATAATGGCAAGTGGAGCGTCTTCTGCAACATCGTAACCCTTTTCTTTAATTAGGCGGCGGCTATCTGCCTCGGTTAACCAATAAACAGAACGTACTTTACCACTGTGTACAGGTTTGTCAGTACGGATGGGAAGATCGTCATTCACGGCAAGAACTTGATTAGCAATGCTCATTTCCATTTTCCTACTAGGCTATATAAATGCGGTATGAACGCCTTTCATACCAGAAAGCGGCATGATACCGAACAAAAGCGTTGCTATCCAGAGAAAAAGCAAACGTTTGCTATGAATTTTATTTTGCAAAAACGTCGCAGGTATTGGGGAGTATTAAAGGTGATTGGCTTTGGTGTTTTGGTGAATGTAAAAGGTGACGACAGAGCCAGAGATCGTCCGTAATCGTCTTTGGCTCATGCTTCATCATCAGTCATTAAATTTGGCTCAGTGTAGGTGACGACGCGTTAACGTTTGTTGAATAGATGCACTCATAAAAAATAATTCGCAGTTATTTTGTTGCGCTAACGCGATCAGTTCTTGTTTGTCTTGGTGAGAAAAATGATCACTGGCTACGATTGCACTGGCGTTTTTGGCATTTAACGCTTTAATTATGATGTCTTTTTCAGACATTGAGTTTGAGGCTTTGATTTTTACTACTTTACGAGCATCAATACCAAAAGCATCCAGTTCTGGTGTTGTTGGTAGAGTAGCGCCAGCAGTAAATAGTAGCCAGTTTGGGCGTTTAGAAAGTATTGATAGTCGTGAAAACAGTGGGCTGGTTACTGAGAACATATCGTCATTACAAGCCTGAGAAGCAAAAGACTGATGAGGTAAAACGTTAGCGTGAGTAAACATAAATAACTGTCCATATATACATACTGTGTATGTATACAGTAGTTTTTAATCGGTGAAAGATCAAGCGATTTATTGATCGATTTATTATTAAGTGTGATTTAAATCACTTTTTTATTTGTGGTTTTTCAAATCTGATGTAATATTTAAAGGTTCGTAACTCATTAATAATTAGAGACTTAATGAGGTGAGCAAATAGGAAGATTTAAGGTGTAAAAGAGGAAGATTTTTCTTTTATGCTGGATCTTGTTGGCATGAAAACTTGTATATCAACCTACAATTAAGGCGGTTGGTAAATGAATGTCAGCGTTGCTATCTCAAAGATCAGGTGATCTTTGAGCCATATATTCATAGGAATAAAAAAATGAATAAATATTTAGCGGAATGTTTCGGTACGTTTTGGCTAGTACTTGGTGGTTGTGGTAGTGCGGTATTAGCTGCTGCGTTTCCTGACCTTGGCATCGGTTTTGTTGGTGTATCTTTGGCCTTTGGTCTTACTGTGTTAACCATGGCATTTGCTATTGGTCACATCTCTGGTTGTCACTTGAACCCTGCGGTATCTATCGGTTTATGGGCTGGTGGTCGTTTCCCTGCAAATCAACTTTTACCTTACATTATTGCTCAAGTAATCGGCGGTATCATTGCTGGTGGTGTACTGTATGTGATTGCCTCTGGCCAAGCAGGTTTTGATGTGGCAGCAGGTTTCGCTTCTAACGGTTACGGTGAACATTCTCCAGGTGGTTACTCAATGACTTCTGCATTAGTGACTGAAGTTGTTATGACAATGATGTTCTTGATCGTGATTTTAGGTGCGACAGACAAACGTGCTCCGGCAGGCTTTGCACCAATCGCGATTGGCCTATGTTTGACTCTTATCCACTTGATCTCTATCCCAGTGACTAACACTTCTGTTAACCCTGCTCGTAGTACTGCTGTTGCCGTTTACGTTGGCGATTGGGCGACAGCGCAGTTGTGGCTATTCTGGGTTGCGCCAATCATTGGTGCAATTCTAGGTGCGATTGCATACCGTTTTATCGGTTGTGAAAAAGCAGAAAACGCATAATTAGTACGATTGCGATAACTGTGAAATAGAATGAATAAAGGCGCTCATTGAAGCGCCTTTATTATTGAATTTTTTTGAGGATGAGGAAGTTACTTTAACTTGGCTTGCTTATCTCTTAACGCTTGTTCAGCGATATTAAATTGACGAACGTCCATACGTGCAAAATCGTGGCACTCAGGACAGGCACGGTGGCTAACACCGTCGAGATACTCAAACTTAACTAATTGACCTACGAATTGTTTACACCAATCGCAAGTACCATGTGAACTTTCCATTATTGTTTCCCTGTTTCTGCTCATAAAATTGAACGCAAGCAGTGTAGCGAACAATATTGAGACTTTCGAATGCTATTACGTATAAGAATGTGGTTATGCTCACATTCTTCAATAATAAAATTAAGGGAAACGTTTGCCTGAATCAGGGGTTGAGTCAGGCAAAAATGCGGCGTTATTTGTTTAAGCGTTTACGTTCTGACTCACCATCGATTGGGCGATTCACTGAAACACGGCGACCTTTTTTTAAACCCACTTCATAGTCTGCAGTGAAGTTTTTCATCGCTTCACGCAATTGTTGTTTAAAGGTTTCACGATCGACGTTTTCAAATTCTTTATCGATGTAGTTATTGATCTTTTGAGCAGAATCATCATCCGGAGCGATCAGCGGCAGTTTTTCCAAAGCACCTTCGATCCAGCCTGATAAGAAAGAATTCACACGACGAGTGACTTCCGCGCTTGATGTACCTGAGCCTGAAAAACTATTACGGAATTGTCCGGTTTGTTCATTCATTTCACGATAAATGATATCGAAAGCAAATGCGGCAAAAATGGCACGATCTGCCTCACCGATAAATTCAACACGCTTTAAGCCTTTGTGGTTAAGAAGCACGGCTTCGACACCAAAGCGGGTGTTAATACCACGAATAACACGAAGTAGGTTAGAGCTAATATTGGCAGGTAATAAGTGGCTTGATTGGGTTTTACCCAGCTTGATGAAGTCAATATCGTCCTTATCTAAGCCATACTTAAGCATTAAGCGGTGCGCCATTTTAATGGCCTGGGCTGCTTCGTTGACGTTAGCGGAACTGCCTAGCTCAAGGCATTTGGCAATTTTTTTAAGGGCTTTTTGTTTATCCATTAATATTCTGACAATCTGCTGAGTAAAATAATGAGCCGCATATTCTACCGTTTTTAATGGGAGTAAGAAAGGACAACTGTTGTGTGGTGATCATATATCGACTCAGTCACTTGAGGATAAAATTGCCGCACTTTCTACTCCTCAGCCAAGCAGAAATAAGGTAAAGTGACTTAATTCAAAAAATTACAATGATTAACCGAGACCCAAGTCTCTGCTTTAAGCCTCTTGACTTAAGCTCCTTGGGTCAAGCTGAGGGATCAGCGCACTAGGAACATGGAAGCGAATGTCTGTTAATAATCAAACATCAAAAAATTCATCTGATTCATCTATCTTGCCAGCATTAAGCCAACGTTATGATGTTGAGCCATTGGTGAGCGCCTATCTCAATGAGCTGGAAGCCGCAGGATTTCGAGGCGATATCGAACAAACCTATGCGAGCCGTTTGGCTGTTGCGACCGATAACAGTGTGTATCAGCAATTGCCGCAAGCCGTGGTGTTGCCAAAAGATAACCAAGATGTGCAGTTGATTGCCCGAATTGGCGCGCAAGAAAAATACGCCACCATTACTTTTTCTCCTCGTGGCGGCGGTACTGGAACCAACGGCCAGTCATTAACCAAAGGCATTGTGGTGGATATGTCTCGCTACATGAATAAGGTGCTTGAAGTTAACTCAGAAGAAGGTTGGGTTCGAGTGCAGTCTGGTGTGGTAAAAGACCAACTTAATGATGCGGTTCGATCATACGGTTATTTTTTCTCGCCGGATCTTTCAACCAGTAACCGTGCCACTGTTGGCGGTATGATCAATACCGATGCTTCGGGACAGGGTTCTTTGAAATACGGCAAAACGTCTGATCATATGTTGTCGTTGCAAGCGGTATTTGCTGACGGTTCCATGTTTGAAACCGATGGTTCACAAGGTGAGCCTGAATTAGGCACTTTTGCGGCAAAGGCTTACAGCATGACCGAGCAAGTGTGCCGTGAAAATCGTGACGCTATTGAAGCTAAATTTCCACCGCTTAACCGCTTTCTTACTGGCTATGACTTAAAAAATGCGCTGTCTTTTGAGCAACAGGAGCAGGGTGAATTTAACCTTGGACGAGTGCTTTGTGGTGCAGAAGGGTCTCTCGCTTTTATTACCGAAGCCAAATTAAACTTAACGCCAATTCCTAAAGCGCGTTCGCTGGTCAATATCAAATACAATTCATTTGATTCGGCGTTACGTAATGCGCCGTTGATGGTTCAAGCGCAAGCTTTGTCGGTGGAAACGGTGGATTCGAAAGTATTGAATCTCGCCAAGCAAGACATCGTTTGGCATACCGTGAGTGATTTGATCACCGATGTCCCAGGCAAAGATATGCAAGGCATCAATATTGTCGAGTTTGCAGGTCAAGACACCAATGAAGTCACGCAACAAGTGAATGCGCTGGTTGAGCAGTTAGAAAAACAATTGGAAACGGAAGAAGGCGGCATTATTGGTTTTCAGGTATGCCATGACCTCGACAGCATTAATAAAATCTACAACATGCGTAAAAAGGCGGTGGGCTTATTAGGTGGTGCAAAAGGCCGAGCTAAGCCAATTGCTTTTGCTGAAGATACTTGTGTTCCACCTGAAAACTTAGCTGATTTTATTGTTGAGTTCCGTGCCTTGCTTGATGAAAAGCAATTAAACTACGGCATGTTTGGCCATGTGGATGCCGGTGTATTGCACGTTCGTCCAGCCTTGGATTTGTGCGACCCCGAGCAAGAAAAAATGATGCATCAAATTTCTGATGAAGTCGTGAAGCTAGTGGCAAAATACGGCGGTTTGATGTGGGGAGAACACGGTAAAGGCTATCGCTCTGAGTATGGCCCTGAGTTTTTTGGTGAAGAACTCTTTACTCAGTTGCGTCGAGTGAAAGCCGCATTTGACCCGCTTAATAAAATGAACCCAGGAAAGATTTGTACGCCAATTGAAAGCCAAGATGAATTGGTGAAAGTGTCCGATGCTAAGCGTGCGTTTTATGATAGACAAATTCCTGTGACTGTGCGTGACAGCTTCCGACAAGCGATGGAATGTAACGGCAACGGTTTGTGCTTTAACTATGACGTGAATTCGCCAATGTGTCCGTCAATGAAAGTGACCGCAGACCGTCGTCACTCACCAAAAGGCCGTGCCGGTTTAGTTCGCGAGTGGTTACGTCAATTAACCGCAAGCGGTGTCGATATTTTGGATTTAGAAGAAAAAGCATTGCAGCAATCTAGCTCAATCAAATCCATGATTGACCGTGTACGCCATACGATTAAAAAGAAAGAAGAATACGATTTTTCTCACGAAGTATTTGAAGCCTTAAATGGCTGTTTGGCTTGTAAAGCCTGTGCAAGTCAGTGCCCGATTAATGTTGATGTGCCGTCATTTCGTTCGCGTTTCTTAAATGTGTATTACACACGTTATCAGCGTCCGGCGAAAGATTATCTCGTCGGCAATATTGAATCATTGTTACCTTTGATGGCGAAAGCGCCAAAAGTAGTCAATACCATGTTAGCCATGAACTGGGTTCAGTCATTGACGAAGAAAACGGTGGGTTACATTGATACGCCATTGTTGTCGATTCCAACATTAAAGCAGTCTTTAGAAGATCAATTATGGGACAGCCGCTTTAGCTTATCTCAATTGCAGTCTCTTTCTGATGAAAAGCGCAAAGATTATGTACTGATTGTTCAAGACCCATTCACCAGTTTTTATGATGCCGATGTGGTGGCCGACTTGGTTGATTTGGCCGTTAAACTAGGGAAAAAGCCCGTTGTTTTGCCATTTAAGCCTAATGGTAAAGCGCAGCATATTAAAGGTTTCCTTAAACAGTTTGCCCAAACGGCGAATTCGACGAGTGAGTTCTTAACTCAATTAGCAGAGTTAAATATTCCGATGGTGGGTGTCGACCCTGCCACCGTGCTTTGTTACCGAGACGAATACCGTGAAGTATTAGGTGAAAAAGCCAAAGCGTTTCAGGTGCTCAGTGTGCATGAATGGCTGCAACCGAACTTGCAGACGTTTACTTATCGTGCAAAAGGGGATGAACAACCTTGGTATTTGTTCTCGCACTGTACCGAGAAGACCAAATTGCCAAATTCAGAAAAACAGTGGGGGGAAATATTCACTCACTTTGGCGCTAAGTTGACTTCGGTGGCGGTCGGCTGTTGCGGTATGGCCGGCACCTTTGGCCATGAAGCGGATAAGTTTGATATGTCACAAGGGATCTATCAATTGAGCTGGCAGCCTAATTTGAATCGTTTGGATAAAGAACGCTGTTTGGTCACTGGCTATTCATGTCGCAGCCAAGTTAAACGCTTTGAAGGGTTGAAACCTAAGCACCCGGTGCAAGCCTTACTGGCATTGCTTGATTAAGTGATATGGTTATATTAAGTGACATGGTTAGATTAAGTGGGTTAGTTAAGCTTTCATGATTTAAGTTTTCGCTCTAAAAATTAAGGCCTGAATTCAATTGAACTCAGGCCTTTGTTTAGACGCTAATGAATTTCGGGGGAAATAACATCAATGCATCTTAGAAATCGTAACGGATACCCGCTTGGATTTGGTCATCTTCGTCATCAATCATTTCAAACTTGTAACCCGCATAAGTGCGTAGGTTGCTGTTGAATTTGTAAACTGCTTCGATAGCGACGTTGTCGACTGCATCGTCTTCACCATCGTTTTCAGTTGCGTAGTTATACACACCAACGAAAGTCCATTTGTCTAGCTTGTACTGAGCTGAAACTTCGTAACCATCGTTTTTGCCGTCACCACCGTTAGCCACATCATCAGTGTCATTCCACAAGTAAAGTGCGCCTAGAGTGAAGTCTGCGATAGAGTATTGAACACCCACATCGAATTGGTTCACATCGGTATCAGCTTGTTTACCGCCAGCATAACCTGCACCTAGGTCTAGGCCGAAATCAAAAGAATACATAGCCGCAACAGAGTATTGATCTGAGTCTGCTTCTTCACCCGCGAGGTAGTTGGCACCTAGAGTTAAGCCAGAGAACTCACCTTTATAAGCGAAGTTATTTTCTTGCTTATCGCTACCTGCGTTTAGTGCGATAGCGTCGTCTGCGTCTGCGCCAAACGTTGCCATGGTATCGGTAAAGTCAGTGATCATAACCAGTGCAGTATCTTGCTTACCGTAAGAGAAATCACCAATTTGCGTGCCGATACCGCCGAAGATGTAACGAGTTTTGATATCGCCAGAAGTGTTTATTTCGTTTTCATACTTACCAAAACCTGTTAGGTCACTAGAAATTTGAGTTTTACCAGAAATGCTTAGACGAGCACGGCTTTTGTCATCAAAAGCGCTTTCGGTTTTTTCGCCAGCTACATATTCTTCATTGTTATCTGAAATATTGAAGCGCGCTTCTGCACGACCACCAATTTTTAGCTCAGAGGTGTCATCTTTATAAACGGTTGCAGCCAGAGAAGAAGTCGAAACTAGAGCGGCTAAAATAGATGTTGCTAGAACTGCTTTTTTCATTGTTTAAATCCTATGTTTTAAATTAGAGACTTACGTGTCTTCTTAGTGCTGCGAGTACGATAGGATAGAAATATGAAGAATAAGTGTCTGTTATGTGACGTTTTGATTAATTGAAAATTCTGATGAGAAAGTGTGATAAATATCACATAGAAATGTGGTGCAAATAAAAAACGCCAGTAATCAAGCCACTTTCATGGCAGTTACTGGCGTTTAGTTTAAAAAAATATGTAGCCTAAGGCTGAAATCTTATCCGTGTTGAGCTTGGAAGGCCGTCTTACACGCGTTAAATCGGTCGACAAATTCATCGATGTCCGCTTGAACATAAGGGCGAAGACCACTTGCGACCATTCGCTTAACACCTTTGCCGACGACTTCATCCGCTTCTTTAAAGTCAAAGTTAAGTGTTACTACACCACGTTTACCGGTGACATCGAAAGTTGCGCCTGTAAATTCAACTTCTGGGTTCACTAGGTCCATACGGCAAAACTCAACATCCATGCTTTCATAAATCACAAGTGGGCGCTGAGTGTTGATCATCATCTGCTTCTCTTCCATTAAAGGAACCATGATGTGTGGGAAGTTCATGCCAGAGAATTGCACATAGCTCGTCACAACTTTTTCAATAAACGCAGGGTTTAGATTCTTTTCACCTTCATGGTACATGTGTAGGTATTCTTTACCATTACAATCAACCACGACGCTATCATGTTGCCCTTTTTCTTCAATTGATAACAAAACACCATCATTCACCATGCCAGAAAAACGGAAACTCATTTTTTGGCTGACGCCTTCTTGCTTTAGTAATACAGCAAAAAGAAGATCTCCCGGAACACAGAAGCGTTTGCTGTCTTCATCATGAATTGGGTTGAAATCGCCGGCGACTCTTTTGGCAAAATGGCTTGATTGCTGGCGAGTGAATTGAAAAGCGTTATCTTGAGTTGAGAAATAAGGTGATAAAAACATAAGTCACTACTAATAGAAAAAACAGCGGCAATTATATATGACAATCGCACGCAATTGGTCAGTCCAGTGAAAATAAATTCATTGGTTAGGAAAAAGAAGGTTACGGTGAGAGATTAACCTGAAGAACGTTCGATAGGGTAGATATTACTGAACATTTCTCTTTCAAATTGGGCATCAATCGCAGAGCGCCAATTTTTACTACCACTTACAGGCAGTAAATAGAAGTTTTCACGAGCAGTATCCGTGACAAAAGCAAGGCCATAACGCATGAGTTCATAGTGAGTATCATTGACAAAACTTAGACTAAAGCCTTGTCGACCCGTCAACTTATTGATGTCACGACGAGTGAAAGTGACGCCTTGCCTCTCATTTAAAAACTTATCTTTTAGCCATGTGGCAAATTCTTTCGCGCTGACCATAAATACAATTCCTCGCCGTTAACAAACGAACTTTATTTAACAAACGAACGTAATAGTTAAACGACCCTGTTCACTTTTGTCTCTTTACCGCTCCTGAGTCAGTTAGAGGAGGCGGTATATCATTATTGTTCTTGAGTTTGGTTTAAAACTGAGAAGATAGCGCTGAACAATGTGATCTTGTTCACCTCTTTCTAAATGTAGACAAGGAATGCTTGCTTCTCCAGTTATCACCGCTCATTTCATTAATGTTTTGATTTTTCTTATTTTTGAGAGCATTTTTATAAGCAAATTCAGTTATATAAAAATCCACATGAAAACACAATGTAAATGTAAGGTTATTTTTGTTGCAATTGAAACGGTGCGTTTCTTGATAGTGAGAAAGCAATGCAAGCTGTCTTAATATGTGGATTATTTTCACGCAATAACTTTCAATTTGGGTGAATTTCTTTAGAATGTTCGTCTCTCTTTTGGATTGCAAAATTGATTTGTACCAAATATAAGAATTCACAAAGATTGCTTTGTTTAACTATTTGTTTTTAAAGTAATAATAAACTCATCAAGTGCTACTTGGTATGTGGCACCACTGGAAATAGGATTTATCATGCCTGTAATTACTCTTCCTGATGGCAGTACTCGCCAATTTGACAACTCTGTTTCAACAATGGACGTGGCTTTATCTATTGGTCCTGGTCTTGCAAAAGCAACGATCGCTGGTCGTGTAGATGGTAACCGTGTTGATGCGTGCGATTTAATTGAAAATGACGCGAGTTTAGAAATCATCACTGCTAAAGATGAAGATGGTTTAGAAATCATTCGTCACTCTTGTGCTCACTTGCTTGGTCATGCGATTAAGCAGCTTTTCCCTGAAGCAAAAATGGCGATTGGTCCAACGATCGATAAAGGTTTCTACTACGACATCGATCTTGAGCATTCTTTAACGCAAGAAGATTTGGATGCGATTGAAAAGCGCATGAAAGAGCTTGCGAAGACCAAATATCAAGTCGTTAAGAAGAAAGTAAGCTGGCAAGAAGCGCGTGATACGTTTGAATCACGTGGTGAAAGCTACAAAATGGAAATTCTTGATGAAAACGTGGCGCGCGACGATCGCCCAGGTCTGTACCATCATGAAGAATACATCGATATGTGTCGTGGCCCACATGTACCAAACATGAGCTTCTGCCAACATTTCACTTTATTGAATGTGGCAGGTGCATACTGGCGTGGTAACAGCGACAATAAAATGCTGCAACGTATTTACGGCACCGCATTTGCTGATAAGAAGCAATTAAAAGAGCACCTTGTTCGCCTAGAAGAAGCGGCGAAGCGTGACCACCGTAAAATCGGCAAACACTTAGATTTATTCCACATGCAACAAGAAGCACCGGGTATGGTGTTCTGGCATCATAATGGCTGGTCTATTTTCCGTGAACTAGAAGTGTTTGTACGTGAAAAACTAACAGAATATGGTTACCAAGAAGTCAAAGGCCCATTGATGATGGACCGCGTTCTTTGGGAACGTTCAGGTCACTGGGACAAATATGCGGACGCGATGTTTACAACGTCTTCTGAAAACCGTGAATACGCGATCAAACCAATGAACTGTCCAGGTCACGTACAAATCTTTAACCAAGGTTTGAAATCGTACCGTGACTTACCATTGCGTATGGCGGAATTCGGTTCTTGTCACCGTAACGAACCATCGGGTGCGCTACACGGTATCATGCGTGTTCGTGGCTTTACTCAAGATGATGCACACATTTTCTGTACTGAAGATCAAATTCAGGCGGAAGTGAAAGAATGTATCAAGATGGTTTACGATGTTTACAATACTTTTGGTTTTGAAAACATTGTGGTGAAACTGTCTACTCGTCCAGAGCAGCGCGTAGGTTCAGATGAGATTTGGGATAAATCAGAAAGCGACTTGAAACTGGCTTTGGAATCGATGGATATTCCATACGAAATCCAAGAAGGTGAGGGTGCATTCTATGGTCCGAAAATTGAATTCACACTGCATGACTGTCTAGATCGTGCATGGCAATGTGGTACGGTGCAATTAGACTTCAACTTACCTGGCCGTTTAGGTGCAACTTATGTGGGTGAAAATAACGAACGTCTTGTTCCGGTTATGATCCACCGTGCAATTTTAGGTTCACTTGAGCGTTTCATTGGTATTTTGATTGAAGAGTACGCAGGTTTCTTCCCAACATGGTTAGCACCTGAGCAAGCTGTGATCATGGGAATTACCGATAAACAAGCGGATTATGTTCAGGAAATCACTCAAAAATTACAAAAATCTGGCTTTAAAGTAAAAGCGGACTTGAGAAATGAGAAGATTGGCTTTAAAATCCGCGAACACACTTTAAAACGTGTACCTTATATGCTCGTTTGTGGCGACCAAGAGATGGAAGCTGGCGAAATCGCAGTACGTACACGAAAAGGCAAAGACCTCGGTAAGTTTAAAGTAGAAGATTTCATTTCATATCTTCAAGCCGACGTTTCAAGCCGTAAGCTCAATCTGGAGGAATAACCTATTAAAGGCGGAAGAAAAGGCCAACAACCGGCCAAGCAAAACCAGTATCGTTTAAACGATGAGATTCGTGGCGTTAAAGAAGTACGCTTAACTGGTGCAGACGGCGAAGCCGTTGGTATCGTTTCAATCAATGAAGCAATGGAAGCGGCTATTGAAGCTGGTATGGACTTAGTTGAAATTAGTCCAAACGCTGAACCACCTGTCTGTCGTGTGATGGACTATGGTAAATTCCTCTTTGAAAAGAGCAAAGCTGCTAAAGAGCAGAAGAAAAAGCAAAAACAGGTTCAGATTAAGGAAGTTAAATTCCGTCCTGGAACTGATATCGGAGACTATCAGGTAAAACTACGCAACCTGACGCGTTTCCTTGAAGACGGCAACAAAGTGAAAGTAACTATTCGCTTCCGTGGTCGTGAAATGGCTCACCAAGAGATTGGCGTAGACGTTCTAAACCGTTTGAAAGTGGACACTGAAGAGTTAGCAGTGGTTGAATCTTTCCCAACGCGTATTGAAGGTCGCCAAATGATCATGGTGTTGGCCCCTAAGAAGAAGTAATTAAAGGCTTTACAAGTAATTGAACCCTATCACTTGCTAAGCAGTGAGTGATGGGGTTTTATTCGCCCTAATTACATATTATTAACCAGTATGTTTATTAACATATATTAATACATACAATGCGGAGTTATTCATCATGCCTAAGATGAAATCGAACCGAGGCGCTGCGAAGCGTTTCAAAAAAACTGGTGGCGGCTTTAAATTCAAGCACGCAACTAAACGTCACATCCTGACTAAACGTACTACTAAGAACAAGCGTCAGCTTCGTCCAAACGCAATCCTTCCAAAATGTGAAGTGGCTGCAGTTGTTCGTATGCTTCCATACGCTTAATTTTTAGTTAGTTAATTTATATTTAGTTTAGGAGAAGCATAATGCCTCGCGTAAAACGTGGTGTACAAGCTCGTGCACGTCATAAGAAAGTTCTAAAACAAGCTAAAGGTTACTACGGAGCACGTTCTCGTGTTTACCGCGTAGCTTTCCAAGCAGTAACTAAAGCTGGTCAATACGCATACCGTGACCGTCGCAACAAGAAACGTACATTCCGTCAACTATGGATTGCACGTATCAACGCTGCTGCACGTCAAAACGGTCTATCTTACAGCCGTTTCATCAACGGTCTTAAGAAAGCGTCTATTGAAATAGATCGTAAGATCCTTGCAGACATCGCTGTATTCGACAAAGCTGCTTTCGCAGTACTAGTTGAAAAAGCAAAAGCTGCTCTTTAATTAGAACGGTTTAGGATTAAGAAAAAGAGAGCCTCGGCTCTCTTTTTTTATGTCTGAAAATCTATTTTCAGCAAATATTTCTATGGCATCCCTAAAGCATTAGGTAACCACAGTGATACCGCTGGGATGTAGGTAATGATCATCAAGAAGGTCAGTAAAATCATAAGCCAAGGCAGTGCCGCTCTTATCGTTGCACCTAAAGGCATACCGGTAACTGCGGAGGTGACAAAGAGGTTCAATCCCACCGGTGGTGTGATCAGTCCTATCTCCATATTTACCACCATGATGATGCCAAAGTGAATAGGATCAATACCAAGTTCGATAGCAATCGGGAACAGTATCGGCGCCAGAATTAAAATAATGGCTGAGGGTTCCATAAAGTTACCGGCTAACAGCAAAATAATGTTCACTAAGAGTAAGAACATCCACGGCGTTAAACCCAGTTCAATGATCCAAGCCGCAATAGTTTGTGGGATTTGCTCCGTCGTCAATACGAAAGCAAACAACATGGCATTGGCGATGATAAACATCAGCATGATCGACAGTTTAGCCGCTTCCAGTAACACGCTTGGGCATTGCTTAATGCTGATGTCTTTATACACAAATAACGCGATAAAACCGGCATAAACGGCAGCAACAGCGGCCGCTTCTGTTGGGGTAAACATGCCACTGTATATCCCTCCTAAAATAATCACCATTAACAGCAAACCCCAAGCTGCTTTTCGAGCGCTGGACAACCATTGCTTGAATGTCGCTCTCGGCATAGCAGGGAGGTTCTTTTTACGAGCGATGATGTAAATCGCGACCATTAAGCCAAGTCCAAGCAAGGTGCCTGGAATCACGCCGGCCATAAAGAGTTTACCCACCGAGCTTTCTGTTGCGGCGGCATACACTACCATCACAATTGAAGGTGGGATCAAAATACCCAAAGTACCCGCATTACATACAATGCCTGCGCCAAATTCTTTTGGGTAGCCTGAACGGACCATGCCCGCAATCGCAATTGAACCGACTGCCGCAACCGTTGCAGGGGAGGAACCTGAAAGTGCAGCAAATAACATGCAGGCCATGACCGCCGCAATCGCAAGCCCGCCACGTATGTGTCCAACCGTTGAGTTAGCAAAATCAATCAATCGCTTTGCGACACCGCCACTGGTCATGAATGCGCCAGAAAGAAGGAAAAAGGGAATGGCTAATAAAGTATAGTGTTCTGAGGTTTCAAACAGCTTGATGACTAAAGAACGCACCGAATCTTGGCTGAAGAATAAAATGCTGAGTGCGCCAGATAAGCCAAGTGAAATAGCGATTGGTACACCAATGAACATCAGAGCGAATAAGCAAAGAAACAGAAATAGAATCGTCATAATCAGTTATCCTTATTCTGTTTAGATGTATTGGCATCACTGGGTTCGAGCAAATCTGTCATCGCGTGTTTCATCGCGTCTTTAGCTTCATCGGCATTGCCGAGTCCGGTTTGCAACCCTCTGATGATATTAATGAAGATTTCAAAAAACCTGAGCCATAACAGTCCAAAGCCAACGGGAACGACGGCTCCGATATACCACAGTTTGATGTGTATTTTTTCTAAGTCTTCAGCATAGATATTGGCTTGAAACAAAGTGTGTACCCAATCAAAGCTGGCATAAGTCATTAGCCCGGCGTAAATCAAGCAAGATGTACAGGCAATGATGCCGACGACTTTTTGTTTTGGT
Organism: Vibrio gangliei; assembly: GCF_026001925.1. NCBI lineage: Bacteria > Pseudomonadati > Pseudomonadota > Gammaproteobacteria > Vibrionales > Vibrionaceae > Vibrio > Vibrio gangliei. The sequence continues at coordinate 747,103 of NZ_AP021870.1, read as the reverse complement.
GTAGAAAGAAGGTTGACGATCACATCGACACCAATATGACCACCGATGCGAACGCCATACGACATACCAATAAAAATCAGCCAACCAAATAACGCTTTAGTTAAAGCGGTACTCCAGGTCATTTCTTGCGCCAATCCAATAAAAAAATCGGCAATGGCAAGGAACCCATCGCTCGCTCCTAACCATTGTTTCTCATAAAACCAGTCCGATAAGTCATAGAAAGGGGTATAGAGATTATTCAAAACCACATAGACGAACGTGACTAATGTCATCGCCGCCAAGAGGAAGGCGACTAAACCTTCCTCTAATTTGGACCAAAAATGATAAACGACTTTCATTGCGAGTCCTTTTATTGACGGCTATTTGCCAGCATCAAGCGCAGCATTAATGACATCCGAACCAATTTCATCTTCGAATTTAGCCCAAACCGGTTTCATTGCATCCACCCATTGCGCACGCTCATCATCAGACAATGAAATGATTTCAGAGGTGCCAGAATCGATGACCGCTTGTTTCGCTTTTTGGTTCAATGCGCCCGCTTCGGAGTTTACGTGTGCGGTCACTTCTTCCAAAATTTGCTCTAGTTGTGAGCGAATATCGTCTGGTAGGCCATTCCAAAATTCTGTATTGGTAATGAGCATGTAGTCCAACACGCCGTGATTGGATTCAGTGATGTACTTTTGTACTTCATTGAATTTTTGTGAGTAGATGTTCGACCAAGGGTTTTCTGCGCCATTGACTACACCGGTTTGTAAACCTTGGTAAACCTCAGCGAAGCTCATTTTTCTAGGGTTAGCTCGTACTGCTTTGAATTGCTCATCCAGTACATCTGAAGCTTGCACACGGAATTTAAGGCCGCGAGCATCACGCGGTACATGCAAAGGTTTATTAGCGGAAAGTTGTTTCATACCGTTATGCCAGTAACCTAGGCCAGTAATATTGTTATTTTCCATCGATTTAAGCAGGGATTTGCCGGTATCACTTTGTTGAAATTTATCGACCGCATTGATGTCTTTAAATAAGAAAGGTAAGTCGAATACTTGAAGTTTTTTCGTGTATTGACCAAATTTGGCTAAAGACGGGGCTATAAGTTGCACATCACCTAAAAGTAGCGCTTCCATTTCTTTTCCATCCCCGTAAAGAGAGGAGTTTGGATAGACTTGAACTTCCACTTTTCCTGGTAAACGTTCTTCTACTAGCTTCTTAAACAGCAAGGCACCTTGGCCTTTAGGCGTGCTGTCGGCAACAACATGAGAAAACTTAATGACGATTGGATCAGCAGCGTGCGCTGACACAGCAAATAAAATTGAAGCAGCACAGAGCATAGCCTGGCTAGTTTTTGCAGCTTTGCGAATAAAGGAAATCATACGTAACCTCTTCCATTTGGTTTTAATAGGTCATCAATGGCTTGAATGAGTCATTGATAGTTGTATTGATTAAGTATCTGTCTAAGCCTAACGTCTTCTGAATATTGTGCTTATTCGACCTTAGGCTAACTTGGCGATATTTATAGAAGAATTGAGAAAGCCCTCACGTTAAAAGCCTTCATGTTTAAAGCCAATTTGGTGTAGCTCTTCTTTCTCTAGCGCACTTAGCTTGACGCAACTTTACCTATCTTTACACGAGCAACACTAGGCGATATGCCTAAGAATCGGTATAACTTAACCATGATTGATAACAATTGCTGATGACATGAAATTACGAAAAAAATGGATATTGATAGCTGCTGTCCCGTTGATTGGGGTTGGCAGCTGGTTTTATTGGGGCAAATCTGAGCCCGCGCCAACCTATGCCACGGAAAGTGTTCAAAAAGGCGATATTGAAAATGCGGTACTTGCCAATGGCATGTTGCAAGCCGCCAAGCTTGTGAACGTTGGTGCGCAGGTTTCAGGTCAGATCCAAAAACTCGCGGTGTCATTGGGTGATGAGATAAAACAAGGCGATTTGATCGCGCAAATTGACAGTCTTACTCAGCAGAACAATTTAAAAGAATCTCAAGCCTCTCTTGACAGTTTGAATGCGCAATATCGAGCCAAACAAGCACAAATTAAGCAAGCTCAGTTCGAATATCAACGTCAAAAAGGTATGTTGGCGGCACAAGCAAGCTCTCGTGCCGATTATGAAAGTGCGGAAGCCACTCTAGCCATCTATCAAGCGGATTTAGCGCAGTTAAAAGCTGAAATAGAAAAGGCGAAAATTAATGTTGATAGCGCTCAAGTGGATCTTGGCTACACGACCATTAGCGCACCGATGGATGGAACCGTGGTTTATACCTCAGTGGAAGCGGGGCAAACCGTGAACGCCAATCAAACGACACCAACGATTATTGAGCTTGCCCAGCTTGATACTATGACAGTCAAAGCGCAAATCTCCGAAGCGGATGTGATTCATGTTCATCCCGGTCAAGTTGCTTATTTCACTATTTTAGGTCAGCCAAATAAAAAGTATCAGGGCACATTACGCGCGATTGAACCCGGCCCGACCATTATGACAGGTGACGATAGCCAGCTTACCGTTTCTGACAGTGATGCAATTTATTACAATGCGTTATTTGATGTGGATAACCCGCAAGGCACATTGCGCATTGGCATGACCGCGCAAGTCTCCATTGTGTTAGAACAAGCCAAAGATGCCTTATTAGTGCCGGCTCAAGTTTTACAGCGTAAAGGCAAGGGATACCAAGTACCCGTCTTACAAGGTGAAAACATTGTTTATAAGCCAGTAGAAGTCGGGATTAATAATAAGGTTAATGCTGAAATTCTTTCTGGATTATATGAGGGCGATCAAGTTGTAGTCGGTATGCCTTCAGATTCCAGCTTCTCTAGTCGCCGTAATCCACCAATGAGATTTTAATGATGGCGCAACCCTTACTTAAAATTTCAAATCTTACTCGTAGCTTTGTCAGTGGTGAAGAATCGCTAACGGTATTAAACCAAGTTAACCTTGAAATTCAGCAAGGTGAAATGGTCGCGATTGTCGGGGCATCGGGCTCGGGCAAATCGACGTTAATGAATATTCTCGGCTGTCTTGACCAACCGACATCCGGTCAATATTGGATTAATGGTCAAGATACTTCGCAGATGGACAGAGATCAGCTCGCACAACTTCGCCGTGAATATTTTGGATTTATCTTCCAACGCTACCATTTACTCAGTGATTTAACCGCAGTAGGTAATGTGGAAGTGCCTGCCGTGTATGCTGGGGTTGCTCATGCAAAACGCACCGAACGGGCACAGCATTTGTTAACTCGTCTTGGTTTAGCAGATCGTTTCGATCACAAACCGAATCAACTGAGTGGTGGGCAGCAGCAGCGTGTCAGTGTTGCACGCGCTTTAATGAATGGCGGCGATGTGATTTTGGCCGATGAACCGACCGGCGCATTAGATAGCCAAAGCGGCAAAGAAATGATGGCGCTGCTCAAAGAGCTTCATCAGCAAGGCCATACCATCATATTGGTGACGCACGATATGGATGTGGCCCATTTTGCAGACCGCATTATTGAGATTAAAGATGGTGAGATCATTGCCGATAGTCAGTCTGCAAAACAGCAAGAGGCTTTAGAACATCAAGCGACTGTAGATCAATCTAATTCAAAGCAAGATTCAGGTTTAAAGGTCGTTAATAAATCCAAGCAATCGGCCGCACAATGGTGGCATTGGGACAGCTTTGTTGATGCATTGAAAATGGCGCTATTAGCGATGTCGAGTCACCGCATGCGCACCTTTTTGACTATGTTGGGTATTATTATCGGTATTGCTTCTGTGGTATCCGTGGTTGCGCTTGGAAATGGTACGCAACAGCAGATCTTAGCCAATATTGCCTCAATGGGTACCAACACCATTGATATTCGCCCCGGCACTGGTTTTGGCGATCGGCGCTCTGGGCGAGTGCGCACTTTGACGGCAGAAGATGCCAATGCGCTCAAGCAGCTTTCTTATGTTGATAGTGTGACCCCATCCCTTAGCAACAGTATTACTATTCGTTACGACAATGAAGCCGTCAGTGCTTCAGTGGAAGGCGTGGGGCCAGATTATTTTCGTGTTAAAGGCTATGAAATCGCGCAAGGGCAGTTTTGGCAGCAAGACAGTGTAGATGCCTTGGCACAAGATGCGGTGATTGATGACAACACCCGCAAGTCTTTATTTGCTGATGAGAACCCGATTGGAAAGGTGATCTTTCTTGGCCGTTTGCCGGTGCGCATTGTGGGGGTGACTAAGCCGAAAGAAAGTGCCTTTGGTAATAACGATAGCCTCAATGTTTGGGTTCCTTTTACTACCATGTCCGGCCGTATGATTGGGCAGCGTTTTCTTAATAGCATTACGGTGCGTATTGATGAGAATGCACCAAGCAGTGCCGCAGAACAAGGCATCATTAGCTTGTTGAAAATGCGTCATGGTACGGAAGATTTCTTTACCATAAATACCGACACCATTCGCCAAAACATTGAGAAAACGACGGCCATGATGACCTTGTTGATTTCATCGATTGCGGTCATTTCTTTAGTTGTGGGGGGAATTGGTGTGATGAATATCATGCTGGTTTCTGTTACCGAACGAACCAAAGAAATTGGCGTGCGCATGGCCGTTGGGGCAAGGCAAATTGATATTTTGCGCCAGTTCTTAATTGAAGCGGTCCTGGTATGTTTATGCGGCGGTGTTGCTGGTATTGCGTTGGCATTCGGTTTAGGGGCATTACTGGGAAATTTAGGCGGCAGTTTCCAAATGATTTATTCAACATCTTCGATTGTGTGGGCGTTTGTGTGTTCGACCCTCATCGGTATCGTGTTTGGCTTTTTACCGGCCAGAAATGCCGCCAAACTCGACCCTGTTGATGCATTAGCGAGAGATTAACACCATGAAAAAAACACTTCTAGGCTTAGTCGTAAGCTCAATGCTGTTAACCGGTTGTGGGGCGTTAACCCGAACGGATTATGAAGCGCCGCCCGTGCAAGTGCCTGAGCAGTGGCAACAAAAACATATTGCAGGGGATGTGAATCTCGACCCGTGGTGGACGGCGTTTCATGATGAACAATTGAATCACTACATTGATCAGGTTTTGCAAACCAATAATGATCTCGCTATTGCCACATTCACACTGAAAAAAGCGCGCCTGCAAATGGGGCTAGCGGATGATGAAATGTATCCGCAGTTTAGTTCAACCACATCGGCAGGGGTGTCGAAACCTTTAGATGGCGGTAGCTCGACAGACAGTTACAGCACGCGACTTTCTGTTAGCTATGAACTTGATTTGTGGGGCAAAGTGTCTGCTAATGTCGACCAAGCCTTATGGTCAGCATTAGCCACTTTAGAAGACCGTGAAAGTACCGCGCAAAGCCTGGTGGCGACAACCGCTTCCTTATATTGGCAGATTGGCTATCTCAAGCAGCGTATTGCGCTCAGTGAAAGTGATGTGGCGGATGCACAAAAGACGTTGGATTTGATCTCTAGGCAGTATCAACTTGGTGCCGTGAGTCAATTGGATGTGCTCGAAGCCAAACGAAGTCTCGCGAGCTTGCAAGCGCAGCAAAGCCAGTATCAACAACAATTAGTGGAAGCGAATAATGCGTTTGCGATTTTATTCAATCAGCCGCCAACCGATATGACGCAAAGCGTACAACAATTGCCAGATACCGACTTGCCTGAAATTTCATCTGGCGTACCAGCCGATTTATTGATTCGCCGCCCTGATATTAAGGCTGCAATCTACGATATAAAATCCAACTTGGCCGCCAAAGATTCGGCGGATTTGGGTTATCTACCAACGCTAACGTTAACGGGAGCACTAGGCGGATCATCAGAAGAATTAAAAGAGTTGTTATCGAATCCGATTGGTAGCTTAGGGGCGGATTTAACCTTGCCATTCTTGCAATGGAATGACATGCAAAATGATAAAGCGATTGCCGATGTTGAGTACCAATCGGCCATCGTCAGTTATCGTCAAGTGTTGTACAGCGCGTTTCAAGATGTTGAAAATGCGTTATCCGCCCGCGATCAATTGATTTATCAACGAGCGCGTTTGCAAGAGCAGTATGATGCGGCTGAACAAGCGGAACAAATCTACACCGCCCGTTATAAATATGGCTCAATCACCATCATGGAATTGCTCGACTCGCAAGAAAATACACGTGATGCCAAAGCAGCACTACTTGAAAACCGCTATAACCAATTCGTCGCGCAGGTGACTTTGTATCAGGCTCTAGGTGGGCAAGATGTGGCACCGAAAATGGATGAGATGGAGATAAATAGTGAAAGCTGAATTAGGTATAAATACTCTCATGCTGGAGGGTATTTATTTAAAGTTAGGCTATTTATATACTCCTAGGTATAAACAGCTTTTATACCACATGTTCAAAAAACAACCACGCTCCCACCATGATTAATATCAAACCACCAAAAGTTTCGGCTCTTTTTCCAATCACTTTTCCCAAAACACTGCCGAGCATCGCCCCGATAGTCACCATGATAAATGTTGCTGAGCCAATCATTAAAGCGGCAGTTTCAATTTTAACATCAATAAACGCAAGGCTGACACCAACTGCCATGGCATCAATACTGGTTCCTATCGCGGTAAGAATTGTTAATGGTAAAGAGTGTTTTTTTAATTCGGTATCTTCAGTGTCATCTTCATCACTAAAACTTTCATAAATCATGTGAATACCTAATCCACATAATAAAAACAAAGCAATCCAGTGATCCCATGTTTCGACATAACTTGAAGCTGAACGACCAATTAACCAACCGATGATTGGTGTAATTGCTTCAATCAGGCCGAATATTAAGCCTAATTTAAGCGCATCGATGAATTGGATCTTTTTGATTTTGACACCTTTGCCAATAGCAGCAGCAAACGCATCTGTTGACATTGCAAAGGCAAGAAGGGTAAGTGCAATGAAGTTCATTAAAATTAACTCCGGTCAGGCAGATAGAGTCCACGACATACCCACACGCCTGACCATTGGCATGGATATATCGATGGTCTCGCCAACCGAAAGGTGTTCGCACCATGGTGATTTTACCACCAATTATGTTGACACGAACTTTTCCAAGATAGATATGGAAACAGGCTACTCCCCAACGAAGTGGCCGCATACTATCAAAGTTACTTATTTTGAACAAATGGAATAAACAATAAGAAGGTAGTTCGCAATCACCTACCTTCTTATTTTATTATATTGTCGATTATTTTGCTTGTTTATAACGGTCAAAGATAACCGCTGCTAGCAAGATGCCACCACGTACTACGTATTGTGCAAATGGTGAAATGTTAAGTAGGTTCATGGCATTTTCCACGGTACCAAGAATTAGCACACCGGCAATCACATACGAGATTTTACCGATACCGCCTTTTAGTGATACCCCACCTAATACACAAGCTGAAATTACGGTAAGCTCAAAGCCAACCGAGGTCATTGGCTGACCACTGGTCATACGCGCCGCTAGGATCACGCCTGCTAAAGCACTGATTAAGCCTGATACAGTGAAAATGATAAGCTTAGTACGTGTGACGTTTACGCCCGCTAAGCGCGCTGCTTCTTCATTACCACCAATGGCAAGGGTATTGCGTCCATAAACGGTTTTATTGAGTAAGAAGCTAAACACAGCAAAGGTTGCAATCGTTAACCACACCGGTACAGGTAGGCCTAGGAAAGAGGCATTACCAAGGCTAAAGAAGCTTTCTTCGGTGATACCGACCGCTTTACCATCGGAAATGATGTAACCAAGACCACGCGCAATTTGCATGGTGGCGAGGGTCGTGATCAAAGCATTCACTTTCAATTTGGCGATAATAAAGCCGTTAAATAAGCCAAATGCCACACCAGAAAGTAGCCCTGCGCCAATACCGAGTGTTACGCTTTCGGTTGCATTAATCGCTACTGCGGTTACCACACCAGAGCAGGCAACAATTGAAGCTACGGATAAATCTAAATCACCGCAAGCAAGACAAAATAGCATCGCACATGCGATCATACCACTCATGGAAATAGCAAGACCCAGACCACGCATGTTGATCATGGAAGCAAAGTTAGGCACTAAAATCGCACATAAGATAAACAAGCCCGCAAACACGGTGAGCATGCCAAATCGATCCCAGAAGTGATTGATCTTAAAGCGTGATTTCTTTTGAATTTCATTATTTGTTGAAGTTGGGTTCATCGTTGTCATGGTTTATCCCTCATGAACTAATCGTGATTCGGTTTGATCGCGCTCGTGTTGTTCGAGCATGGCAAGGTTCAGTGCCGCTTCTTCATTGAATTGGTCACGGGTTAACTCGCCGTTGATTTTGCCGTCCTTCATCACTATCAATCGGTCGGCGACGCCTAACACTTCTGGTAAGTCACTGGAAATCATCAAAATAGTGACGCCAGATTCCGCCAGAGTGAAAATCAGATCGTAGATTTCAGATTTCGCACCGACATCAATACCGCGCGTCGGTTCATCTAAAATCAGTACTTTCATATGGGTAGAAAGCCAGCGACCTAAGATGATTTTTTGCTGGTTACCGCCAGAAAGGTTGCCGATCAGTTGCTCCAGATTCGGAGTTTTGACTTTGAGATCACGAACCTTTTCATCGGCGTTTTGGTGTTCCCATTTTTCGTTAATTAAGCTGCCAAATTGCAGGTTGTTACGACGCGCGGTGACGTTCATATTTTCTTGAACCGATAAAATTGGCAGAATGCCACTGAGTTTGCGATCTTCTGGGCAGTAGGTGATGCCTGCGTTGATGGCATCTATCGGGTTATTGACTTTAACTGGGTAGGTATCGACTTTTAACTCACCTGAAATTCTTGGCTCAGCGCCAAATAGCAGGCGGGTTAACTCAGTTCGTCCGGAACCCACTAGGCCAAATAAGCCTAAAATTTCTCCGCGACGAATGGAGAACGAAATCGGTTCGGACACTCCAGGGCCAAGGACACCTTTGACGCTTAAGCCCTCGATGCCCATTTCACGTTCGCGATAATTGAAAATATCGTTGAGTTCACGACCCACCATGAGTTTGACTAAGCGATCATTGGTCAGTTGGCTGAGATCGTAGAAGGTTTCAACATGCGTACCATCTTTAAAAATGGTTAAAGCATCAGAAATACGGAAGATTTCTTCCATCCGGTGTGAAACATAAAAGATGACTTTGCCTTGATCTTTCAGCTCTTCAATGACTTTAAACAAGTTACTGATTTCACGCTGAGATAGGCTACTGGTTGGTTCATCAAAGGCGATGATTTTGGCATCACGGCTAAGGGCTTTAGCGATTTCGACCATTTGCCATTGACCGATGGATAAGTTTTTGACTTGATCGGTAGGATCGATTTCTTCACCTAAGCGTTCAAGTTGTATTTTTGCCATTTGATTCAGTTTTGCGTAATTAACACGGCCACCTTTAGTGGGAAGTTGTCCTAAGAAAATATTTTCAGCCACGCTAAGTTCGGGGATGAGATTGAGTTCTTGATAGATAATCGCGATGCCGTGATTGAATGAATCTGTTTCATTGGCAAATTCGACTTTCTCACCATTGATGATCAGTTCACCTTTTGTGGGATGATTAATACCACTGAGAATTTTTAATAGGGTAGATTTACCCGCACCGTTTTCACCCATTAGAGCGTGAACGCTGCCTTCTTTTACGCCAAAACTCATTCCATCTAGTGCTTTTACACCAGGAAAGTATTGGCAAATATTGTCAAATTCGACGAAAAATTTATTCGCAGATTGATTTGCTGGGGATGACATAATGACCTCGCTTAGTAAGGCTTAGCTATGCTTGATAGCTAAGCCTTGAGCACATTGTGATGTTCTAATTGAGAGTGAGATTAAAGACCTTTTTTCTTCAACTCTTCTTTGTAGTTATCACGAGTGATAAGCACTGCGTCGGTCACTTCGACAAATTTTTGTGGTTCAACATCTTTGGTTACCCAGTTGTACAACATTTCTGTTGATTTAAAACCGTGTACGTCTGGGCTTGGGAGTAGAGAGCCATAGAAGCCGGTTGGGTGGCTTTTCGCTAATTCATTCACCGCGTCAACACCGTTGATACCAATGCCAATCACGTTTTCCGCGTTAAAGCCTTGCCCTTCAGTTGCACGTACACCACCCAATACCGTGTTGTCATTCATGCCAACCACAAGCCAGTTTTTCACATCTGGGTATTGAACCAATAATGAGTTTGCGGCATCAAGCGCACCCGGAATATCGTTGGTTTTAGTTGGTACGGTATAGATTTGAGCTGCTGGGAAACCGTCAGCTTTTAATGCATCCATTGCACCGTGTACTCGGCGGCGAGCCGTATCTAGCTCATCAGCTGTAATGGCCATAACGGCAGTGTTTTCTACATTCCATCCACGTTTTTGCATTTCTTTGTACAGTTCATTGCCTTGACGTTGACCAATTTGAGAGGCAGCCATCATTACTAGCGGCACATCCGCCATTGGTTTGCCTTTCGCATTTAAGAATTGATCATCTACCGTCACCACTTTCAAGCCGTAGCTTTTGGCTTTTGCCATGATGGCAGAGCCAAGTTTCGGATCTGGTGTGCAGATAACAAAGCCTTTAGCGCCACTGGCAGCAAGTGTATCAATGGCATTCAGGGTTTTTTCACCGTCAGGAACGGCCATTTTAATCAATTCAAAGTTGTATTCTTTAGCGGCTTTATCTGCGAAAGCCCACTCGGTTTGGAACCAAGGTTCTTCAGGTTGTTTTACTAAGTAGCCCAGTTTGAGCGTATCGTCGTCATCACTACCCCAAAAAGCATTAGCGTTAACACTGATTAAAGCTGCGCTGGCAAACAGGCAAGTGGAGAGAAGTTTTTTTAGTTTCATGATAATTCCCTATCCATGATTATTATTTTGTAAGGTACAGCAAGTGAATGATAGGGATTGTTAATTGGATGTGGAGTGAGGGCGGTCACGTAGAAAATTTCTAGCAAAATTGTCCATGTATATAGCTAATCGATACTAGGGAATTGAAGAGAAATGTGAATCTTTTGTTGATGTGTGTCACAGTGGGAGAAAGTCCGTGAATGACTAAATTGGCTTGGATAGTGCTTTTTTTGTCAGGTTTTATGGTTTTGATTGAGTGGAGTGTCGCTACTTTGAATTTCTACATTGTTGCTTTTTTGTTATCAATCTTGTTGTCGTTAATAATAAAAACAAGCAGCCCGTAGACTGCTTGTTTAGCGTTTTAGTTCATATAAAAAACTTATGGTTCAAGCTTGTAAGCCATTACATAGTCACCGGTTTGTGTTCCGATTGAACCATGACCACCGGCCACAATCACCACCATTTGCTCCCCTTTACTATTGAGGTAAGTCATCGGTGTTGCTTGTCCACCTGCCGGTAAGCGGCCTTTCCAGAGCTCTTCACCACTGGTTAGGTCGTAAGCACGGATATAGTTATCTACCGTTGCGCCTAGGAAAGCCAATCCACTACCTGTAATGATCGGTCCACCAATGCCCGGTACGCCCATCTTGATTGGTAATGGTAACGGCGTCATATCATAGATAGTGCCGTTTTTGTGTTGCCATGCAGTTTCACCCGTGACTAGGTTCGCACCCGCAACATAACCCCAAGGTGGTTGCTGACATGGTACACCCAGTGGTGACAAGAATGGTTTCAACTCGACGGCATAAGGCGCACCGTGGTTGGCATTAACGCCATGCTCACCTTTATTACTATCCGCGTCATTAAAGCCAGAGGTTTCTTTATCTACAACGGTAGAAACAAAGGCAAGGTTGAGAGGCATACCAAACATCACTTGACGCTTAGGATCAACAGCAACACCACCCCAGTTGAATACCCCGAAGTTACCTGGGTAAACAATGGTGCCTTGCTCTGATGGTGGCGTATAGCGCCCTTCATAACGCAATGATTTGAATTCAATACGACAAATCAGTTGGTCAAGCAAGGTTGCGCCCCACATGTTGGATTCTTTCAACGCTGGTGGGTTGAAGCTCAACGCCGATTCAGGCTGAGTTTTAGACGCAAAATCGCCTTTCATTGCACCTTGTGGTGCAGGCACTTCAGAGATTGGCTGAATAGGTTCACCCGTCGCACGGTTTAGCACGTACACATCACCTTGCTTAGTTGGTACGACTAAGCCAGGTTGGACGCCATCTTTGGTTTTTAAATCGATGAGGCTAGGCTGAGCAGGCGTATCCATATCCCACAAGTCGTGGTGCACAAATTGCTGAACCCAACGCGCTTGACCCGTTTTGGCATCGAGAGCTACTACCGAGCTTGAATATTTTTCTTCATATTCATTGCGATACATGCCCAATTGGTCTGGCGTACGGTTGCCCATTGGGAAGTAAATTAAGCCCAGCTTTTCATCGGCACTGGCCACAGACCAGCTGTTTGGCGAACTGACAGTATAGGTTTTGCCATCCGCAATAGGGGAAGTGTCTTCTGGATTGGCTGAATCCCAGTTCCAGATTAGCTTACCGGTTTTGTCATCAAATGCGCGGATCACACCAGAAGGCGAGTTGATGTCGTAGTTATCGTTCACGGCACCAGCAACCACAACGACACCATTTGTCACAATCGGTGGTGAGGTAGAATAGTAGTAACCGTCTTGCTTGTACGGCATGTTCTGCATCAGATCTAACACGCCATCTTTCGCGAAGTTGCTACAACGTGCGCCTGTTTTAGGGTCGATGGCGATCAAACGCGCATCTGAAGTTGGTAGGAATAATTGAGCGTCACATTGCACACTAGGTAGATCTTGTGTGCTCATGTTTGGCTTAGTATCCACTAGAGATGCACCAATCGCATTAGAAGGATCTTGTGGCGGTAAGTAAGATACGCCGCGACAGGTTTGGTGTTGACGTTGGCTTTCTGCCGGTACTTTGGCATCAAAGATCCATTGTTTCTCACCCGTATCGGCGTCTAACGCCACTAGCCAGTTATGAGGCGTACATAGATATAAAGAGTTTCCTACTTTCAGCGGTGTCGCTTGATAAGTCGTCTCACCGATATCATTTGGACCTTTTTTATCACCCGTTTGAATCTGCCATGCTTGCTTTAGCTTTCCAACGTTGTCTGGCGTAATTTGATCCAATGGAGAATAGCGCTGACCATAATTACTACGACCATAACTGGTCCACGCATCATCAGCGATGCCACCCATATCAGGATCGGCGTTGACAACTTCCGTCGACAAATTGCCTTGAATATCGTGGGTGGTATTGAAAATGGAGCCAAGCGTGATCACGGCACTGACCGCCCAAACCACAAGCAGTGACAGCGTTGAAGAGCGATTTGCTTGTTTAAAAGTAGCTAAAAGCGGGATAGCGAGCAGTAATGGTAGGCCCATGCGGGTCGCTAAAGGCCACCAGTCCACACCGGACTCTGAAATAGCCCAGCAAATGGTGACAAGTAAGAATGCGGCATAAATATAGTGGGCGAGAGTTCGATTCTGCTTCCATATATAAACACCAGAGGCTAAGAGCGCAAGTCCAGCAAAAAGGTAATAAATACTGCCGCCTAAAGAAACGAGCCAAGCACCGCCAACCGCCAAGCATATTCCTATTAAGAGCAATATCAGTGAGAAAAACTTCATAGTGACTCCCTGTTATGTCAGTAAAATGTGAATAATGTCACATTTAAGTTATTACAATTTGTAACAAATAGTGAGTGTTGTCAACAGCGTCAATTCTAAATGTAGTTTATTTGTTGGCTATTTATTAATGATTTAGAACAAATTCTTTACTTAGCATGCTAAATAATTATAATGAACCGCACATATAGTTAGCTTGCTAAGTAGTTTTGTTTCTTATAATTCAGCTCGACGGTTTGTTGGGGTGGTATTAAGAGACAAATAGAAAACAACTAAGAAAGGATTGGCACTATGGACTCATTAGAACAGCAACATCTTCAACATTTGCCGTTAGCAGAACGCCTAGGACGGTTAACCCGTTTATGGCGCATGGTTGCAGATGCAGAATTGAGCCCACTGGGCTTAACTCATCCTCGATGGAGCGCATTGTGGAAACTGCGTCAGCTTGGTGATTGCATTAGCCAAAAATGTTTAGCGGAAGGGCTTGAGATTGAATTGGCATCATTGATGCGCACCTTAAATCAGTTGGAAGAACAAAATCTTATTACTCGTCAGCCTTGTCCTAACGATAAACGTGCCCGACTGGTTTGCTTAACCCCGCAAGGGGAAAAGATTTTGCGACAAATGGAAAAACGCATTTTCAATGTCAGGAAGAAAGTCCTATCTGGATTATCAGAACAACAGTTGCAAGAGTTCGAATTCGTCGTTGAGAAAATTACACGTAATGCTTGTGAGCAGTTAAAGCGCTGAGCGTGACGTTATCCGGGGCAATTTTGAGCCTGTAAATTTGTTCGTTTTTACAGCATCAATTTCATCAAAAAGATTAGAGAGAGTTATGACACCAGATCAACAGTTTGCACGTCTTGTGCGAATCGCTATGTTCGGCTTTGCCTTTGTATTCATTTATTTTTTAATCGCCGATCTCAAAATGCCTGTCACGACAGAGTCGATGGCAACGCGTTCTATTACCAAAGTTGCGCCGCAAGTCAGTGGTCGAATTGACATGGTCAATGTGCGTAATAACCAAATGGTGAAAAAAGGGGATGTGTTATTTAAGATCGATTCGCGCCCTTTTGAGTTGGCAGTTGACGAAGCGCGCCTCGCTCTGGAGCAAGCGAAACAAAATAACCAAGAGCTTGATGCGGCGTTAGAAGCAGCGCAAGCCAATGTTCGTGCGGCGCAAAGTACCAGCGAACAACGCAATCGTGAAGCCAAACGCATGATCAATCTTTTGAAAAATCACGGCGTATCGCAACAAGAAAGGGATACCGCGGTGAGTAATGCCCAATCCGCACGTGCGAATCTACTGGCAGCGAAAGCCGAGTTAGAGAAAATCAAAGTCACCCGCGGCTTGGCAGGGGAAGAAAACTTAACCATTCGCCAAGCGCAAAACCACTTAAAGCAAGCGGAATTGAACTTGTCGTATACCCAAGTGAAAGCGGAACAAGATGGTTTGGTCACCAACTTACATTTAGAAGAAGGCAGCTTCAAAAGTGCAGGTAGTCCAGCGTTAGCCTTGGTGTCGAATAAAGTCGATATCATTGCTGATTTTCGCGAGAAAAATATTGCCTATACCAATGCTGGCGACATTGCGTTAGTGGCTTTCGATGGACGCCCTGGTCAATTATTTGATGCTCAAGTTGAAAGTATCGACGCTGGTGTTAGCTCTGGTCAGTTTGATGCTAATGGACAATTGGCCACACCTACATCCTCCGACCGTTGGGTACGTGATGCGCAACGACTGCGTTTGCATTTAAGTTTGATGGAACCGCTCGATTTTTCTGCGGCAGCAGGGGCACGTACTACTGTGCAGCTTGTGCCTGATAATGTTTTTTTTGCTTTCATTGCTAAATTACAAATTAAGTTTATTAGCCTGCTTCACTATATTTATTAATCGGGAGGATTGATGAGATTACTTCGCCATCAGGCACTCACGACCAACGAATTTCGTCAGTGCTTGAGGATTGCGACTGGAGCAACGTTAGGCTTCTTTCTTTGTAAGTTATTTGGTTGGCAAAATGGCGTGTTTTATACGGTTACGCCAGTGTTGCTATTAGGGCTAGTGCCTCAAATTACCCCGCATGTAGTGAGACAAGTGCTGGCATCGGCGGTTGTGTCTGCCATTGAAGTGGGTTTGATTGCTGGGATCTTGGCAGAGCATCCTGCTCTCATGACCATGGCTGCCTTTGCGATGTTCTTATATCGCTTTATTGCCATGAGCAAAGGTAGTCTATTTTTATTTGGTGCAACGGGCGTGATCAACTTGAGTATCATGTTGCATTTTGCCAGTTATCCAACAGTGAATATCAACATACTGATTTCGGATAACGTGGTGTCTTCGTGTACTTCGATTCTTATTGCCTATTTGATGATGTATCTCTGGCCAGACGTTGAAGCCCGTCCCCCAATGCCTGCGGTCGAAAAAAAGTCGCACCGCATGCGTCATGAGGCGCTTCTTGGTTCGATTATGGCAACCTTGTCATTCATCGTGTTTCAGACACTCGACTTGAAAGATTCTATGTCTGCACAAGCCACCAGTTTATTGTTACTATTCCCAATGAACTGGGATGGCATGTTGGGTTATGCGCGTAAACGAGCCATTGGTACGATTCTCGGTGTGAGCTTTGGCATCATGGTGCAAATGATCCTATACGATTGGTCAAATATGCTCGTGCTGGTGGTGCCGTTGTTGTGGATTGGTTTAATGATCTTTAGCCATGCACATGTCAAAGAAGCCAGTGGTTCTGGGGTTGGGTTTGGCGCGATGACGACGCTTGGTATTCTGTTTGGCCAATATTTGCAGCCGAATGGAGACTTAATCTTCAGCGCTTTGTACCGAATGAGCAGCATTGCCGTCGCGATTGTGATCACCTTGATGGCATGTTTTGTTCTGCATAAATTATTAAATCGGTTTGAGGCCACTCGTTTCGGTGCATAGACATTATCTTTTCAGGCTCTCTTTTTGTTAATAGAGAGCCTTTTTATGTTCATCTTTTCGATTTTTACCTTTCTCCTTCTCCTTATCTCCTTATCTCCTTATCTCCTTTCTCGCTTTATATCCCTAGCCTTTTTGTTTGTTACTTTTTAGTTTCTGTGAATGTTTCTATTTCTAATTGTCTAATTATTCATTAAAGATAAATATCTATTTAATTTCTCGAAATATAAGTCATTTTTCGTTAAATGATAAAAATGTTTGAACTGTGTATCTGATCATGATTTTTCAGTTCATACTGCCAAAAAAGATGTTATTAATATGTTTAATTGTCTAAATTTTGTCTCAAATTAAGAATATATAATTAAAATTTGACTTGTTATTCGTTATTTGTGACTAAGTAATCGGTTTGGCATTAAATAGGATATTTTTGCCTGTCTCGATAAACAATGAATCAATACTGTGAAAACTAAAAAATTACAGCAGTAATGGAAGACATTCCTAAACTTAATAGAGAATGCTGAATAAGGATATTAATATGATGATCATTAGACCGGTCACGATGGATGACCGTGATGCGATTATTGAGCTTGCAGAAAAAACTGGGGTTGGATTTACATCATTAAGACCTGATGAAAAACGGGTACAAGATAGATTAGAGCGTGTTCTCAATACCTGGAGACAGAAAGCCAGCTTGGAAGAACAAGGGTATTTATTTGTTTTAGAAGATACTGAAACTAAAAAAGTGGTCGGGCTTAGCGGCATTGAAGTCGCGATTGGTTTAGACGAACCTTGGTACAACTATCGAGTTGGCAATATTGTTCACGCCTCCAAAGAGTTAAGCGTTTATCGCAGCATGCCGGCGTTGTTTTTAAGTCACGATCACACGGGTTTTAGTGAGTTGTGTACCTTGTTTCTTGACCCTGATTATCGCCACAGCCAAAACGGTTATCTATTGTCTAAAGCGCGATTTTTGTTCATGGCAAATTTTCCTGACCGTTTCTCTGACAGACTGATTGCGGAAATGCGAGGTTTTTCTGATGAAAATGGTCGTTCGCCGTTTTGGGAAAGCTTGGGCCGTCATTTCTTCAATATGGATTTTGCGCAAGCGGATCACCTTTCAGGCACAGGCAAAAAGACTTTCATTGCCGAGCTGATGCCAAAGCACCCCATGTACGTTGAATTTTTAACTCAAGAAGCGCAAGACGTGATTGGCAAAGTGCACCCTCAAACTGAGCCTGCTGCGGCTATTTTAAATAGTGAAGGCATGAAGTATGAAAACAGCGTCGATATTTTTGATGCTGGCCCAACGTTGGAAGCTAGAGTTGAAGATATTCGCGCGGTTAAAGACAGCAGTTTGTGGCCGGTTTCTATCTTGCCTGATTCTAGCGCCTCAGAAAATGAACAAGACTCAGATAGCCCAGTGTATTTACTGGCCAATCAAGACTACCTCAACTACCGTTCAGTGCTGGCTAAAGTGGCGTTTGAACAAGATCAAATCAAAATATTACCTGAGATTGCCGAAGCACTCGGTGTGAAAGAAGGTGATGTTATTCGTGCAGTAACCTTATTTCCGGAGGAGAAAGCATAATGTCTCATTTGAATTTATTGATTAACGGACAATGGCGTGAAGGGCGTGGTGGAGTATTAGATAAAACGAACCCCGCGGCCAATCTTCCCATTTGGCAAGGTAAACAAGCTAGTGCGGAAGATGTGAATGACGCCGTTCAAGCCGCACGAGCTGCGTTTCCATCTTGGGCGAGAATGCCGCTCGCCGATCGAATTGCCTTATTAGAGCGATTTGTACAGCAGCTCACAGAAAAGAAAAGCCAGTTGGCGGCAGTGATTTCACAAGAAACAGGAAAGCCTCATTGGGAAACGTTAACCGAAGTGGGGGCCATGATCGGCAAGGTGGCGATTTCACTGCAAGCCTACCAAGAAAGAACCGGTGAAAAAGTAACGGAGATGCCGGATGGGCAAGCGGTGTTGCGTCATCGTCCTCATGGCGTATTAGCGGTATTTGGTCCTTATAATTTTCCTGGTCATTTGCCTAATGGTCATATCGTTCCAGCATTGCTCGCCGGTAATACCGTGGTGTTTAAACCGAGTGAACTCACCCCTTGGACAGCGGAAGAAACATTAAAACTCTGGCAACAAGCTGGGTTGCCAGAGGGTGTGATCAATTTGGTACAAGGCGGAAGAGAAACCGGCGAAGCATTAGCCTCTCACAAAGATATTGATGGGTTGCTTTTTACTGGCAGCGCAAATACCGGTTATCACTTGCATCGACAACTTGCCGGTCAGCCAGAGAAAATTCTCGCATTAGAAATGGGTGGGAATAATGCCTTAATTGTGGAAGAGATTGTTGACCTTGATGCCGCGGTACACCTCACCATTCAGTCTGCCTTTATTTCGGCTGGGCAACGTTGCACCTGCGCACGTCGTTTATTGGTGAAAGAAGGGCAGCAAGGAGATGCGTTCATTGCTCGTTTAGTGGAAGTCAGCAAAGCCATCAACGTTGGTGAATGGAACGCAGAACCGGCACCTTTCATGGGAAGCGTGATTTCATTGCAAGCGGCCAAGCAGTTGTTGGCTTCGCAGCAAGACTTGCTTGACAAAGGTGCGACATGCTTACTGGAAATGAAACAGATTCATTCAGATAAAGCCTTATTAATCCCTGGTATTGTTGACGTAACAGGCATTGATGGTATTGCAGATGAAGAGCATTTCGGCCCGTTATTGACCATTATTCGCTACCAAACTTTTGATCAAGCATTAGCGATAGCCAATGACACTCGATATGGCCTGTCATTAGGTTTGATTTCACCTAAACGTGATCATTATGAACAATTGTTGATTGAATCCAGAGCGGGCATTGTGAATTGGAACAAACCGCTTACTGGTGCATCGAGCGCAGCGCCATTTGGTGGTAATGGTGCTTCAGGAAACCATCGCCCAAGTGCGTATTACGCGGCTGATTATTGCGCATGGCCAATGGCATCATTGGAAAGTGAGACAGTTGCACTGCCGGAACAATTATCACCGGGTTTGTCTTTTTAAGCCAAATGGGCACTCTTATACCCAAGTGATTTGGGTATAAAGGATGTAGGAGAATATATGAAAGCCTATGAAGTTAACTTTGATGGCCTAGTTGGCTTAACTCATCATTACGCAGGATTGTCGTTTGGCAATGTGGCATCAACCAGTAATCAGAATGCAGTCTCGAATCCTAAATTAGCTGCATTACAAGGTTTGAAGAAAATGAAAGCCTTGAGTGATATGGGATTCAAGCAGGCGGTATTGCCACCCCATGAAAGGCCGCATATCCCCACTTTGCGTCAACTTGGCTTTAGTGGCAGCGATGAACAAATTTTAGCGGCGGTTGCCAGCCAGTCACCGAAGTTGTTGTCGCAAGTGAGTTCTGCCTCTTGTATGTGGACAGCCAATGCAGCCACTATGTCACCGTCTGCCGATACATTAGATGGGCGCGCACATTTCACAATTGCGAACTTGAACAATAAGTTTCATCGTGCGATTGAAGCGGAAACCACGAGCGCAACATTTCGAGCGATCTTCAATAATGATGACTTTTTTGCGCACCACGATGCGTTGCCACAACAAGCCATGATGGGGGATGAAGGCGCGGCCAATCACAATCGCTTATGTGCCGATTATGGTAGCAAAGGAGTTGAAGTGTTTGTTTATGGTCGTCAAGCATTAGGCGGTCAAATTGAACCAACACGATATCCAGCAAGACAAACGCTTGAAGCCAGTCAGGCCGTCGCAAGGCTACATGGTTTAAAAGCGGAACAAACTGTATTTTTGCAACAAAACCCAGAGGTTATTGACCAGGGTGTGTTTCATAATGATGTCATTGCTGTCAGTAATGGCCCAGTGTTATTCCATCATCAGCAAGCTTTCCTGAATAAAGACGCCGCGTTTGATGACATACGTTATAAATTGTCCGCAGTGGATTGTGATTTTGTACCAATTGAAGTGCCGACTGAGCAAGTCTCGGTGCAAGATGCCGTTGATACCTACTTATTTAACAGCCAACTACTCACAAAGCCTGATGGCAAGATGTTGCTGGTGGTGCCGGAAGAATCTCGTCAAAACGAAAATGTGTGGCGTTACTTGAATGAACTGCTCGCGAGCCAAAGCCCAATTGACGAAGTCACGGTGTTTGATTTACGTGAAAGTATGCGTAATGGCGGCGGACCTGCGTGCTTGCGTCAGCGGGTGGTGTTAACCGAAGCCGAATTACAAGCCGTTACGCCAAATGTATTTATGAATGATCAGCTGTTTGCGACTTTAAATGCTTGGGTGGAGCGCTTTTATCGAGATCGTTTATTGGAAAGTGATTTAGCGGATCCACAATTACTGCGTGATAACCGTCAGGCTCTCGATGAACTGACGCAAATCTTAGGCTTAGGCAGCATTTATCCGTTCCAAAAAGTGTAGGGGGGACTATGATTCAAGACTTCCTGGCATTGACATTAGAGCAACAAATCCCTGAGCAGTGTGAAGGTAAAAGTAACGGCTTTGCTTGGAAATGGTTAGCACATGGCGCCTTACTGTTAGAGCCGCTAGAGCAGAGTGCTAACCGTTCACAAGAAAGCCAAGATCATATTGCGATCTCTGCGGGTGTTCATGGCAATGAAACCGCCCCGATTGAGTTACTCGATAGCATATTGTGCGATCTTAATAGCGGAGCATTAACTTTGAATGTGCGCTTATTGCTGCTATTGGGAAATCCACAAGCGATGCAAACCGGTGAGCGTTACCAGCAAATTGATATGAACCGGTTATTCAGCGGCCAGCACACTCAATATGATGATTGCTATGAGACGCAAAGAGCCGCGCAATTAGAGTCAATCACCCACGCGTTTTTTGCTACATTCACAACAGGTTATAAATGGCACTTGGATTTACACACTGCGATTCGTGGCTCCCATCATGAGCGCTTTGCTGTGTTGCCTTTTCAAGAATCGGCCATATTTAGCCGCCATTTATTTGATTGGCTAGAAAGTGCAGACGTAGAAGCCGCGGTATTAAACCAAGCTCCAAGTGGCACATTCTCTTACTTTTCTAGTCATCATTGTGGCGCAAACAGTTGTACGCTAGAGCTAGGTGAAGCAAAACCGTTTGGACAAAATGATTTAACTCAATTTACCCATATTGATCTGGCACTGCGCAACCTGATCGAAAAAGGTGTGCAGGATTCCTCAACCGCCACCGATTCTCATATTTTGGTTTACCAAGTTACGCAACAGTTGACCAAGCTCAGTGAAGATTTTGCACTTAACTTCCCTGATTCGGTGAAAAACTTTACCGCTTTTGAACAAGGTGAAGTGCTCGCGACGGATGGTGACACCACTTATAAAGTCGAACATCCAAAAGAGTGGGTATTATTTCCTAACGCCAACGTCAGGCCCGGTTTAAGAGCAGGGTTGATGCTGGTGAGAACTGAGGTTGAGTTGGGGTAGGCTCAACATTCAATTTAATTAAGCTAAGCTAAGCTTTGAAGCTCGTCGAAAGTGCTTGTGCTCATGACTCAAACAAAAAACCACTGACCGAAATCAGTGGTTTTATTTTACTTTGTTGGGGGGAGGAATGTTATTTAACGATTAACAATCCGTATCTTCGGCTTTCATGCCTTCTTTAATGTCTTCACATTTGTCTTCAATGGCGTTACCAGCATCAGTGGCCATATCATCCATTGAGTCTTTAGCATCGTTAGCTGAATCAGACATATCATCGGCCATTTCATCTACTTTAGCGGCTGCGGCGTCAGCTTGATCAGACATTGCATCGCCCGCTTGGTCGAGTTGTTCTCCCATTTGGTCAGACGCTTCAGAAGCAGACTCTTGAACATCGGTAGCCATGTCATCCATTTTTTGGCCTGCGTCATCTGCCATTTGTTGAGTTTGTTCAACCGCGGCATCGACTTTTTCTCCTGCAGTTTCATCAGAAGAACTATTATCACAAGCAGCAAGCCCTAAGGCGAAAAACGAAGCAAGTGCGAATGGTTTTAACCAATTTTGTGTTCTCATATTCACTCCTTTATGTGTGAGATATGTAATGCCTTTCCTAATTGAAATCGAAAATAAAACAAGTTTTCAACCGGTTAGGCTAGGGAGAAATGTCAAAAAAATAAATTGTAAATGTGGTGTACCCATTAACTTTAGCTTAGTTAAAAAGAATTGCGATGCTAAGTGAATGAAATTAACGAATTTATAACAACCTCTGACGGCGATTTTACCAAATAAGGCATTTTGACGTGTTTTTGTTTATAAAATACGCAATAAGCACATAAAGTATGAGTATTTGTGCTGAGGGTTTTCGAATACAATGTAGCCAAATTGTTTTTATGTTGTTGTGTAAGGAAGTCCATGAGTCAGTTTGTTGTATGTGCACTCTATAAATTTGTCACACTTGATGATCATTTATCACTAAAAGAACCTTTGCTAGCCCTGATGGAAGAGCGGCAAATTCGCGGTACTTTGTTATTAGCTGAAGAAGGAATCAATGGCACGGTTGCCTCGACTCAACAAGGCATTGATGCTCTGTTGGCTTGGTTTAAACAAGACTCGCGCTTGGCTGACACAAATTACAAACTCTCTTATCACCAGGAAATGCCATTTAACCGCTCGAAAGTGAAGCTGAAAAAAGAAATTGTCACTATGGGCGTGGAAGGTATCGATCCTAAACAAGTGGTTGGTACTTACGTTAAGCCAAAAGATTGGAATAACTTGATTTCCGATCCTGAAGTGTTTGTGGTAGATACACGCAACGATTACGAAATTGAATTGGGTACATTTGAGCGAGCGGTCAATCCAAAAACTGAGACGTTTCGTGAATTTCCTGATTACGTAAAACAGAATATGGACCCGGAAAAACACAAAAAAGTCGCAATGTTCTGTACTGGTGGGATTCGTTGTGAAAAATCCACTGCTTATTTAAAAGAGCAAGGCTTTGAAGAGGTGTATCACCTTGAAGGCGGGATTTTAAAATATCTTGAAGAAGTGCCGGAGGAAGAAAGCTTGTGGAAGGGCGATTGCTATGTATTTGATGGTCGTGTGGCCGTCAATCACAGTTTAGAGAAAAGTGACTACGAACTCTGTAATGCCTGTCGTTTGCCAATCACAGAAGCCGATAAAGCCACGCCACAATTTGAACAGGGTGTCAGCTGTCCGCATTGTTATGGTCACCACAGTGAAGAGCAAATTGAACGTTTCCGTGAGCGTGAAAAACAAGTGCAGTTAGCCAAACAACGTGGGGAAACTCATGTTGGTGGCGATGCGGTGAAGTTGATGGAAGCCAAGCGTCAACAAAAATTAGAAAAGAAAAAGTCACAGCGAGAAGCTGGCAAATAATCTCAGATGCAATCTCACAAAAGCTTAGGGCAATATGTCCTAAGCTTTTGTTGTTTTAGGCTAGGTTTTATACCCAAGTAACCTCAAGATGCGAGTTTCAGCAAGAATAAAACAAGTTTTAGGCAAGGCAAATTGAATATGATCATAGTGATTCTATCTCTGTTCAATTTAACGCAGCATAAAGCTTGTTTTAACTTGCCCTCCGGGAGCTTCATCCAAGCCCTTAGCCAGCGTCAGATTTACTTGAAAGGTGCTTACATTCCGCATAAATCTTCCTTGTCTAAAGACTTGGATGATAGCTCTGAATTCTGCATCTTGAGGTCACTTGGGTATATAAAATAAGAGTAAACGTTTGCTGTGTTTCAGTTGGTAACAACGTCATTGTTTCTCTAAGCTGAAACCATAAACTAAGCGTTACGATCAGAATTAAAAATAATAAGGAAAGCACAGATGACTAGTGCTCTTGAAAAAAATACAGCCCTTCCAAAAGTCATTCTACACGAACATATTGAAGGTTCGGTTACCCCTGAATTGGCTTTGATCCTCGCTAAAAAGCACAATGTGGCTCTGCCGGATGACTTCTTATATCCAAAAGGCGCTTACGATCAAGAAGAGTTTCCTAATGGCCGCTATCAATACGATGAAACCGATTTTGGTGCTTTTGTAACCGCGTATGATGTGGTGGCAGATTTGGTTCGTGATGCCGATGATTATTACCTCATCATGAAAGACTACCTTAGCCGTAATGCCGCGCAGGGCATGATTTATTGTGAAATGATCACCTCGGCCTACCATCTATGCTGCCAGCAAGATGCGCAAGGTAAGGTCACCTTGAATGCACCGCAATATCATGAGTTCATGGATGGGATTGAGCGTGCTATCAACGAAGTTAAGCAAGAGTTCGGCACGGAAACACGCTTGCAAGGGTGTGGTGTGCGTCATTTAAGCCGTGAAGACATGGACATGAGCGTCGATTTCATTGCCCAGAATCCACGTGACATCATTACCGGTTTCAACATCGCCGGTAATGAAAAATCGGGTGAGTTTGAAGATTTTATTTACGTGCATGAGCTAGTCGATAACATTCCTCTGCCTAAGTCTTACCATGCTGGAGAAATACGCGGCCCTGAAAGTATCCGTAATGCGTTGAAATTTGGCGCGAAGCGAATTGGGCATGGCATCGCGGCAATTAAAGACGAAGCATTAATTGATGAACTCATTGCTAAGCAAATCACTTTAGAAGTCGCTCCGACCAGCAACCGTATCTTGGTGACAGAGTTTGAACAAAAACTTGATAAGCACCCATTACGCCGTTTGTATGAAAAAGGGGTTCGCCTGTCGATTAATACCGATGATGCCGGTTTGTTCGGTACAGATGTAGAAAAAGAATACCGCATTGCTTCACAGGTCTTTGGTTTTTCTCGCATTGAGCTGTTAGATGTGACCTTATGCGCACTAGAAGCAGCCTTTGTGTCGGGGGACGTGAAACAAGGTTTAATTGAAAAAACCTACCAAGCGTTTACCGAGCAAGATTGGCGAGATTTGGAAATTCATGCAGCAGGTTTAGCGGATGGCGCTTTAAAGTCACGTCTACAAAGTCGTTTACATTATAAGTAATACCCACACCAAAAACTTTTCTACCTAAAAGGCAGTGATCACTTCATATTAGTATCCTGCCTTTTTTAATCATTCCCCAAAATAGTTTGGCGTAACCAACCCCATCCCCACTTCCCCTTATATCGACTTCTGCTACCAAGTGACATCACCTAACAAGGGGAAGAGCTGATCTTTGATGCGTTTAGTCTCAATGCATGCAGCTACACAGAAAGCGCGCTCGAATAACTCCCTCTCTTTACCAGTGAAAATAACTTGGCAGTAATATTCTAAGCCAAGGGAGGGCTGGGGAGGGTTGATGCTAGTAACTTATTTTTGCGCCAAAGTGAGTTAGAAAGGTGGCTAAATGGCGAAGTGCCGCATTTTCCAACTTACATCAAAGTAATTGAATAAATATTTATTATAATTCATGGGGTTATTATCTATTTGATGTATAGTGGAAAAATTGAACAGGCAAAGTGTTGTCAGGAAAAGCGGCACTTTGCCGGTTAATAAGCGTTAGGCAGAACATTATGATTTCAACATGTGAGTGGTTTTCTGTGAATTTGGGCGATGCGCTTATATCACAATCGATATTAAGTGAATATCAATGTCATCTGACCAAAGTTTATGAACAAGCCAGTAGCCCAGAGTACTTGGTTGCAGTATTTAGGCACGAATCCCGAGACCTCCATTGCCACATAAAGCTGTTTCTTACTTCGGAATTTCAGCAATTAGCAATGTTAGATGGTGCAGTAAGATGTGTTAAACCAAGCTTTGACAATACTAGCTATTTGGCTGGTAATCCAAACTATATGGCAAACAAGTAGTTATGCCTAACAATCGAGTATGGCGTCAATAGCTAAATTTTAGCTTTATTTTTAACCAACATGACGCCATCTCGTAGCATCGAATTTAAAGTAACAACCATCTTTCTAACACAGGCAATAATGGCGACTTTCTCCGGTTTTTCTGCGTCTAAAAGGCGTTGATAAGTGGCTTTAAACACTGGATTACATGGCATTGCTGACATCATCGCCATGTGTAGAATGGCTCTTACTTACGACTATTCCATAGGAAATTTTTGTTTCTGGTGTAGTACACGCATAACTCGGATGATATCGTCTTCGACCCAGTAAGAAATGATCATCGAAATCTCAGGAATAATGAGTAATCGTCCACGAATGCCATCTCGCTGAACTCCCATCAGTGGTTGCTCAAGCAAATTTTCTACTTTAGCTTCAATGAGATTGTCAGTTTTTTCTGCCGCATCAGGGTTGAAGTCATAAAGAAACTCAAAGATTTTTTCACGATCATTAAGTGACTCCTCTTCCCATAAAATCACTGCTTACCTCGATTACGGATTCTGGCTTTGCGCTCTTCCATTCGAGATTTAGCGGTTTGGTGTTCAACGAAAATGGATTTTCCTGAGTCAAACTTATCAAATGCTAGGTTTACTTGTTCAGTTAACCATGCATCGTGAGATAACGCTTTTCTTTGTTGCTCAGCGAGTTGCTCAGTAAGCTCTCGGCAAGCATCGCTGAGTGTGCGACCTTGGCTTTCAGCCATCTGTTGAGCTAGGCGTTTTGTTTCCTCATCAACACGAAATTGAATTCTAGTGTCCATGATGTCTTCCTTTGTTGTTGTGTGTACAAATGTTAGCACTCGCCTTTGAGATGGGCAATTAATATACATTCAAAGCTTTAACATATTTTTCCTAATCTGATAGAAATGGTTTGGTCCTATAAGCCTAAGCCGTTTGCATTCAAAAAAGAGTTTCAGAGAACGTCCAAGATAACTAGCATGATGCTTATGCCATGCCCCTAAAATCAAAAAAGGCAGAGTTTAACCACTCTGCCTTTCGTTATTTTATGAAATGTTGCTAGTTTATGCCCGTGAGCGAATGATATTTGAGAACACCACATGCAAATCACTTGAAGTCGCATCATCAGTGAGGTTCAGGTTGGCTTTAATGTGCTGTAAGTGGTGTTCCATTAGCTCGTGTGCTTTGGCTTTATCACCGGCTTCAATCGCATTCAGTAGGTTGGTGTGTTCGTCTTGAGAGCAGTTACTGTTATTACTGCCTTCATATTGTGCGATCAGCAAAGAGGTTTGCGAAACCAGGCTACGTAAGAAATGCAGCAGAGGGGCATTCTTTGCCATTTTAGCTAGCTCGATATGGAACTCACCGGATAAACGAATCCCTTTACCCACATCACCATTAGCAATCGCTTCATTTTCACTGGATACCAGGTTGCGTAATACTTGCATCTGCTGAGGATGACAGTTTTCAGTGGCTAACTCTGTAACCGCTAATTCTGCTATTTCACGCGCTTTTAATATTTGAATCGCTTCATCGATAGTCGGAGCGGCAACGGTTGCTCCACGGTTAGGTTTAATATCGACAACTTGCTCGAGTGATAAACGCAACAGTGCACGACGAATGATGGTGCGGCTAACCCCAAAGATTTCACTGAGCGACTCTTCATTTAACTTGGTGCTCGGAGGAAGACGCTGTTCAAGAATGGCATCGAAGATGTGGCAATACACCACATCATCTTGTGTTTGATTGTTGGCTTTTGCTTGAATTTTAGTATTCGATAACTTAGTTAATTTTGTCATGGCCTATTTCTGCTAAAAATCTGGTCTGCTAAAAACCGATAGGTAAAAGTAAGGGGCGTTCAAAGGTGAAAAACGTCAAAGATAACAACGCCCTTAGATTGTACATTATAGACCTTAGTTTATCTAAGTCTCTGATGAATACAACTTTGCATGCAAAATGCCTTCTAACGCACACTTTTCGTCTAAATCTGACAAGTCACCACTAATACCAACGGCACCCAGCACTTGTTTTAATTCATTGTGGACGATGATCCCACCCGGTACTGGCACCATATTGCCGTGAGCCAGTACATTAATGGCTGAGATAAAGGCTGGTCGATCATGAGCATCTTGCGCTAATTTTCTTGATGAGCATCCTAATGCGAGCGCTCCCCATGCTTTGGCAATGGCAATATCGGGTCGCATCATACTCGAACCGTCTTGTCGTTGTAGGGAAATCAGTTTGCCACCACTGTCTAATACAGCCACAGTGAGTGGAGCACTTTTTAAATGTATTGCGGCGCTAAACGCACCTTGGGTAATACTTAATGCTTGTTGCAGTGTCAAACTCATGATCAGGATCCTCATTAAAATACCAAGCCAGTTTCGGTATGAATGGCATTGGTATCAGTTTACAAAAACTCTCTGTTCCTTACCCATGACGAGGGGGCTCGAAAGAAACAGAGAGTATTGTAAGCTGGGTTATTAACGAAGAAGCGGATAGCTCGGTAGTGTCAAGAACTCTGCAAAATCGTCTTGGGTCGATAAGGTATCGAACATCTTGGCCGTTTCTTCAAATCGTCCTTGAGCATAACGTTGCTCGCCAACTTCTTGTTTGATTGTGTTTAGTTCTTCTGCCAACAGCGAACGGAAATAGTCCTCTGTTACCACTTGGCCATCGTCGAGTTGTACGCCGTGTTTGATCCATTGCCAGATGCTTGCGCGAGAAATTTCTGCGGTTGCTGCATCTTCCATTAGGCCATAAATCGGTACACAGCCTACGCCGCTAATCCAAGATTCAATGTAATAAAGCGCGATACGAATGTTTTTACGTAAGCCTTCTTCATTACGTGGGCCTTGGCACGGCTCGAGTAATTGCTCTGCCGTAATGTCACCGACATAGCTGCTGTCAAAATCAACTTGGTTAATCTTGCCTTCCAGTTTGTTTTCAAAAATGGTCATCGCGACATCAACAAGTTTCGGGTGGGCAACCCAAGTGCCATCGTGGCCATTTGATGATTCGCGGTTTTTATCTTCTTCCACTTTCGCCAGTACTTGCTTCATCACATCTGGGTCAGAGTTTGGAATGAAAGCAGACATACCGCCCATCGCCAGCGCACCACGGGCGTGACAAGTTTTCACCAGTAGTTGGCTATAGGCATTCAAGAATGGTTTATCCATACCAACACTATGACGGTCTGGCAGGATGCGATCTTTATGGTTTTTCAACGTTTTGATGTAGCTGAAAATGTAGTCCCAACGGCCGCAGTTCATCGCAACAATATGATCGCGCATCACGTACAGCATTTCTTCCATTTGGAAAACCGCAGGTAGAGTTTCAATCAGAACGGTGGCACGAATGGTGCCGATCTCAACGTTGAAATATTCTTCGGTAAAGCGGAACACATCATCCCACCACTTGGCTTCTTCCATACTTTCCAATTTTGGAATGTAGAAGTACACGCCTTCGCCTTTTTGCGCGCGCGTTTGGTAGTTATGGAAGAAGTACAACGCGAAATCCATTAAACAGCCTGCAATCGCTTGACCTTGATATTGGATATGCTTTTCAGGCAGATGTAGGCCACGAGGACGAGCGAGAAGCTGTGCTGGGCTCGAGACTAAATCGTATTGCTTGCCTTTTTTCTCATCGAAGTAGCTGATGGTGCCCGCGTTAGCATCACTCAGGTTGATTTGACCATCTAGCATGTTATCCCAGGTTGGAGAAGACGCATCTTCAAAACAACACATAAACACTTTGGCGCCAGAGTTCAGCGCGTTGATCACCATTTTACGATCAACAGGCCCTGTGATTTCTACGCGGCGGTCTTGTAAGACTTGCGGGGTTGGCGCGACTTTCCATGATTTGTCTTCACGAATCGCTTTGGTGTCTTCACGGAATCCTGGCAATTCACCGGCATCAAATTGCGCTTGGCGTTGACGACGTAGTTGCAAAGCTTCGTTCAGTGGCGCAGTAAATTTAGTGACTAAAGCGTCTAAAAAATTCAGGGCTTGCTCAGACAAAATGTCTTTTTGCTGTTGGTTTTTTAGCTCACCGACGACTTCAATTGCTCTTGATTGTCGGGTTTGCATGTCTGTTTCACGGTCCTCAGTGCTGTGCATAATCGTCTCCTTTATGAACATGTCTTACTCAAAGGCTAGTTCGATGAGCTTTCGAGTTTATGAGTTTGAAAATGAGCGCTCTCAACAACTTGGGGGAATGTATAGGGATACATGGGTTGAAATGTTCATCTTCTATAAAATGGGTTTAAACAAAATTGTGTACATTAATGTTTTTAATTCTTGTGTATGTATATCCTCGTTTTCACAAAAGATCAAAGAATATTTAACGTTTTGTGGACTAAGTCCAGTTGTAAGTAAACTGGTTGGATCAGAAATATTTCCTTTATAAACATGCCTCTAGGTTTGTTTTTTGCGTGAATTGAAAAAAAATTTTGTTTTTTATTTGCCCATTCCAAAAATGCCTGTCTAGACTGAATTATGTATTTTTAATTGTATACAATAATAAAAGGAATTGACTTATGGCGAGAATGAAAGCAATCGAAGCAGCAGTGGAAGTGCTTAAAAAAGAAGGGGTGGATATTGCCTTTGGCGTGCCAGGTGCGGCGATTAACCCTTTTTATGCCGCGATGAAAAAGATTGGCGGTATTGACCACATTCTAGCTCGCCACGTGGAAGGCGCGTCTCACATGGCGGAAGGGTATACACGAACCCACGACAATAATATTGGTGTGTGTATTGGTACGTCAGGCCCAGCAGGGACAGACATGATCACGGGTTTGTATTCTGCTTCAGCAGACTCTATTCCCATTTTATGTATTACCGGACAAGCGCCGCGTGCTCGTTTGCATAAAGAAGATTTCCAAGCGGTGGATATTGAATCGATCGCCAAACCTGTCACCAAATGGGCAACGACTGTGTTAGAGCCAGCTTTGGTGCCGCGCGCATTTCAACAAGCGTTCCATATTATGCGCTCTGGTCGTCCAGGCCCGGTTTTAATTGATTTGCCTTTGGATGTGCAATTGGCAGAAATCGAATTTGATATCGACACTTATGAGCCATTGGAAGCTTATCAACCGAAAGCAAATCGCGCTCAGATTGAAAAAGCTTTAACTATGCTAACTGAATCTGAAAGGCCGTTAATTGTGTCTGGTGGTGGCGTGATCAACGCAGGCGCTAGCGCTGAACTGCAAGAGCTAGCGGAAATTCTCAATGTACCCGTTATCCCTACCTTAATGGGCTGGGGCAGTATTCCTGATAATCATGAACTCATGGCTGGCATGGTGGGGCTACAAACCTCGCATCGTTATGGCAATGCCACCATGTTAGCGTCGGACTTTGTATTGGGTATCGGTAACCGCTGGGCTAACCGTCATACCGGTTCGGTCGATGTCTACACTCAAGGCCGTAAGTTTGTTCATGTTGATATCGAGCCGACGCAAATCGGCCGCGTGTTCTGCCCAGATCTTGGCATTGTGTCGGACGCAAAATCAGCACTGACGCTGTTTGTTGAAGTCGCTAAAGAAATGAAAGCAGCAGGTAAACTAAAAGATCGCGCCGCTTGGGTGAGCGAATGTATCGAACGTAAATCAACGCTATTGCGTAAAACTCACTATGAAGAAGTGCCGATGAAACCGATGCGTGTTTATGAAGAAATGAACAAAGCATTTGGTGAAGATACCTGTTACGTCAGCACCATTGGTCTATCGCAAATTGCAGCAGCGCAGTTCTTGCATGTGTATAAACCGCGTCATTGGATCAACTGTGGTCAAGCTGGCCCGCTAGGTTGGACGATTCCTGCAGCACTAGGGGTACGCGCAGCCGATCCAAACCGTCCGATTGTGGCGATTTCTGGTGACTACGATTTCCAGTTCATGATTGAAGAATTAGCCGCCGGTGCGCAATTCAACCTGCCTTACATTCATGTGGTGGTGAATAACTCTTACCTAGGTTTGATTCGACAAGCCCAGCGCCAATTCGATATTGATTACTGCGTTCAGCTTGCCTTTGAAAACCAAAACTCACCTGAGATGGAAGGTTATGGTGTGGATCATGTTGCAGTCGTTGAGGGCTTAGGCTGTAAAGCGATTCGAGTGCGTAAACCAGAAGATGCACCGGCTGCCTTTGAACAAGCGAAACAATTGATGGCAAAACATCGTGTACCGGTAGTGGTGGAATTCATTTTAGAGCGCGTGACCAACATCGCCATGGGCGTAGAAATCGATGGCGTGAATGAGTTTGAAAGCTTAGCCACTGAGCAAGGCGATGCGCCAACCGCGATTACTTTTAATCAATAGCTAGCGTTAAGCACTCATGTTTTACGAATGAACAGAACCTTTTACGAACGAACCGAAATTAGGAGAAGGATATGCCTAAGTTTGCAGCGAACTTATCCATGCTATTTACCGAAGTGGATTTTTTACAACGCTTTGGTTTAGCCGCCCAGGCTGGGTTTCATGGCGTGGAATATTTATTTCCGTATGACTTTGAACCAAGCACGATTCAACAAGTGTTACACGAAAATAACCTACAACAAGTGTTGTTTAACTTGCCGGCGGGTAATTGGCTTGATGGTGACCGCGGTATTGCGGTTGATCCGAAACGTGTTGATGAGTTTCAACAAGGTGTTGCGAAAGCGATTCAATATGCCAAAGCACTCGATTGTAAGCAGGTGAATTGCCTCGCGGGCATCGTACCAGATGGTGTGACACCTGAGCAGGCCGAAGAAACCTTTGTGAATAACTTACGTTTTGCCGCAGGGGCGCTCAAAGAAAACGGTATTAGCTTGATTATCGAAGCGATTAACACGCGTGATATTCCAGGCTTCTTTCTAACGAACACTCAGCAAGCGCTCGATATTATCGCCAAAGTGGGCAGTGATAATTTGAATTTCCAATACGACATTTATCACATGCAGATTATGGAAGGGAATCTCGCGCCAACATTGAGTGAGCACTTAGGCCAAATTCAGCATGTGCAATTGGCCGATAACCCAGGTCGACATGAACCAGGAACGGGCGAGATTAACTACCCATTTTTGTTTAAGCATTTAGACAGCATAGGTTATGACGGTTGGGTTGGCTGTGAGTACAAACCGAAAACCACTACGCAAGAAGGCCTTACTTGGCTAAAAGAAATGGCGTAATTGAATTTACTGAATATATAAAAAACAAATTTTAAGGACGAGATTATGACGACTCCAACGATTGCATTTATTGGTACAGGCATCATGGGTAAACCTATGGCGCTGAATTTACAAAAAGCCGGTTATCAAATTGTGGTATCGGATCACTTTGTTGCTCCGCCACAAGAATTAGTCGATGGCGGTGCGACCGTGGTTCACAGTGGTAAAGAAGCGGCGCAAGTATCAGATGTGATCATCACAATGGTGCCAAACACACCGGATGTAGCAGACGCGCTATTTGGTGACAACGGTATTGCGCAAGGTTTGTCAGCAGGCAAATTGGTGATTGATATGAGTTCAATTGCGCCGATCGAAACACAAGAGTTTGCAAAGCAAATCAAAGAATGTGGCGCGGAATATTTAGATGCCCCTGTGTCTGGCGGTGAAATTGGTGCAATCAACGCATCACTGACCATCATGGTGGGCGGCAGTGAAGCGGCATTTGAACGTGCCAAGCCTTTGTTTGAAGTCATGGGCCAAAACATTACCTTAGTCGGTGATAATGGCGCTGGGCAGATCTGTAAAGTCGCGAACCAAATCATCGTAGCATTGAATATTGAAGCGGTATCTGAAGCCTTGGTATTTGCCTCAAAAGCGGGTGCAGACCCTGCGCGCGTACGTAACGCATTAATGGGCGGATTTGCTAACTCTAAAATTTTAGAAGTGCATGGCGAGCGCATGGTGAAAGGTACATTTGACCCAGGCTTTAGAATTGCGTTGCACCAAAAAGACTTAAACCTAGCATTAACGGGTGCTAAACAACTTGGACTCGATCTCCCGAATACCGCCACCGCGCAGCAATTATTCACTGAGTGCGCGGAAATGGATGGCTCTAGCTGGGATCACTCCGCGTTAATCAAAGCGATTGAGGCGCGTGGGAATCACAATATTCGTGGAGAGTAAGAGATTAAGTTGAATTTCTTCTTTGTTATAGCTGAGTGATTGCACTGGACTCGTGTACTGCCATCATATTTGGGAATGAGGGTAGTGCGCCGCAAAAGCTCAGTTTTTACCGCACTTTTTTGTCTCCTTTAGGTGCGCCCCGAATGGTTCTGATGAATGGTTTATGTTTTGTGTGCAGCATAAGCCAGATGTAGTCTCAGAACGATTCGGGTTTTTTTGATCTGAATGTTTACATTTGTTTCAGTATTGAATTTCAATTCGAACACGTTTTTATGCATAGATTTGCCACTTTATCGTTTGAAACTCTCATTTCGTGTTTATTATTAAAATTCTACTCTGAGTTAAAATCGTAACGTTACAATTTTGTTGTTTGGTGTCGGGTTTTTAACTGAAAATCAGCTCTCATTTCGGATCTAGTTCACAACTATTTATATCATAGCTACACAGCCATAAATCGTAACGTTATCATTTTTGCAAGACCGACATTGGATTGGAGTGAAAATGATTAAATTAACATTACGACAGCAACAAAGGCTTATCGTGGTCGCATTTTTAGCGATTCCGCTAGCATTGCTGTTTACCTTTTCTTATTACCCCGCATCACAGCTTTTCTATATGAGTACAACTGACTGGGATGGGTATGCACCAGTGAAGGAATTTATTGGTATAGATAACTTCACTTATCTTTGGCAGGAGCCAGAACAGCTAAATCCACTATTGGTTACGCTCTATTATTTCGTAGGTGCCGTGATCCAACTGGTGTTGTCTTTGTGGTTTGCAGTGTTGGTTAACTCAAAATTAGCAGGAAGAAACATATTTAAAACGCTTCTTTTTATTCCTTTTGTATTGAATGCTGTGGCTGCGTCTATGGTGTTTCAAATCTTCTATCAAGTGGATGGGGCGCTGGATAGCTTTTTGACGGTCATCGGGTTAGAAAACTTAATTCGACCTTGGCTAATGGATTCAGATATTGTGAATTGGTCACTGGTTGCGGCTTCGATTTGGCGTTATTTGGGCTTTAATCTAATTCTATTTTACGGTGTGCTGCAATCGATTCCACAAGACCAGTATGAAGCCGCACGAATTGAAGGTGCATCTGAATGGCACCAATTCCGTTTCATTACACTTCCTTCAATCAAAATGGTGATAGGTCTACAGGTCTTGCTTGCTTTTGTTGGCTCTCTTTCTGTATTCGAAATCCCTATGATCATTACCAAAGGCGCTAATGGTACCAAAACGTTTGTAATGGCAACGCTTGAAACGGCCTTTAACTTTAATGATTTTGGCTTGGCGTCGGCAATGGCAGTCTTACTGCTGATGATTGTTGTTTTATTCATGATTTTGCAAAAAGTCTTGTTTAAGGAAGGAAAATAGTATGGATAAGGTTTTAGCCTCAGGAGCTCATCAACGTAATGTGGAATACGCAAAAAATGAAAAAGCGATGAAGAAAGCGCGGTTTAAACAAAATTTATCAAAGCCATCTTGGGTATTTTGGCAGCTGTTTAAATATGCCACACTGATTATTGCTTCGATTGCTGTATTGGTTCCACCATATTCAGTCTTAATGGCTTCATTTAAGACGCTGCCAGAGTATTACAGCACGAATAAAGTGTCATTACCGGAAAGTTTTTTCAATTTTAGTAATTACATCAAAGTGTTTACTGACGGTGATCTCGGCCTCGCATTTTTTAACACGGGATCTATTCTTATTATCTCACTTATCTTTACGATTGTGTTTGGTACCCAAGTGGCTTATGTGCTTTCTCGTTTTGAATTCAAAGGCAAAAAATTGGTTCTTCTTGCTTATGTCGTCGCTATGGTTATTCCAGCAGTGACAACACAAGTAGCGACTTTTGAGGTGATCAAATCGTTAGGATTAATTAACCATAAAGCATCTGTAATCTTATTATATATAGGTGCAGATGTGGTGATGATCTATGTGTTTTTGCAATTTATGAAAGGTATTCCTGTAGAGCTTGATGAAGCTGCGAAAATTGAAGGTGCATCGTATTTTTTGATTTATAGAAAAGTGATATTACCATTATTGAAACCTGCTATTGCCACAATAATAATTTTAAGAACAATCTTTATTTATAATGATTTTTACTTTCCACTTTTGTACTTGCCAGAATCATCTCAAGTAACAGTATCTACAGCTTTATATAAATTTACTACCGTATTTGGTACGGAGTGGACCACTATCTCGGCAGGTATTGTTATTATCTTATTACCATCGATTATTATATTTTTGCTACTACAAAAACAAATTTATTCAGGCGTGACTAATGGCGCAGTGAAAGGCTAGCGAATGAATAATACTATGTGGTTTTGTCAATGGCTATCACGGCTTGCTTGGTTGAATGTGGTTGGTATTATTTTCTCATTTTCGAGCGGTATCGTGCTTGGTATTATGCCAGCGCTAATAATGATGTGTACTGGAATTCGTTGGTATGTGGAAGGTGAGCGGGTTTCTGTGGCGATGCTATGGCGGGTGTATTGTTCTGTTTGGGCGCGTGCGAATAAATTATGGTTATTACTCGTTGTCCCGCTTATGTGCACCATGTGGTATTGGCATTGGGCCGTTGTGAATCAGTTAGATTTTCTAAGTGTGTTTGGACTCGCGATCATTCCATTTGCCATCGGTGTGACGATCGTTATTTTATGTTTGGCGATTCAAATAAGTATGTATGAAACCGTTGGGATTAAAGATGATTTGAATAATGCATTTTATTTTTTTTCTAAACATCATTGGCAAGTAATATTAGGATTGGTTGCTATTTTGTTTTTATCTCTAATGAGTTTAGCATTTCCGTTAATTGCTCTGTTTTATTTATTAACGCCAGGTCTTGTGATCGCAATGAAGAATCAATCCACATTATCAAATCAAAGCGATGATGCTTAATAAGGGAACTTATGCTTGATCTCAATAAATTAAAAAAAGAGTTTCAGCTAGAAGCCGAAAACATCCTTACTTTTTGGGCTGCTCTAAAAGATGATAGTAATGGTGGCTTTTACTCTGAGAGTTATCGTGGAAAAGTTGATAAAAATGCGGATAAGTCAGTTTTACTTCATTGCCGAATTCTCTGGGCTTTCTCTAGTGCTTATAAGGTGTTTAAGCGAGAAGAATATAAGCAACTGGCTGCACATGCTTATCAATTTTTAGCTCAAAACGCATTCGATGAAGCTCATGATGGTTTGGTTTGGATGCTAGATAAAAATGGTAACGTTACGAATTATCTTAAGCACACTTACAATCAAGCATTTGGAATTTATGCCCTGAGTGAGTATTACGCTGCAGTTGGAGATGAAGAAGCTCTTGAACTGGCAAAACGTATATTTCATTTAATTGAGCGTAAGGCACTAGATAGTGTTCTTGGGGGCTATAACGATGCCTTTCAGCGTCATTGGGTTAGTTGCGAAAACCACCTCTTGGGTGATGTCGGTATGTTTTTTAAATTCGCGCCTAAAACAATGAATACCCACTTACACGTGCTCGAAGCCTACTCAAACTTAGCGAAGTGCTGGTCATGTGAATCTTTGCTTTCAGCCATTGAGCGGATCGCATCGGTCTTTGAGCGCCGAATTTACCGAGTTAATGGACACCTTGGTTTGTATTTTTCTAGTGATTGGAAGCTGATTTCCCCACGAGATCATGAGACTGCAGAATCGTACGATGTGATTTCTTATGGCCATGAAATTGAAGCCAGTTGGTTGCTCGATGAAGCATTAGATCACTTACCAGCATCGCCTTGGAAAGAGGAACTGATAGCGAAAAACTATCAATTGGCTACATTGACATACGAACACGCGCTTGCCGAAGCTGGCTTCGTTTTCAATGAATGGAAAAGCCATATCGGTATTGATTTGAACCGAGTTTGGTGGGTGCAAGCCGAGGCTTTAGTCGGTTTTATGAATGCCTATCAGGTAAGCCATGAGAGTAAGTGGATTAACGCCATGGCGAAATGCTGGCATGCAATTACTCAGCATCAGATAGATAAGGTGAACGGTGAATGGTTTTGGTCTATCGATCAAAATAATCGACCCCAGTGGCAATTTCCTCAAGTTTCTACATGGAAATGCCCTTACCACAATACACGAGCTTGTCTTGAGCTATATCAGCGAATTTCACAGCTAGAACAAAATGAAAAAGAATAAAAGGAATGGATTATGTATTCAGTAGCCGTCAATAATCTTAATAAATCGTACGGAAAAACCGTAATTTTGGATGATATCGATTTAACGATGGAAGCAGGGGGCTTCACCGTTTTATTAGGGCCATCAGGTTGTGGTAAATCAACCCTTCTGCGTTTAATTGCTGGATTAGAAGATGTGACTTCAGGGCAAGTACTCATTGGTGATAAAGATGTCACGTTAGCGGATCCTAAAGACCGAGATATTGCGATGGCTTTTCAATCTTATGCATTATTTCCGCATATGACAGTTGAAGAAAATATCGGCTTCGGTATGAAAATCAATAAGTTTCCAAAAGAGCAGATTACGCAACGAGTGAATGAAGTCGCTGAAATGCTACAAATCGATCATTTACTTAAACGGACACCTGCTCAACTTTCCGGTGGTCAAAGGCAACGCGTAGCCATTGGGCGCGCACTGATGCGCCAACCTAAAGTCTTTTTGTTCGATGAGCCTTTATCGAACCTTGATGCAAAATTGCGTGGTGAGATGAGATTGGAATTGAAAAAACTGCATCACAAACTAGATTCAACCATTATCTACGTAACGCATGACCAAATTGAAGCCATGACATTGGCGACCAAGATAATTTTGTTAGATAAAGGTGTGCCACAGCAAATCGGTACGCCATATGATATTTACAATAAGCCAGCCAATGTGTTTGTGGCTAAATTCGTAGGCTCTCCACAAATCAATTTATTAAAAGGCAAATTACTCCAAGAAGGGAATGTATGGGGCGTTCAAATTGGTCAGTTATTTATTCCAATGACGCATTATGATTTTCTAGAGAAACCAGTGGAAGGGCGCACTGTCCTGTTTGGTATTCGCCCTGAGCATATTACGCAATCACCTTTAAACAGTGAGATGGAACTATCGTTACCGGTGACCGCTTATGAAATGACAGGCTCAGAAACTTTGGTCGAACTGAATTTGAATGGCCAGCCATTAAAAGCAAAATTGGATGCAAATGTGCATATTCATGATGGTGAAGTGATTAATGTCAATGTGAACCTCCAGCATATCTCGCTATTTTGTGGAGCAACGCAAGAGCGTATTTAACCTGTCAGGTATCCGTTAAGACGTAAGCAATCAATTGTGGAATGACCATCTATGGCATGATTATTTACCCATGATTTGTATGATGCGGTCGAGAAACCGCATCATCGAGCTTGAGTTAGGGTATAGACAGTGATTAAATTGCTTTAAGTTTCATATTTATAAGAACACTAAGCCAGAAGCCATGCCAAAAGCGACTTTAAAAACATTAGCAGAATATACCGGACTTTCGGTTACTACCGTTTCTCGTGCTTTAAAAGATGGAGACGATGTAAAGCAACCGACGAAAGATAAAGTAAAAGCGGCCGCTAAGAAATTAGGTTATAAACCAAATCTTTCTGGTTTAGGCTTGCGTACAGGTATCAACTATAACATCTGTGCGATTTTACCTATGATGAAAGCTGGAGATTCGGTGGGTGATGTCGGTACGCTTTCCTTAATTGGTGGTTTAACGGCGGGTTTAGAAGGAACGCCTTATCATTTAACTGTGTTGCCACTTGAGCCAGGGCAAGATCCGCTTGAGCCGGTTAAATACGCGGTAGAAAATAATTTAGCTGGTGGGATCATTTTTAACCTCACCAAAACACAAGATGAACGCGTGTCTTACTTGCATGAGCAAAATATCCCATTTGTCACTTTCGGTCAGACCGAAATGTCGATAAATCACGCATTTGTGGATGTCGATAATTACGATATTGGTTACCGTGCAGCGATGCAATTGTTCACGCAAGGCCGGAGAAAAATGCGCTTGTTGAGTTCTTCCTATGTATATACCTACTCTTGGCATAAGTATTACGGTGTAAAGCGAGCTTCGATGGAATGCGGCTTCGATTTTGATAAAGACCGTGACATTATTTTTGATACTGATGTAGGAAATTACCGAGAATATGCAAAAGAGTTGATGCTTTCGGATAACGCGCCAGATGGAATTATTTGCGGTTCAGAAATTAGTGCATGTGGCATTATTGCTGGTGTTCAAGATGCAGGTAAAGTGATCGGTAAAGATATTGATATCATTGCCGTTGAGACATGTGACTTACCTATATTCTTTACTCCACCCATTTCTGGCTTACGTCAAAACTTCCATAGCGTGGGATCTCGCTTATCTGATTATCTAGTTAAGTTGGTTGAAGGCAAAGCGGAACCTGAAGCATTGCAACATGTCGAAAAAACCATTTTTTATCCAAGGTAGTCTGAGTTTTCCCGCAAGCAGCTCCATTCCTTAAATGAAGTCAGTTAAAGCAGCGTTCAATTTATGAATTGCTGCTTTTTTTATGGGCATTTTATTATCATTAATCGTATCGTTATCTTGTTCGTTGTGATAAGTTTTTAACTCTTGGATTGTGTGATCAGTTCGTCACTTTATTCGTCTTTTTATATCTTTGGTTAGTTATTTAAGCAGTGTTTGTCCTGAAATATTACCTAGATCTCGCTTGCTGGATTATTAGTGTTGCGCAGATCATGTTTTGCCAATAAATCGTAACGTTACGATTTATTGGTGGGTATAGTGTGATTGTGAGAGCGAGATGACTTGCAGTGTGAACGGTTCTCTCTCACCGATTCATATAATTTAAGGACGATAAAAATGAAAATTAATCAGCTAACAACAGGTATCCTTTTAAGTTCATTATTTTCTTCTGGTGTTGCTTTGGCCGCGGATTGGGATGCAGATTTACATGGTTACATTAAATCTGGGTTATTGATGAATAGTGAAGGTAATAGAGTTCAGTCAGTCGGTTTATTTACCAATTACGGTAAGTTTCGTTTAGGTAACGAGCAGAATACAAAAATTGAATTGGTGCCAACCATTAAAGCAACAAACGATGATGGTGCTTGGGCAAAAGTGAGAGCGAACCTAACGCATGAAACGAACTGTACATCAGATTGGAACTGTGTGGATGGCGATGGTCATGATATTCAGTTCCGTGAAGGTATGGTCGAAATTGGTGGTTTGGATTTCGCTCCGGGCGTAGTGTTTTGGGCCGGTAAGCGATACAACTCGTACAATACATCCAATCATCAATATGACTGGGAATACATTCAGTACAACGGTACTGGTGGGGGCGCGGATAACATTGATATCGGTATCGGTAAGTTAGATGTCGGTGTTTATGCCTTTACCCCAAGTGACCGAACTAGTGTGGAGCCGCGTGATCCAAAAGCTGAAGGTTACCCTGAAGATCTTTCAATCAATTTAATTCTAAAACAGATTGCCGGCACAGGTTTAGCATTCCAACTTGCTGCACATACGATGGAAGAAAGTTCATGGAGCCCTGATGCAGCGACAAGCGGTATTGGAATTGGCGCGCAATATAACTTTGATGGTTTTTACGGCATTGCTAATGGTTATTCAAAAATAACCGTCCAATATGGTAAAGGCATGGCGGCAGGTGATTCACTAGGTAAAAACGGTTGGGGATTTGGTAATTCCGATGATACACAATCAGGCCGAATTGTATTCGATGCTTTAGCGAATGTGAATGAAACTTGGGATATTTCAACGTTTGCATTCTATCAAACTGATAGCGATTACAACCCATGGTCGGATTGGTCTGACCCAACCAATTCAGGTTACGACCGTAACTTATGGGCTGTCGGTGTTCGCCCGTACCAACAAATTGCTAAGTACTTTGCGATGCAGTATGAGGTGGGTTACGAATACATTGATGAAGACCGTACTGATGGTGCAAAAGGTGGCTTAGTTAAAGCAACAATTGCTCCAACAATTACTTTTGAAGAAGGTTTTTGGGGACGTCCACAAATCCGTACTTTCGTGACTTACGCGAAATGGGATGATGATGCGGCGAGCCGACTTGATTCAGGTTATACACGCGATGGTGCAACCGATACATGGAACTTCGGTGTACAAGCAGAAGTGTGGTTCTAAAGTACGAGTATTGATAAATATCGATACTATTTATGGTTAACGTATACCGTGAATGTGATCGGAGAAGGTGAGGGCAGCGGCTCTCACCTTTTGCAGTTTCTAATATGAGGATGCCATGATTGAATTAAAAGGCTTGGTGAGATTCGGAGATTGGGGAGGCTGGCATTTTGTTCCACAATTGCTAATGATTCAAAGTTGTAAACAAGCCATCTCCTCACTGTGTTTTAGTGATAACCCTAGGTATTCAGCAAGTTTAGTTGACGGTTCTTTATTGTCGAACTGGTTATCTTTAGCGCCTGATATTCGTATCGGTAGTGAAACATTGAAGCAGTACGGTGCGCGAATTCCATTTGAGTTTTCATTGTTGGATACCCAACGGCCTTGTGGATTACGCGTTCATCCTGATGCACTGAAAGCTCAGCAAGGCTATGACTTTGAGAATAAAAGAAATACACCATACTCGATTCGTTTATATAAAGACGGGTATAGTAAACCGCAACTTAGGTTAGCAATTTCAGATAGTTATTTACTGGTTGGCTTCAAAGATCCTCTAGCGGCGTTGTGTGAGTTGAAGCGTTACAAAGATCTTGCTCCTTACGTTTTGGTCCTTGAAGAATACGGTATTCGCGGATTATTACGTTATCTCATTCATCAAAATCCAACAGAAATTGAATCGGCTTTATGTCCGCTGAAAGCGCAATATCAAGACGCTTTTTTGCAAAATGAGTTGCCTAAAAGCGAAGCTTTATATTGGTTTATGGCCTTAGCAAAACGTTATGAAGAACAGGCAAGAACCGTGGATTGGGTGTTAGTCGCTTTGTTTTTGATGAACCTTATTTATCTCCCGAAAGAGCAGGCTGTATATATTTCTCCTGGTACTTTATACGCCGATCTTTTTGGTCAAGTATTAGCCGTCACTAATTTATCAAATAATACTTTATCGACAGACGGTGAATTAACTTGGCAGCAAACGCAGCAGATGGTTGATGCATTAAATGTCGAACATCAAGAAATTATGTTTTTAGATAAACAAGATGTAGCACCAGTAGGCCAGGCATACAGCATTCCTAATGATCATTTTTCTATGCAAGAGTTTCGCTTAATGCCTGGTCAGTCTCTGGTGACTCCGATGACTGACTACCCATGTTATTGGTTGGTCTTGAATGGAGAAGTTAAAGTTAATTCGCAATTACACTATTCATTGCCTGGTAGCGTTTTTTATCAAAAGCCAAATGAAATCAATAGCATTAAAGCATTTTCTAATAGTGTAATTTATAGAATTAGCCAATAAATGACTGTTGAAAAGGATTGTATTGATAATTTCTGACTAACTGTTGTCTTCATGCCTACCTCCTTTGAGGTTTGTCCTCACCTCTAATTGGGTGAGGACTTTTTTTATCAACTAACCTTTACTATTCAGAACGTAGTGTAAGATGAATTGTTAGTCGAAGGTTGGCTTAAAGAGTTGAATATTATCAATATAAACTGCACCATCGAGCGCGAGCTTATCTCCTACAATACATAAGAATAGATCAGGTAATTTATTGCTAATATCACCAAGTTCGATTTTGACGGTTTGCTTGTAATACTGTTTTTCTTTCATGGTCACGATAGGTAAGTCGCTGAGTGCTACGCGGTTTCTATCTGTATCCAGTTTTACCCAACCGTCTCCAAGAGCAGCATA
This sequence comes from Vibrio gangliei, assembly GCF_026001925.1. Lineage (NCBI taxonomy): Bacteria > Pseudomonadati > Pseudomonadota > Gammaproteobacteria > Vibrionales > Vibrionaceae > Vibrio > Vibrio gangliei. Next base: position 702,914 of record NZ_AP021870.1, on the reverse strand, counting down.
AGGGCGAACCCCTCCGGCATTGACTTCTTGCACTGGAATGTAAAGGTCGTATTGCATATGGGTATGGGTATTGAGTGCTTTCACTGCCATATTTCGGATTTTGACTTCTTCCCAATCATTATTACCAGACCAAGAGAGGTTTAGCTTAAGCATAGGTGAGCCTAGATCACTACTGATTTCCAATGCAGGGTTTTTCCACTCGGCTTGCCATGTACCATCTTTTTCCCAACCTTGCATACTTTGGCTATCAAAATCAAAATGGGTGCCGAGCGCATAACCAGTGATAGGTCTATCAACTTCAACATGGATTTTGTAGGTTTCTTTTGGGCCTTTTTGGTAAGACGCCATAGCGATGAGTGTCTTTTCGCCTAATCCAAGATCATCTCGTTTAACACGGGCTTCATAATAGCCATCACCCTCTGGGTCTGTCATTGGAATGACTAGATTTAAGTCTGGTAGGCGTAATTCCATTTTTATTAAGTTATCATCCTGGTGGTTAAATGAATAAGCCGATACTTTGATGTGTTCATCACTCACTTTCATGCCATCAATGGGGTAGGTGATATAAACATGATTTTGTTGTGGGAACTCTATGCCCCTCATTTGTTGAGAATGTTCCATTAACAATTGAGCGGTGCTACCACCATCATTGAGAATACGGAACCCATCATAATCAGGGTAAAGACCATCAGCTTGCCCTGGCTCAATACCAGAGAGGATCCAGAACATGCTACCAGCTAAGCCTTGCTCATAAGCAGTATTCGTCCATTTTCGATAGATAAAGTCTCTATTTAGAGGCTCATCTTTACCAATGCCATATTCTTCTAGCACAGCTGGTTTGTTGGCTTTTTTAGCGGCTTGTGCATGATCAACGATCCATTGCGTTCCCCATTGCTCAGAATTGAGTTTTTTCCAGTGCTCAGGGTATAAATGAAAAGTGCCGTAATTGATATTAGGAAGAGTAATAATGCGCTCCCAATCGACACCTTCATTGCCATTGTAGGTCCAATCATCGGTATTCGGGCGTTTAAAGAAACCTTCTGAGCCAAGTGCAATCAGTTGTTTTGGTGCGAGAGTACGAACATAATCACTCATTTCTTTCGCCCACTGGTAAAGCAGTTCTCCTGATTTATCGGATTGGGCACGCGGCTCATTGGCCAATTCCCATGTCATTATGGTTGGTTCTTGGTTATTAGGCACTTGTGTGTAACGGTTGGTGTGTTCAACCAGATGCTTTACATAGTTTTTGTACGTGGATTTAATTTTCTCACTACGATAAAAATCATCGTGATTTTCCCCATTAAACCACTTCACATATTCAGACATGCCACCAAAATCCCCCCAGTTATTGGTAAGCACAATCACTAATCGAAGGCCACGTTTTTTCGCTTCTGCAACGGTATAGTCAAGTCGTTCTAAGGCACTTTGGACGCCTGGAGGTGGAGTATAAACCCCTGGGCTTGGTTGCATTGTGTGATTGTGGCTGATGCCATCCATGAAGCCCCACATGCGAATGGTGTTTAGCCCCATAGCTTGTGCATCATCCAGAACAGAATCAATCATTTCGTTTGATTGATAATGCAGGTAGTAATTATTGGTACCTGCTATTCGATAGGGTTGGTCACCGTTATAGAGTTGTGTGCCATTTTGGTTAATAAAGTGTTCAACGGTTTGCGGTTTCTCTGCTGGAGTGTTTTGGCATGCATTGAGTACAAATGCTAAAGGCAGTGTCATTAACATCGGATTCATTTTCATTCTATCTTCCTTATGTAGTAGTAAGGATTTTAGTGTGATTAAAAACGCACTAAAAATTAATCTTAACGTTACGTTTTTGTCAGGCTCATCACGAACAACGCTATTTGATGATGTGGATCACTTTTTTATGCTTTTGATTATTCAGAGCTATTTGGGATTTAAAGTATTGTAATTACTTTATTTTTGTTTGATTTGTTTATTTTTAATAAAAAGAGTGATGGATAAAAAGTGATTATAATCACGTTGATGACTATTTGTGTTTGGAATTTAAAATCGTAACGTTATGATTTGTTGCGTGGGACAAAACGAGAACAACAATCTGTGGAGAAAAACAATGAAAGGATCGACAAAAACATTAGCTCGTACTGCACTATGCAGCGCTTTATCGCTTGGCTGTGTGACGTTTGCACACGCGAGCGACATGGGTGGCATCAATGCTGAGCAAGTCAAAGGCGCTATCACCTTTTATACCAACCGTACGGATTTGCTAGAAGATGGTGTGTACGATCGTTATACCAAAGAATTCAAGGCGATGTACCCTAATGTCAGTGACGTGAAAGTTATTGGGTTTGCCGATTATCAAGGCGGGATTCGAACTCGTATGAACACCGGCGATTATGGTGATGTCATCTTAATTTTGCCTTCGGTGCCAGCAGAGCAGTATTCAAATTTCTATGAACCCCTTACACATCTATATGGAGAAGATGAAATCTATTTCCATGATGCGTGGAATTACAAGGGGGAGTCATACGGTATTTCGATGGGGAACTCGGTCGAAGGTTTGGTTTATAACAAACAAGTATTAAAAGATGCCGGCGTACAAGTGCCGATCAAAACAATGGATGCTTTGTTCGAAGCGGCACATAAAATTAAAGACAAAGGCCAAATTCCTTTTTACATCAACTTTGGTGCTCAATGGCCGCTACAGCAATGGGATAAATTTCCCCTGGTCGTAGAAGGTAATAACGGCGTGTATGAAAAGATGCTAACGCAAGACAAACCTTTTTCAGAAAAAGGTTCAGCATACAATACCTCTTTATCAACTTTAAAACGTCTTATTGATGAAGGGCTGACAGAAAAAGACCTCATGACTAACTCGTGGGAAGATTCAAAAAATGCGATTGCAACAGGTAAAGCTGGCATGTATTACCTTGGAAACTGGGTTATCCCACAAGTGATTCAACAGGGTGCCGATAGCGATAATATTGGATTTATGCCAATTCCATCTAATAACAAAGGCGAGTTATATGCTCAGATGAACCATGACTGGGGTTATGCCGTCAGTAAATTTTCTAAAAATAAAATCGCCGCTAAAGCTTATATCAAATTCTTAATTGAACAATCTGACTTTGATAAGGTTTCTGGTTTTATTCCAACATTAAAATCTAAATCACCATCTCTTCCTCAGTTAACGGAATATATGGATTTTAAACCAACGGTGATTCAAACCCCTGTCAATTCTACAACATTTATCGAAGTCACTAACCGCTCGAAAATTGATTTTTACTCCGGTGGCTATATTCAGGATCTCATGACAGCAAAAGATTTTAACCAAGCACTAGAAAAATTGGATGCGCGTTGGGAGCGTGCCAAAAAACGCGTAATGAAGTAATTACACTTCCGGTGGTCTTTGGGCTGCCGGATTTTCTCTTGATAGGTTGGAATAGTGGGTAGGTAAGATATGGATCATGAATATTATCTTTCTCTTGATATCGGAGGAAGTGCAGTTAAATATTCAGTAATGAATGGTGAGGGACATTTTTTTCATAAAGGGAGCTTTCCTACACCGAAAGACACTTTAGAAAATTTTTTGCTTCAACTCGATAAGGTATTGGTTGAAGTAGAAAAACAAAAGGTCATATTGAAAGGCATTGCAATCAGTAGTTGTGGGGCGGTAAATGTAGAAACCAGTGTCATTCATGGGTCGAGCGCGATTGACTATATTCATGGTCCTAATTGGCGAGAATTAATTCAACAGCGTTATAACCTGCCTTGTGAAATTGAAAATGATGCACATTGTGCTGCTTTAGCTGAAGCGTGGAAAGGTGTTGCTCAACATTGCTCTCAGTTTTGTATGGTTGTGATAGGCAGTGGCATCGGTGGAGCAAACGTATATCAGAAAAAAATCATACATGGGCAAAATTTACATGGTGGTGAATTTGGATACATGATCGCATGTTATCAAGATGAATCTCCTGTCACCTTTAGTGATGTGGCCTCAACTAGAGGACTTATTGCGTCCGTATGTCGTAAAAAGCATTTATCAGAAGGCAGTTTGACTGGAATCGATATTTTCACTTTAGCTGAGGAAGGTGATGTCGATTGTCAAAGTGCAATTGATCATTGGTATCAAAATTTAGCAACAGGATTGTTTAATCTACAATATGCTTTTGATCCAGAAATAATATTAATAGGCGGGGCGGTGAGTGTCCGCTCGGAATTAATCAGCCGAATTGAAGATAAAATTGCGAACATATTACAGAAATTGCCTCACTCTAAAGTTGTGCCGCAAATTCAAGCCTGTAAACTCGGTAATGATGCTAATTTAACAGGTGCATTATGGCACTTTTTATCTCGACAGAAATGTTGATGGAATAACAGAAAAATAAAAATTTAAGGAGAGACCAGTATGATTGTCGGTCTAGACATTGGCGGTACTAAAATTGAGGGGGTTGGGCTTGTCAAAGAAGGTGAGGCTTATCAAACGCTTCTCAAGCATCGAGTGCCGACCGATAAAACGTCCTACCAAGCATTTCTACAATCCACTTTATCTGTGATTCGAGAACTTGAAAAAGCCGGTGATATTGAATCTATTGGTATTGGCTGTTGCGGCTCAATCCGGCCAGATGGCTTAATGCAAGGGGCAAATATTTTAGTGCTCAACGGGCAAGATTTTATTGGCGATTTAAAACAGCATTTTTCCGTACCTATCGCGATTGCCAATGATGCCGATTGCTTTGCGTTGTCTGAGTTTAAAGATGGCGCAGCCAAAGATGCTGAACATTCTTGTGTCGCAATCATCATCGGTACGGGCTGTGGCTCAGGTGTGATCATTAATAAAGGTTTAGTCACAGGTTTAAATAAGCTGGGTGGCGAAATCGGCCATAACCCATTGCCTCATTTTCATCCTGAATCGGATGGTCCAAGCGTTCAATGTTATTGCGGTTCAAATAACTGTAATGAACTGTTTGTTTCCGGCACGGGGTTTGAGCGTTTATATGCGCAATACTTTGGTCAATCCCTTTCTTCTAAAGACATCATGGCGTTGTACCGCTCTGGTGATGCACAGGCTCAGCAGCATTTTTCTCGTTATTGCGATCAACTCGCGCGCGTACTAGCCACTATTGTGAATTTTATCGATCCGGAAGTGATTGTACTGGGTGGTGGCATGTCAAATGTCGATGAAATTTACCCGCAAGTGGCAAAAAAAATGCAGCAATACACGTTTACGAAATCGGTGGTAACGCCGGTGGTTAAAAATGTGCACGGCGATTCGTCTGGTGTACGTGGCGCGGCATTCTTACATTTACAGCATTCTTAATTCTTATTCTTCGTATTCTTATGGATGGACATTCAATGACAACTTATCAATTTCCAAAAGATTTTATGTGGGGCGCGGCAGCGTCTGGTATTCAAACCGAAGGCTCAACCAATAAAGCGAATCCATCTATTTGGGATTTATGGTTTCAACAATCACCAGAGCGCTTTTATCGTGAAATCAGCTCAGATGTAGTGTGCGATACGTACCATAAATATCAAGACGATGTGCGTTTAATGAAGCAAGTGGGGATGAATTCATTTCGTACTTCCATTCAATGGACACGCTTAATTAAAGATTTTGAGACGGGTGAAGTGTGCCCAGATGCGGTGGATTTCTATCATCGTTATTTTGATGAGATGATCGAAAACGGCATCGAGCCCATGATTAACCTGTATCACTTTGATATGCCAGCTGAACTGCAAGAAACCTACGGTGGCTTTGAGTCAAAGTTAGTGGTGGAAAAGTTTGTGCAATATGCAGTGAAAGCGTTTGAATTGTTTGGTCACAAAATCAAATATTGGATCACATTCAATGAGCCAATCGTACCGGTTGAAGGTGGCTACTTGTATGACTTCCATTACCCATGCAAGCGAGATGGTAAGTTAGCGGTTCAAGTTGGCTACAATACAATTTTAGCGCACGCTCAAGCGGTACATGCTTATAAACAGCTGCAAGCGCAGAACAAAGTCGCGGCGGATGGGCAAATTGGTGTCGTCCTTAACTTAACGCCGTCTTATACCCGTAATGACAGTGAAGAAGACAAGAAAGCCGCATGGTATGCCGATTTACTGTTTAATCGTAGCTTCCTTGATCCTATGGTGAAAAATGAATTTCCTGCCGAACTGTGTGATGTGCTGAAAGCGCAAAACATCCTGCCAGAAACATCGCCTGAAGAGATAGATGAAATCTGCTCTGCCAAAGTGGATTTCCTGGGTGTGAACTATTATGTGCCGCGTCGCGTGAAAGCCCGTGAAGCGGAATATGAATTAGATTACTTCACTCCAGAAGTGTATTTTGAAAACTACGTCAATCCTGAAGGTCGTTTCAATCCGTTCCGTGATAATAACGAGATCTTGCCTGTTGCGATTTATGATATCGCTAAAAATGTGCAAGATAATTACGGCAATTTGCCTTGGTATATTGCTGAAATCGGTATTGCGATGGATGAAGAATCTGAAGGTAAAGCCGATGAAACCGGCTACATTGATGATTCTTTCCGCACGGATTTGATGAAAGAGCACCTTGTTCAATTGCACCGCGCGATGGAAGAAGGCTCGAACTGTTTTGGTGTGCATCAATGGACATTCATTGATAACTGGTCATGGCTCAACTCATTCAAACGTCGCTATGGTTTCTATCGTTTAGATTTAGAAACCGGCAATCGCATTCCGAAAAAGCACGGTTTGTGGTTTAAGCAATTGTCTGAAACCGGGCAGTTTGATTATTAGTGTTTGCTCTGAATATTGACGCAATACGCCTAGTGAGGTTTTCTTACTAGGCGTTTTTGTTTATAAAATAGTAAGATATGTAAGTGAGCTGAAGCAGTAAGTCTAATGAGATTGGGTAATTGAAATAGGTAACAAGGAGAGGATTCGTGGCGAAAGTAAGAGAACGTAACCAAAGTGCCATTATAGAAGCGGCGAGCCAATATTTTGCCAAATATGGTTATGCGGCCACTAAAGTTGCTGACATTGCCAAAGAAGCTAACATTCCTAAGCCAAATATTTATTACTATTACAATTCGAAAGACAACCTCTACCGCGCGGTGTTAGAAAGCGTGACAGAGCCACTTTTGCAAGCTTCCAAACCGATTCAGGAACTGGATGATCCGGTCGAAGCCTTAACCGCTTATATCAAAACTAAATTGATGATTTCTCGCGATCACGCCTACGCATCGAAAGTGTTTGCTAATGAAGTGATGTCGGGTGGGCAATCACTGCCGAAAGATATTGAAGATGAATTGCAGCAACAATCAGAAATGATCATTGCGAAATTCGATACATGGATCGAGCAGGGCAGAATGGATGCGGTATCTTCCCATCACTTAATGTTTACTATTTGGGCGGCGACGCAAACGTATGCGGACTTCGGCTGGCAAATTTGTCGGGTGATGAAAAAGAGAAAACTCAGCAAGCAAGATTATTCAGAAGCGGCAGAATTTTTGACTAACATGATATTAAAAGGCTGTGGCGTGCATTCGGATACAAAAAACGAATAGCTTCTCATTTGTTGTCATTTTGGTGTGTTTTTGTTGTGAGGTTATCTTGGTATCTATGTATGATTGCTAATTCATTTTTGCTGTCTATGTCCCGTTAAGCCAAAACAAATTAAATCTCGAATTTTAACCAAATTTTGAATTTTTGATTCTGTATATGCCACTCAAAGTAATTAATACTACTGATCTGAATATCGCCACTAGCTTCATAAGCTAATATTTCTAATTTTTGCAGATAATTAGTGTTTAATTCCACCCTAAGCGAAACCTAAGCTCAAAAACCCAGATATTCTGTTACACTGCGCGGCTTAAAAATTATAGTCATAAACCTTTATGGATTGAATCCAGTGAATAACACTGTTTATTAATGCATCAAAGGAGCAAACACAAAAATGATAAAAGGACCGATGTAGTGAATATGAAATTATTCGGTAGTGCCTTAATCTTGTCAGGAACGGCATTAGGCGCAGGTATGCTAGGCATTCCAATGGCATTAGCGCAATTTGGCTTTACCGTGAGCCTAATTTTGATGCTGGTTATCTTTGTTGGGACAACCTATGGGGCATTATTACTGACAGAAGCCTGTACAAAAACGTCTCAAACTGGCGGTATGAACAGTGTCGCTCAATTGTCTCTTGGTACTGGTGGTAAGTACTTCATCAACTTCTTTTTCTATATGCTGCTGATTTGTATTTTGGTGGCGTACATTCTAGGTATCGGTGACTTATTCCATAACTTGTGGGCAGGTCTAGGTTTTGATGTACCGCAACAGGTTTGTTATACCGTATTCAGCTTTATCATGGCAGTGGTCATCATTGCGGGTAAGTCATACATTGATTTGCTAAACCGTGTGTTGTTTATTCTGATGATTACTATGTTGATCACCGTGGTGGTGAGTCTTTTCACTAATATCCATTTGGATTACTTAGAGCAAACTCCAGACTTCTTATGGAAAGATGTAGTTAAACACAGCACTACGATTTTCACCAGTTTCGCGTCTATGGTCGTGATCCCTTCTTTGGTGATGTACAACAAAGAGGCAACACCTAAGCAAATGCGCAATATGATCCTCTTGGGTTCTATTATTCCTCTTGTGTGTTACTTAACCTGGTTGTTTGCGATTATCGGTAACCTAGGTACGGCAGAAATCAGCCAGTTCGATAACATTTCAGAGCTTATCGCAGCATTTGGCGGATCATCTGGCACATTGAAAACCATTATTGCGATCTTCTCGGCGTTAGCGTTAGTGACTTCATTCCTCGGTGTGTCGATGGCTTTATTTGACCAAAACAAAGATGCGATAGCGGGTATCGTCAAACGCACTAAGTTGGAAGAAGGCAAGGTCACCGCAATATTGATTTTTGCATTAACCTTTATTCTGCCATTGCTGGTAACGGGTTTGTTTTCAAACAAATTCCTAAACATGTTGGACTATGCTGGCATTACCTTGGTCTTCCTTGCGGTTTGGGGCCCATTAGCGATGGCGTGGAATGTGCGTAAACCGAGTTTTAAAATTGCCTCTGCTGAGCATGCTTATACGGCTGGCGGTGGCACCTTTGCACTGGTGGCGTCATTTTTATTCGGTGCCTTTATTCTGGTTTCAACCTTCTTTAGTTAATCTTAATTAACCTCATCTCTTTCAAATGCCGGCCATTGTGTCGGCATTTTTTATGCCAGTAAGAAAAATAGAAAGAATTAAAAATCGCCAAATCAATATGTTACGAAATTGTTTAAAAAATGTGATCGCCAAAACTTGACCATTGAGTCAAGAAATCCAATACTCAAGCTACAGGAAGTCAGTTATGACAAACATCTGCACCCTTAAATAGAGGTTATATACTTAAAAGCAGAGGGTCATAACCTTAGCAATGAGTGGATAGGAGAAGCCCCTTGATTACGTTTTTACTCAATCAAACACTGAAGCGTGAGAGTCACATTTCACCGAATATGACAGTGTTGAACTATTTGCGAACTCAGCTGCATAAAACCGGTACCAAAGAAGGTTGTGGGTCTGGTGACTGCGGTGCATGTACAGTTGTTTTGGGTGAGTTGGTGGATGGCAAGCTGCAATATCGCAGTGTCAATTCATGCTTAACCTTTGTGTCCTCTTTGCATGGTAAACAATTGATCACGGTTGAAGACCTTAAAAATAAGCAATCTTTACACCCAGTACAACAAGCCTTGGTGGACTTTCATGGTTCACAATGTGGTTATTGCACGCCGGGTTTTATCATGTCGATGTTTGCATTGAGTAAAAATAAACCAAGCGCCAATAAAGAAGATGTGATGGAGTCTTTGGCGGGCAACTTGTGTCGCTGTACGGGTTACCGTCCTATTGTTGATGCGGCATTGTCACTCAGTTCAGACCAACCTTTATTGGATCAATTTGCTGAACTTGAGCAACAAACGATCGCCAAACTTGAAAAGATCGATGCGAAAACCTCGCCATTGGTATTGGATAATCTCACCAGTTTTTCACCGACCACGACCGATGAATTAGCCGAATTATACGAACGTCATCCAAACGCTAAGCTGGTGGCGGGCGGTACGGATTTGGCGCTAGAAGTCACGCAATTTCATCGTGAAATCGAAACTCTCATCAATGTGACTGGCGTGATGGATATGAAAACCATCCGTGAAACGGAGCAAGACATTGTGATCGGGGCCAATATGCCGATCAGCGATTGCTACGCCACTCTTGCAAAATACTACCCAGATTTTGGCCACTTGCTGCATCGTTTTGCGTCGTTGCAAGTACGAAACCAAGGCACTATTGGGGGCAACGTTGCCAATGCGTCTCCTATTGGTGACACGCCCCCTCTTCTTATTGCGCTCAATGCTCGTCTGAAATTAAGAAAAGGGCAGCAAGTGCGAGAAGTACCGATTGATGAATATTTCATTAATTACAAAGTGACGGTTCAGCAACCGTCAGAGTTTATCGAGCAAATCATCATTCCTAAACCAATGGACTCTAATAAAACGCAATATTTCAGTGCGTACAAGTTATCTAAACGCATTGATGATGATATTTCTGCGGTGTGTGGCGCGTTTAACTTTACGATTGAAAATGATGTCGTAACAGACGTTCGCATTGCTTTCGGTGGCATGGCAGCGATCCCGAAACGTGCCGATTTATGTGAAAAAGCACTAAAAGGTAAAGCATGGAATAAGCAAACCGTAGAAGAGGCGATGGCGCAACTGGCGCAGGATTTTGAACCATTATCGGATTTTCGTGCCAGCAAAGAATATCGCTCTAAAACCGCCTGCAACATGTTATTGCGCTTTTTCTTAGAGCAACAAACTCAAGCTCAATCACAACAAAATAGTGAGAACTTTAAGCAAACCAGTATTGAAACGAGGGTCACGTCTTATGTCTAATCATTCTCCAAAATTAAGCTACGACGAGCTGCTCACTCAATATAAGCAAGATCTTAAAACCGGTGTGGGCAAATCAGTCAAACACGACAGCGCAGATAAACAAGTGTCTGGTGAGGCGATCTATGTTGATGACCGTTTAGAGTTTCCCAATCAATTGCACGTTTATTGCCGCTTGAGCACTGAAGCGCATGCTAAAATCGTCAGCATTGATACCACACCATGTTTTGAGTTTGATGGTGTAGAAATCGCGATTACCAGTAAAGATGTCCCAGGTGAGCTAGATATCGGCGCGGTGTTCCCGGGCGATCCGCTATTAGCCGATGGTGTGGTGGAATATTACGGCCAGCCAATCATTGCGGTGGCGGCAAAAGACATGGAAACCGCGCGTAAAGCGGCGCTTGCAGCCAAGATTGAATTGGAACCACTGCCAGCGATTTTAGATGTGGAAGAAGCCTTAGCCAAAAAGCATTTCGTGCATGAAACTCATGTTCAACAACGTGGCGATTCTCAAGCCGCACTGGCGACGGCAAAACATGTGATTGAAGGCGATTTGCATGTCGGTGGACAAGAGCATTTCTATTTAGAGACTCAGGTCAGTAGCGTTGTCCCTACCGAAGATGGCGGGGTAATTGTGTATACCTCTACGCAAAACCCAACCGAGATTCAAAAAGTGGTCGCGGAAGTGTTGGGTGTTGCCATGCACAAAGTCGTGGTCGATATGCGCCGTATGGGCGGTGGTTTTGGTGGCAAAGAAACCCAAGCCAATGCACCCGCTTGTATTGCCGCAGTGATTGCGAGCTTGACGCAAAAACCCACCAAAATTCGTTTATGGCGTAGTGATGACATGACCATGACAGGTAAGCGTCATCCATTTTATAACCAGTATCGCGTTGGTTTTGATGATAATGGCGTGATTCATGGCGCTGAGCTTACGGTATCAGGAAACTGTGGCTACTCGATTGATTTATCGCACTCTATTGTTGACCGTGCCATGTTTCACTCTGATAACGCTTACTACCTAGGCGACGCCAAAGTAGTCGGTAATCGCTGTAAAACCAATACCGCTTCCAATACGGCTTATCGCGGCTTTGGTGGCCCGCAAGGTATGATGACAATCGAACATGTGATGGATGAAATTGCTCATTACTTGGGTAAAGATCCGTTGGAAATTCGCAAAGCCAATTATTATGGCGGAGAAGGGCGTGATACGACCCATTACTATCAAAAAGTGGAAGATAATTGCCTGCTTGAGATTACCGAAGCGCTAGAAAAATCCAGCGACTATCAACAGCGCCGCAAAGACATTGCTGAATTTAATGCCACAAGCCCAATTTTGAAAAAAGGCATCGCATTAACGCCAGTCAAATTCGGTATTTCATTCACCGCTACATTTTTAAACCAAGCGGGCGCACTGATCCATATATACACCGATGGTAGTATTCATTTGAACCACGGCGGAACCGAAATGGGGCAAGGGCTGAATACCAAAGTAGCGCAAATTGTGGCGCAAGAATTCAGTGTGGATGTGAGCCAAATTCAAATCACTGCTACCAATACGGATAAAGTGCCGAATACCTCGCCAACAGCGGCGTCATCGGGTACGGATTTGAATGGGAAAGCTGCACAAAATGCCGCGTTAACCATTAAAGCGCGTTTGATTGAGTTTGCGACTCACCATTACAAAGTGACGCCAGAAGAAGTGGTTTTCAACAATGGTGTAGTGGAAGTTCGTGACCAATTGATCCCATTTGCTGAATTTATTCAACAAGCGTATTTCAACCAAGTCTCGCTTTCGAGCACCGGTTTCTACCGCACGCCGAAGATTCATTACGATCATGAAAACGCACGCGGGCGTCCGTTCTATTACTTTGCCTACGGTGCTTCTTGTTCGGAAGTGATTGTGGATACCTTAACCGGTGAATACAAAATTTTGCGTACTGATATTTTGCATGATGTTGGCGCATCACTAAACCCTGCGATTGATATTGGTCAGATCGAAGGTGGCTTTGTACAAGGTGTGGGTTGGCTGACGACGGAAGAGCTGGTGTGGAATGAAAAAGGTCGCTTAATGACCAACGGCCCAGCCAGTTACAAGATCCCGGCGATTGCAGATATGCCAATCGACTTTAGAACCGAAATAGTCCAAAACCGCAGCAACCCGGAAGATACCGTGTTCAATTCTAAAGCGGTCGGCGAACCACCGTTTATGCTCGGCATGTCGGTGTGGAGCGCATTGAAAGATGCCGTACATGCGGTGGCACTAGAAAATACCGCGCAAGGTGAAAAAGCGATTGTCCATTTAGACACGCCAGCGACTCCTGAACGTGTGTTGTGGGCGATGGAAAAGGCGCGCGCGGGCGGTCAAGACGAAGCCAAAGAGCACGTGATTGATCGGGTTAGAGTGCAGGCCTAAAAAGCCGAGAGCCGAGAGCCGAGAGCCGAGAGCCGAGAGCCGAGAAAATTGTGCCTACGGTATGCGTAGTGTCAATATGTCTTTTCGGCTCCCGAGCGTAGCGTCCTCAGCTCTCGCAACTCAGTGCTTTGGAATCAATATTTGTAAGGATGCAGTATGAGTAGTCAATCTCATAACCCAACAAGCCAAGTCTCCTGGATTCAGCAACTTGCACTACTTGAACAGCAAGGGGAAGAGTGCGTGTTGGTAACGGTGCTGGAAGACAAAGGTTCCGTACCCCGTGATGCAGGCACCAAAATGATCGTCACTCGTAATGAGCTATTTGCCACGATTGGCGGTGGGCATTTAGAACATTTAGCCACCAAAATGGCGCGTGAAATTTTGCTTAAAGGTGAAAACAAAACTCACATTGAACGCTTTAATTTAGGTGCACGTTTAGGTCAATGTTGTGGCGGTATGGCAACACTCAGCTTTGAACCGATAGGCTTGAACCAGCATCATCTCGTTTTATTCGGCGCGGGGCATGTGGCCAAAGCTCTGGTCAATATTGTGCAGACCTTGCCATTTAAAATTACCTGGATTGATGAGCGTGAAGCCGAATTCCCATCGCAATTGCCGCCTAATGTAAATAAATTGGTGAGTGATGATCCGGTTGGTGAAATCAAACATTTACCCGCCAATTGCTATTACTTGGTAATGACGCACAATCATCAGTTGGATTTTGATCTCGCCCGTGAGATTTTAACCCAAGATAGATTCAGCTATTTCGGCATGATCGGCTCGCAAACTAAACGCAAAAAGTTCGATTTACGTTTAGCGCATCGAGGCTTTTCCCAAGACAGTATTGAAAAAATGCAGTGCCCAATTGGCATTTCTATGGTGAAAGGTAAACATCCGGCCGAAATCGCCGTGTCGGTGGCTGGCGAGCTGATCGCCCATTATCAAGGGCAAACGCTTGAGCAAAAACGCCCACTGAAACACAATCAATTAGCAGGTTAAGTCGAATCGTCGGTTTAACTGAGTGTCAAAAATGATTCGCATAAAAAGGAATTTATGAATGTCGCAGTCCATGCCACAAATAATGTCGCAAGCAATGACAGCCGCGATCACGCAACAAAAAACAGGTTACCGTAGTTCAATTATTCAAGTGATTGCTGACCCAAGTGACGTCGGTTTAGAAGCATCGTATCGCTATTATGACGATGGCTTACTGGTGGTAGAAAACGGCGTGATTGTCGATGTTGGTGATTATGTCGAAACCTTAGCCAAGCAAGATGGCAACCTGAATATGGTGGATTATCAAGGCAAATTGATCACCGCAGGCTTTGTCGATACTCATATTCATTACCCGCAAACCGGTATGATTGCGTCTTATGGTGAGCAGCTACTCGACTGGTTAGAAAACTACACTTTTCCAGAAGAAGAGCGGTTTAAAGATCCGGAATACGCCGCTAAAGTAGCGAAAATCTTTTTAGATGAGCTGGTCACAAACGGCACAACCACAGCCTTGGTATTTGGTACGGTTCATAAGCAATCGGTGGATGTATTTTTCGAAGAAGCCAAACGTCGCAATTTGCGCATGATTGCCGGCAAAGTATTGATGGATCGAAATGCGCCAGATTACCTCACCGATACTCCTGAATGTGGCTACCATGATTCCAAAGAATTAATTGAAAAATGGCACAATAATGGCCGCCTTTCTTATGCGGTGACGCCACGTTTCGCGCCGACGAGTAGCCCTGAGCAGTTAGACACTGTCGGGCAGCTATTGCGTGAATACCCAAGCGTGTACATGCATACTCATCTTTCTGAAAACAAACAAGAAATTGAATGGGTAAAATCGCTCTTCCCGGAACAGGAGGGTTACTTGGATGTGTATGATCATCACGGTTTATTGCATCCAAGATCGGTGTTTGCTCACGGGGTACATTTGTCTGATTGCGAATGCCAGCGTTTGTCTGAAACGGGTTCCGCGATAGCGTTTTGCCCAACCTCGAATTTGTTTTTAGGCTCCGGCTTATTTGATTTAAACCGCATCGAAGGCTTTGGGGTTCGTGTTGGAATGGGCACCGATGTTGGCGCAGGTACGTCGTTTTCGTTAATGCAAACCATGAGCGAAGCCTACAAAATCATGCAGCTGCAACAAAAGAAATTGCACCCTCTGAAATCTTTATATCAGGCTACATTAGGCGGAGCGAAAGCTCTCTATCTTGATGATAAAATTGGCAGCTTAGAAGTGGGTAAAGAAGCGGACTTTGTGGTGCTTGAACCTAATGCCACCACATTGATGAAATTTCGTATGCAGCAAGCCAAAACTTTGGAAGAGAAGCTATTTGTATTAATGAGCCTAGGTGATGACCGCACCGTACATGCGACCTATGTGTACGGCAATTTGGCTTACAAAACGGAATGTTAGCTTAGAGTTTGCTCATCGTTAATATTCATCAATATATAGCATGCTTAATGTTAATTTCATAATTTAATTGGTATTCTGACTCAAATCCTCTCGAAAATAACCACTGGCAAAAATAGCCGCATTTTCAATCACAAGGATGAAACATGAAAGTCAGATCTCTTTCCGCTATTTTGTTTAACCTTGGTCTGGTTCCTGCTGTTTATGCAGAGCAAGGCCAAGTTTCTGAAACCGATCCTGCGGCTCCAAGCGCTTATGACCTGTGTTTGCTTGAAGCGATTAAGAAAGGTAATGAAACGGGTAATGATCAAACCGTTGAGTCGATTAAGCGGCAATGTGAGCTTGAAAATGTGACTCAAACGACCGCTCAAGATCATAAAAAGAAGAGTGAAAACCTCGCAGAAAATCGGGTTGAAACTGAACGTGAAACCGCGTTTGAACCCTTTGTGATGACGGCGCACCATTTAAACTACCTCTTGCCGATCACCTACAGCGATAAAATTAACCAGAAAGCCTATGAAGAAACCGACTGGGCGGAAGGGATGGAACACGCCGAAGCTGAATTTCAAATTAGCTTTAAAGTGCCGCTTAATTATTCCGATATGATCTTTGATGGTGATGGGCTTTTTTTTGGGATGACGCTCAAATCGTTTTGGCAGGTTTACGCAGCGGATATTTCAAGGCCATTTCGTGAGACCAATTATCGTCCAGAATTATTTTATGTCGCCCCTACAGGTTGGGAACCGTTTGATAGTAAAACCGCGCTAGGTTTTGGTATTGAGCATGAATCTAATGGGCAAAGGCAAGATTTATCCCGTAGTTGGAATCGTGTCTACGCACAGTTCTATTTTGCTAAAGACAATTTTGCACTGAAATTCCAACCTTGGTGGCGTATTCCTGAAAGTGAGAAAAGCGATCCCAACGACGCCAGCGGTGATGATAACCCGGATATCGAAGATTACATGGGGCACTTTGAATTAAGCGGTGCTTATAAGTGGAACGAATTGGAATTTTCTTTCTTAGGCCGTGAAAATTTCTCCACTCATAAAGGTTATGGCGAGTTGGGGTTAACTTTTCCAATTTGGGGGAAAGTGCGCGGTTATGCCAAATATTCAGCCGGTTATGGCAGTAGCTTAATTGATTACGACCAAAATCAGCAGCGAGTAGGTTTAGGCATCGCCATTACAGGCTTATTGTAAAACATCGAGCCTTACGTTCACCTGAAGTTGTCTATACCCAAGTAACCTCAAGATGCGAGTTTCAGCAAGAATAAAACAAGTTTTAGGCTGCGTTAAATTGAATATGATCATAGTGATTCTATCTCTATTCAATTTAACGCAGCCTAAAGCTTGTTTTAACTTGCCCTTCGGGAGCTTCATCCAAGCGCTTAGCCAGTGTCAGATTTAATTGAAAGGTGTTTACATTCCGCATAAATCTTCCTTGTCTAACAACTTGGATGATAGCTCTGAATTCTGCATCTTGAGGTCACTTGGGTATATACACGGATCTAGCAACGTAAAGCAAGGGCTGATACTCTTTGGCCCTTGTTTCTTTCTGTCAATTCCTCAAGTAAACTTTTTCAATCTATAGGTCTGATGATGTCTCAATATGCGTTTATCGATATCCCATTCAATTTTCGTCATACCTGTTGGTTTTGTGGTGAACCCGCATCACGTTCATTTGATTTCCCCAAAAATCCGAAAAATATTCATTTTTTAGAGCATGCTCCCATGAGTATTCCGGCTTGTTCTGAATGTGCGGTAGTCAACGTGGCAGCCGATACCGCATCAATCTGGGCGGTGCGTGATCATGTTAAGCATGCTTTGATGGATAAATACGCTTCACACCTTGCAATTGGACAAAATTGGACGGAAGAAGAGCTGGAAGAATCTGAGTTTTCAGGTGCTTTACTCGGTGGTTTTGGTGAAAGTGCGTGGAAGATGTATTTGATTGCCAAGCAGCGTATTTCTTACCCAGGTTGGCAGGTTGCTGTTGATGGCATTACGGTGGAAGGGGAAAGTGAAGCCTACGGTTTTGAATTTGATGGCGTGCGTTATATGTCGCTCAATACCTGCATAAATCACCTCATTAAATCGCTGCGTTTAGATAAAGAGTTATTGCCTGAGCTAGTCGATATTCTTGGCCCAGAGCGACTGGATTACGCGTTGAAAATCGGCAAACTCAACAAGGCCATTATTCCGTATCAGCGCAATAAAATCTTAGATGAAGTACGCCAACAAGTAGAAGACCGTAAAGATATTGAACGCCAAGCCGCCAGGGCTGGTGATTTCACCGAAGTGGAAGCTATACAAGTCGGCGATGGTCTTGCGACAGTCGAATCGATTCAGTGGGCGCTCAATAACGATATTCTGGACTTGCCGACATTGTGCCAACAAGAAGATGTTTTCTTCGATGAATTTGCCCACCTCGGCGGCCCACAATGCTACATGAACTACTACGGATTGCAGCTGTACTTTGAAGCCAGACAAGATGCGAAGTGGGTAGAAGCGAACGATCCCAATAAAGCGTTTTTTGAGGTTTAAGATTTAAGGGCTGATGCAAGAATTGATCTGCAATCTAGAGCCAGCTACTTATCTAAACCTCCTTTGATTTAACGCTTATTTCTTATTTCTTATTTCTTATTACTTATTGTTTGTTGCGGTTCTGTTGCATAACTGTATACAATTGCGCCTTATTCACAAATTGATACATTCTCAATGCAGCAAATTCTTAAGCATTCTCAAAATCTTTTTTCCAAAATATTGCTCCAGCTAGGTATTGACCATGCAGGGGGGCAGATCATATCTGCGATTCCTTTGATTGAAAGAATCAAAGTTTCAGTTACGGGGTTTTGCGCGTTATTTTTGGTGGTGCTGATCAGTCAATCAGTACAGGGTAGTGATGCAAAGATGCTGCTGATTGGTTCGATGGGCGCGTCTTCGGTTATTTTGTTTGCGCTACCTTCTAGCCCATTAGCTAAGCCGTGGCCGTATCTTGTTGGGCATATTATGTCGGCATGTATTGGTTTAACGCTGAGCTTTTTTATTGGAGATTTGGCGCTGTTGGCTGCAACGACTATCGCTTGCGTGCTTATGATGATGTATATCTTAGAGTGCATGCATCCACCTGCGGCGGCGACAGCGTTAGTACCCGTTCTGGCTAGTCAGCATAGTGAAGTAGGGCAAGATATTTTGCTTCCAATTTGCTTAAACGTGTTGGTGTTTTTTGTCGCCAGCCAGTTGTTGTCGCGCTTGATATTGAAAAAGCGTTGGCTTAAACCAGCCGCAAATTACGATCCGGTACATCTTCATCATGATCAAACGCCATTAAAACGTTTGGGTTTGCAAACCGATGATTTACGCCAAGCGATCAACAGCTTTGATAGCGTGTTAGCGGTGAGCCAAGAAGAGTTGGAAACCATCTACCAACAAGCGCAAAAACTGGCTTATCAGCGCCGTAGTGGGGAAATTCTAAGCCGCGATATTATGTCTTCGGATGTAATCACCGCGTCAGCCGATATGCCGCTTGGAATGGCGTGGAAGCTGCTACATAAACACAAAATCAGCATGTTGCCAGTGGTGAACGAGGAGCGCGAATTATTGGGCGTGATATCCAGTGTCGATTTTTTGAAAAACCTGACCGTACCGAGCTATTCTGGTTTACTTAAGCATTTAAACCGAATGTTGGTGAAGCGTAAGCATCGCAAAGAAGTGAATAACCAAGTGAAAGATCTGATGGTGACGGATGTGATTGCGGTGAAAGATACCGACCATATTGTTGCCTTAGTGCCATTGCTGTCGGATATTGGCCTGCATCACATTCCTGTATTAGACAGCGATCAAAAGTTGTGTGGCATCATCACGCAATCTGATTTAATTGGCGCGTTGTATTCGGTCAATCAAAACTAAAAAGAGGTTAGGTTTTATTCTCTTTTAATACCCCGCCAAAAAATGTCGGCAGTAAGTATAAAAGCGTGAGTCGAATAATATGATTCATCATCACGAATGCCGGTTCGAGTCCGAGTAAAATAGGCATCCTGCTTCCTATTGCTGGTTAAATTTCGATACGGTTTGAACTCAGTTACGACTGGACTCGCTATTGATACGGCGCAAAGGCCATCAAGTCATCGTATTTGAGCGCTAAACCTAATTCTTGACAGCTGAGTTGCGCGTTGATCAACTTGCTGTCTGAGCCATTCATCACAAACTGTGGCGGCGTTAAGCCCAGTTCATTCGCCATTGCTTGATAATATTCTGCGCGGCTAGGGTGAGTCGATGCTGCCAGATGCAGCACTTTGCGCGAAGGCCAACGGCATACAATATTAGAAATCGCTTGAATGACATCGTGCTGGTGGATCAAATTGACCGGCGTTAAGCCATTGTCTAGCGGTTGTTGAGTGTTCTCGAAGCGTTTCACAATATGCTTAGCAGGGTGACGGTCGGTGCCAATCAAACCGGATAAACGCACAATCACCACATTATCTTGCCATTGTTGTTGCAGCCAGTTTTCCAGCCAAACATGGGCGTGGCCCGATTCTGTATTCGGAGCCGTTGGGGTGTCTTCGGTGACTTCGCCTTCGCAATCCGCGTAAACACTGGTGGTGCTAATGAAGATGATTTTTTTACAACCAGCTTGTTTGGCTAAATTCGATAAGCTTTGAATTTTTCGTTTGTAGAGTACTGCGTTACTTTCTGTGTGACTCGTTTCCGTGCGACCGGGTGGCACATTGATGATTAAGAAATCTGAACAAAATGCTGAGATGAGTAGCTCAAGTTCGCTGTCTGAATCTGAAAAATTAACCGGCAAAGATAATGGAATGCCTTGAATGCCAAATTGATTGAGTGCGAGCGCATCACTTTTTAATTGCTTAGTTCCAAAAACGAGAAAGCCTTGCTTTACAAGTTCGGCTGCGAGCGGTAAACCTAACCAGCCGCAACCACAAACCGTGATTTGTTGTTGATTCATATCGTTTTTCATCCTAACTGAAAACTAGTAAGGGAATATTCGTATGCCTGATACTGTGGACGAATTTAGCGTTAAAACCTTAATTGACAATGCCTTGATTGAGCAACAAATGCAATGCAAAGAATGGTTATATGACTTTAATCACTCGCGCCCGCGAGAAGAAGCATTGCGTAAAGAGTTGCTAGGTAAAATTTTAAATAATTATCAAGGTACACACATCGAGCCACCTTTTATTTGCGATATGGGTAAAAATCTCACTATCGGCAAAGGTGGCTTTATTAATTATAGTTTGACGGTGCTAGATATTGCCCCGGTAACTATTGGCGATCATGTTTTGATTGCGCCGAATGTACAGTTGTGCGCCGCTAGCCACCCGATATTGTTGCGAGAGCGCATCCAACCTTTTGCTTGTGGTGAGCCGATCACCATTGGTGATTGCGTGTGGCTGGGTGCTGGTGTGATTGTGCTAGGCGGCGTGAGCATCGGTAATAACAGCGTAATAGGAGCGGGCAGTGTGGTGACCAAAGACATTCCGGATAATGTCATCGCGGTTGGCAACCCATGTCGGGTCATTAAAACCATTGATCATGGTAAACTGCCCACTCAAGCGGATATCGATGCCATTATTGAGAAATATGGTCTAGAAAGCTGGGAATAGTAGGTTGGGACTAGCAGGTTGTAAGTAGGAAAATTTGAACAAAAATACCGATATCACACTCACTTTAATTCGTGGTTTACCGGGCTCTGGCAAATCGACTTTAGCCAAACAACTTGCCGAAAAAACCGGTGCAATTCATCTGGAAACCGATATGTATTTTGTCGGCGAAGATGGTCAATATCGTTTTGAGCCCCTCAAACTGGAGGCGGCGCATCTGTGGTGTCAGCAACAAACTGAACAGCATTTGCAGCAAGGCTGTAGTGTGATTGTATCGAACACTTTCGTGCGACATTGGGAGATAGCTGCTTATCAAGCAATCGCGAAGAAACTGAATGTGAAACTGGACATCCAAGTGTGTGAAGGCAACTTTGGTAGTGTTCATGATATTGCGCCTGAAACACTTAAGAAAATGAAAGCCAAATGGCAGAAATAAGCGAGCCTTAGCCGCTAAAAGTCTATGGTTAGGACGATGGATATAAAAAGGAAGCTCGCATGAATCAACATGAAAAGCTCAATTACGTCGAATTTGGTGCCAACGATCTTGAAGCAACCAAAGCCTTTTTTGAATCTGCTTTCGGCTGGCAGTTCGTCGATTATGGCCCTGAATATTGCGCCTTTTCTGATCAAGGATTAGACGGCGGATTTTTCAAACCGGACGTATGCAGTCAAACGCAAACGGGCGGGGCATTACTGGTTTTTTATAGTGCTGATATTCAATTAACGCTAGATAAGGTCACCAAGCAAGGCGGCAAGATCATCAAGCCGATTTATGAATTTCCCGGCGGTCGACGTTTCCATTTTTTAGAGCCAAGTGGCAATGAATTTGCGGTTTGGTCTGAGTAGCTTTAGCTCAGACCATTTTGTTGCCGCCACTGACTAGGTGTTTGGTTAAACCAAGTTTTAAAGTTGCGGCTAAAAATCGCCAGCTCGCCGTAGCCTAGTTTGAGCGCAATCATAGAAAGAGATAGCTGAGGTTGTCGCAGTAATTTGATGGCTTCTTGTCTGCGCACTTGTTCGATACTTTCCCGGTAACTGGTGTTGTTCTCTGCCAGCAAACGTTGCAACTTTTTAGGGTGAATCCCCATGCAAAGGGCAATGTTGTTCTTATTACATTCACCAGTGGCTAATAATGATTTTATAGTCTGTTGAATAAATTCTAAGGTTTTTAAATGAGAAAATTGGTGTGATGTGCCATTGTCGCTAGGTAGCTGGCTCTCTGTATTAATTTGAATGGCTGGCTTTTTTAATAACAAAGATTTCGGTACATAAATGGCGTCTTCTTTAGCTGAAAAATGAATTTTACAACGAAATTTATTTTCAAAGTAATGACTGTTTTGTAATGGCTTAGGCTGTGTTAAATATATGTATTTAGTATGATTATCGTGACCGATAAGTTCGGTTAAGATGCTGTAATATGCTGCTAATGAGTATTGAGCTTTTTGTGCAGTAAAGTAGTTTTGTTGTAAATGATGAAATCCCATTCGGTAATATTGATCACTGGAAGTAATAGCCAAAGAAAAGCCTTCAGCATGAAAATGAATGTATTTATTCAAAATAGATAAGGTACTGAGGAGCGTTTCCTGACGGCACATATAGTTTTTGATCATACCTAAATAATGGATACTTTGTTTTAAGCCTAATTCTAATCCGAATACGTCGTTAGCACATTCTCTACTCGCAAGTTCAATGGCTTTTAAAAAATGATCATAGAATATGAATGTGTCTGGATCTCGTAACTGACTAGGAATGATACCAGCGTTCTTGAGTAATTTATCTGGATTTTGTCCATAGCCTCGTACAATATCTTCATACCCATTTAAGCATGCTGCTCGAATAAAATAAGTCATATCCATGCTCTCCTTAATATTGTTGATAATTGCAACGTTATAAATAAACGAAAAGCATTCATAGGGCGCATATTTAAACTCTTTGTTTTAACTCCACGTGTAAAAGAGATGTGACCGATTTCTACTTATTGGTTTTTTATGTCCCAAATAATCAAATTATTGTCTTAAAAAGTCAATCTTATTTTTTACTATCATATAAACTGAGTAAAAGTTGTATGAATAGCAACGATAATGTTTACAAGAACTGGGAATGAATTTCATGAATCAAACTACAGCAGGCATTTCGACTGAAAGTTCGGAGTTAAGTGGAAATCCGGAAGCAATCAGTGCGATGCTAACAGAGGCTTTAAATGCTCAAAGACAAGCATTTAAAAAGCATGGTCAAGAAAGCTATGAGGAGCGACGAACTCACCTCAAAAACTTGAAAAGTTTGTTAATGGATAATCGTGAAGCAATCATTGAGGCGATAAGTAGAGATTATGGTAATCGATCGCGTCATGAAACGTTATTTGCTGAAATTGTGACTGTAGCCGATGATATTTCAACGACACTTAAACATTTAAAAAAATGGATGAAGGTACAGAAGCGTAAAGTCGATCACACCATGTATTTCGGTGCTAAGAACCGAGTTATTCCTCAAGCACTAGGTGTGATTGGCTTTCTTGTTCCTTGGAATTTCCCGATTAATTTGAGTTTTGCTGGTTTAGCAGGTGCTTTCTCTGCGGGTAATCGCGCAATGGTGAAAATGTCGGAAAACTCGGTTGAACTGACAAAGTTGCTGCAAGAACTCACACCTAAGTATTTCTCTGCAGATAAATTACAGTTTTTCGTTGAGACGGGTTGTGTTGGTATTGAATTTTCTAAACTTCCTTTTGATCATTTGTTCTTTACTGGTTCTGGTGCAACAGGTCGAAAAGTGATGGCTGCGTGTGCTGAAAATTTAACACCAGTTACATTGGAATTAGGAGGAAAGTCTCCAGCGATTATCGACACAGAATACCCTATGGAAAAAGCAGTTGAGCGTATTTTGTTTGTGAAACGTTTTAATGCAGGTCAGATCTGTGTCAATGTTGATTACGTTTTTGTTCATGAAACTCAAAAAGATGAATTTATTAAATATTCTAAAGCGTGGATTACAAAACATTGCCCGGATATCCATCATGTTGATTATACATCTCTTATTAATGATGATGCTTTTCTTCGGTTGTCAGAAACCTTGAAGGATGCGGAAGAGCGTGGAGCCACAGTAATCAACATGTGTGATCAAGAAGCCGATGCAAGCACACGTAAATTTCCCATGACTTATATTCTTGATGCACCAGATGATTCGATCATTGCTCAGCGTGAAACTTTTGGGCCTATTCTTATGGTCAAAACCTATAATAATCCCGAAGAAGTTATTGATTATATCGTTGAACGAGATCGTCCTTTAGCATTCTATCCATTTAGTAATAATAAAAAATTAATCGATCGCTATATCAGCTCAGTTCTGTCTGGTGGTGTTTGTGTCAATGATGCATTACTCCATGTTGCGCAACATGACCTACCGTTTGGCGGTGTTGGTGGCAGTGGAATGGGGCATTATCATGGCTATGAAGGCTTTATGACTTTTTCTAAAATGCGCCCAGTATTCTATCAAGCTAACTTTTCATTTATGAAGTTCTTAGCTCCACCTTATGGTGACTTTGCTACTAACGTTCTGAATTTCTTGGCTAAAATAAAATAAATATTAACTTATAAAGCGAAAGTGTAGGCAATGTTATGAGTGAAAATAATTTTGATTTCGACCAAGTGATTATTGGTTCGGGCTTTGGTGGCTCCGTGAGCGCATTACGTTTAAGTGAGAAAGGTCATCGAGTATTGGTTTTAGAAAAAGGCAAACGTCGTCGTGATGATGAGTTTGCTGAAACCAGTATGGACCGTAAGAATTATATTTGGATGCCATCTATTGGTTGGAAAGGGGTGACTCAATTTACGGTGACACCTAAAGTGACGATTTTGCATGGTGCAGGCGTCGGCGGAGGATCACAAGTTTATGCGAATGTGCATATGATTCCGGATGATGAAGTCTTTAATTCTCCCTCTTGGACAAAAACACGCTCTGACTGGAAAGATACTCTGGCTCCATTTTATGCATTAGCTCAACGTATGTTAGGTACGACTTATAACGAATATACTAATATTGCTGATGACACATTACGTGAGGTAGCGGAAGAATTTGGCTACGGTGAGAGCTTTACGTCTGTCAGTACAGGGGTTTTCTTTCCGCAAGGCGAAGACAAAGAGCAAGGTAAAACTTTCTCTGATCCATACTTTAATGGTGATGGCCCTGATCGTGCTACTTGTAAATTATGCGCAGGTTGTACGATTGGTTGTCGTCATAATGCCAAAAATACGCTCATGAAAAACTATTTGTACTTTGCTGAGCGTAATGGTGTTGAAATTCGCGCGGAATCTCAGGTTTTGAAATTGGAGCCTATTGGAAAAGACGATGGTAGCGAAGGCTATTTTGTCACAGTCAAAGAAACAGTAGGTAAAAAGTCACGTCAATACACTGTTCGTACACGTGGTGTCGTTGTATCTGCTGGCGTAATGGGCACCATTCCTTTGTTACTTCGCATGCGTGATGGTGAGAAAACATTACCGAATATTTCGCTAATGTTGGGTAAACAGGTTCGAACAAACTCAGAAACACTGATTACCGCTAACAATATGAATGCAGAAGTAAGTGAAGGGGTGAGTATTAGCTCGTTTGCTTCAGTTGACGAGCAAACCAACTTAGAAATAACACGCTTTGGTGAAGGTTCTGATGGCATTTGGTGGTATTTACCTTATGTGCCCCTTGTCAGTGGTGAAGGTTGGTCTCGTGTTTGGGCTATGCTGAAAAACACTATTTTGCACCCGATAAAAACGTATAAAGTCTGGAAACCAAAAGGGAAAGCCAGAAATTCTATCATGATGCTAGTGATGCAAAAATCGGAAGCATTCCTACATTTTGAGTGGAATCGTAGTTGGTATAATGGTTTCAAAGAAGGGGTAACCTATGTACAGAAACCTGGCGATACCCCATTAACGGTATCCTTTCCTTCGGCAGAAAAAGCGACTGATATTTATGCTAAAAAATTAGGTGGCCAAGCGGGTTCTGCTTTATCGGAGATACTCACTGGGGCTCCAATGACAGCACATATCATGAGTGGCGTTCCTATCGGTTCTGATAGCACCAATGGCGTTGTTGACCAAACTGGTGAGGTTTTTGGTTATAAAAATTTGAGAGTTCTTGATGCTTCGATTATTCCAGGTAATTTAGGTGTAAATCCATCATTAACCATTACTGCACTATCTGAACATGCGATGAGTCTTCTTCCTGTATTTGATGAAGAACGTGCCGCTAAGATTAAGCCAATTCTTTTCTCTGAACCTCTAAAAGGCCAAGTGTCGGCGTTAACGGGTTCAGGGGATTTGATTGCGCGACTCAAACCGCAAGAAGCGTAGATTATTTGAAAATATAAAATGGGCGCTGAATTTTCAGCGCCCATTTTTGTTTAATAAAAATAACCGTGTAAATTGCTCACTGAAGCGGTTATGCCGAAACGGCAAATTGCATCATCATTCCAGTGTCTTCATGCTCTAAAATATGGCAGTGCGCCATGTACGGATAGTCCTTATTCGCCAGATGATTAAATTGCACCAGTAATTCAGTTTGTCCCATAGGGAACACGCTAATAGTATCTTTCCACCCACTTAAGTGTGCTGGTGGGGTTTTTCCATCAATAGACAGCACTCTAAAGCGGCAGCCATGAATATGGAAAGGATGCAGCATGTGATCTTTACCTTGGCTGATAACCCAGTGCTCAAATTGGTGTTGTTTGGCTTCAAAATCAATGCGTTGCATATCAAAAGGGCGGCCATTAATAGTATTGATGTGTAGTAGCTCTTCTCTAGTAAAACTGTGGTCAGTATCGGCAGCCATCATGCTACCGTGATCCATATCCTGCATGTCCATACTATGCGTATTATGTTTGGCGTGAGAGCCTTTCATTTCCATGCGTTTTGCCATGCTAGACATAGACGTATTTGAAGCGCTGGATTGCCTTGCCATCATAACTTGCATTGCTTGTCTATCGAGCTCTTCTGGCATGCCTAAAATGACTTCTCGTTTGATTTTGGCAACAGAGGCATTCACTGGCGGTAGTGTAGCGAGTGTGCTTGGCAGTGTTCCATTTCCTTGCTGGTTATTACTTTCAATGGTGACTAAAGGAAATGGTCGATTAAACGGCGCGTGCATCATGCCCATCTGTTTGACTGGTAATGTGACCCAGTCAAATGTTTGGTTATCTTGTAGTTTGACCAAAATATCGTAACGCTCACCGGAAGTGATATCGATTTGAGACATTTTGACGGGTTTATCCAACAAGCCAGCATCAGACGCAACAACATAAAACTCGCGTTCATCAGAGGCAGTCAAACGATATGTTCTGGCATTTGAGCCATTTAATACATGGAAACGAACCCAGCCGGTGTTGACGGTTGCTTTAGGGTAAATGGCACCATTAACGAGAACTTGATTACCCGCGTAACCCATTGAGACATTCACGATGTCGAGCAAGTCATAGTCAAACTCACCATCGTCTTTAAAGCGACGATCTTGAATGACGAGTGGGATTTGATCGTGTCCCCAGTCAGATGGTAAATGTAATCCATCCGTTATGTCATCTTCAATCAACATCATACCCGCAATGCCTTTGATAACGTATTCCGCGGTTTTTGGGTGTTGATGCGGATGAAACCAACAGGTTGCGGCAGGTTGGCGAATTGGTAGTGTTAAGGTCCAACTGTCAGTAGGTTGGATTAATTGGTGCGGTCCACCGTCCAAATTTCCCGGAATTTCCAAACCATGCCAATGCAGAGTCATAGCTTCATCAAGTGTATTAGTCACTTTGATTTGAGTATCTTGCCCAGAACGTACTTTTAACACTGGGCCTAAAAATGCGCCATTAATGCCACAAGTTGAGGTGGATTTATTGGGCAAAAACTGGCTTTTTCCTGACTGAATCGTAAGTTGAGTTAGTCCTTTAGATGTATCAATTAATTCAGGGATGGGTAAAGGAGTTTGTTGAGATTGCTGGCTGGATTGTGCCAAAGCGGAAGGAATATGTGGTAAGCCGAACCCAACAACAGTGGCGGCAGAGCTTAATTTTAAAAATCGACGGCGATCCATGACTTTCTCCTATTGGTACTTTTTCTATAGAGCAATAGCCGAAACATAAAGCTTCCAGTAAGGGGAGAGTCAATGCGTTTATTGTTACTTTATTGATAAGAGTGGTAAAAAAGAAAAGCCACTTAATTATCTGTAATTAAATGGCTTTACTTGTATGTTAGGTATCACTCAATGGTGTAAGCGGAAAGTGAGATGGGCGATTAATCCAAATATTGCTTTAACATTTCTTCATAGCTTTCAACGCTTTGAGCTCCGGTTAGACCTTGCTCATTATTGAAGACAATCGTTGGTACGCCAGAAATGCCCATTTCACGCCATTGATCTTCAATCACATCAATTTTATCGTGCTCCGCACTATCGTGTAGATAAGCAATCATTTCATCGACTTCAAGGCCAATTTCTTCACCAACACTCAAAAGCACATCAATATCGGAGATGTTTTTGCCCTCGGTAAAGTAGGCAGTGAAAAGGGCAATTTTCAGTTGTGTTTGCAGACCGACAGAATGAGCATAATCGAGTAAAATATGACACTGGCGGGTGTTGTAGATACGAAAATCTTCAGTGAAGTTAAACTCAAAACCAACGGATTTTCCAAATTCAATCAAACGTTGACGGTTTGCTGCACTTTCTTCAGCTGATGCGCCATACTTTCGACTAATGTGATCGCGTAGGTTTTCTCCTTCAGGTGGCATATCTGGGTTTAACTCAAACGGATACCATTCGATATCAATACGATCTTGCCAGTTGTTTTTGACTACGGCGTCTTTGAGGTGCTTCACACCGATGACACACCAGGGGCAAACTACGTCGGAAATAATATCAATTTTGAGTTTGGAATTAGACATACCACTACCTTGTCGAATATGTTTATGAAGCTGTGTTGAGTAAAAAGATCAAGCTCCTTATCGTGCATTCATTA
The DNA here is from genome assembly GCF_026001925.1 of Vibrio gangliei. Taxonomy (NCBI): domain Bacteria; kingdom Pseudomonadati; phylum Pseudomonadota; class Gammaproteobacteria; order Vibrionales; family Vibrionaceae; genus Vibrio; species Vibrio gangliei. Next base: position 673,592 of record NZ_AP021870.1, on the reverse strand, counting down.
TGAAAGCTCAACAGTAAGAGTCAAGGAACAAGCATGATTTTGTTCTGTGAATAAGATCAATTAATTAAAGGAATGAGAAAATAGCATGCAAATTGAACAAGTTAGTGAAACTACCTTGATGATTGCTTATGAGAGGATGATCGACCCGCAAACCTCAGACCGAATTTTAGGCACCTTGTCGGTGTTGCAGCAGCAAATGGGGGAAGTGATCATTGATGCGATTCCTTCTTATTGCTCAATATTATTGATGATCGATGTGAGAAAAATGGCGTTAAAGGATTGCCAACGTCAAATTGAAGATTTACTCGAGCAATATGATTGTCAATCCATCCCTGAAATGGATATCGAGTTCGAGTTGCCAGTTTATTACGGTGAAGAGGTCGCATTAGATGCCAAGGACATTTGTAAACGTACAGGGTTGTCGTGGCAACAAATTGTCGAATTACATAGTCAGGCGAGTTATCGGGTTTACGCGATTGGCTTTGCCCCCGGTTTTGCTTATTTAGGGCATGTCGACCCCAAATTAGTCTTTGAGCGAAAATCGACTCCTAGGCTGCAAGTGCCTAAAGGTAGTGTCGCCATTGCAGGCCAGCAGACCGCGGTATACCCCAAAGCCTCTCCCGGTGGTTGGCATATCATTGGTCGAACGCCCGTGCCATTGGTAGATTTTGAGCGTGAGAATTTATCTTTATTTCATATTGGAGCAAGGGTGCGTTTTCAACCAATTTCGAAACAACGCTATCTTGAATTAGGCGGCGAGCTTGCTCAGAAAACAGGGAAGGCATCATGAGTTTGAAAATACTTAACCCTGGTTCATTGAGTTTGATTCAAGATAGTGGTCGATTGGGGTATCAAGGCATCGGTGTCGCCGTGGGAGGCCCTATGGACGAACATGCTTTTGCTTGGGCGAATCGTTTGTTAGATAACCGACCAACCGCCGCGCAAATAGAAATCACACTTGGCGGTTTTCAAGCTGAATTTACCCAAGAAGCTCACATTGCGCTCACTGGTGCAGACACTCAGGCTGATCTTAATGGCACTCGTCTTAAGCTGTGGAGAACTCATCACGTGCCAGCAGGCTCTATTTTGAAATGTAAAATAATGAAGCAGGGCATGCGAGCTTATTTAGCCGTGCAAGGTGGTTTTATTGCACCAGAGGTATTAGGCAGTTGTGCAACGGTAATGCGAGATGAACTGGGTGGCTTAGAGGGTGCGGGAAAATCGCTTCAAAAGGGGGATGTTATCGATTATCAACCTTCATCACACCGCCTTTTAAGGCAAGTGCCGCAAGCGTTTATTCCTCGTTATTTCACGCCTAAATCTGAACTTTGTATTTTGGATGTGCTGGCTTGTTACCAATATTCTGACTTTTCACTGCAAGAACGCCAGCGCTTTTTCCGCTCGGTTTATCAGGTGACACCGAATTCAGATCGCATGGGTTATCGCCTTGCGGGGGACAACATTGAATATGCTGGTGAGAGCTTAATATCAGAAGGCATTGCTTTAGGTGCGATTCAAATTCCATCCGATGGCCAGCCGATAGTACTCATGGCCGATCATCAAACCATCGGTGGTTATCCTAAAATAGGCTGTTTGACTCGCATGAGTGTCAGTAAACTTGCGCAATGTCCACCAGGTACGAAGATTCGGTTTCAGTTAATCGACCGAGAACAAGCCGAAGCCGAGTACAGGAAGATGCTTACGTTTTTTATGCCGCTTTAATCGATGGCAATCCGACTGCGTTTTATCGTGTTAGTCCTAACTTGATTTTGCTTCAATGTTTTTAGGCACGCGCACCGAAAACTTATTCGCGAGTGAGTACATCTCTGGCAGCATGCGATAAATAAGGTGCAGCTGTTGCAGAATAAGGCGTACAGCTTCTTCATCACCTTCTCGCCATTCACTCAAGCGTTTATCTAGTTCACTGTTTAGAGCATCGGGGGTGATCTCACCGTTTTGATAATAAAGTTGTTGCTCTAGTTGCTCTAAACTTTCGTGAATACCTTTGTGCGCTTCTAAAACTAATAAGTGGGTATCTTGATCATCAATACGTTTGCGGTGCGCACCCAGTGCCGATATGTAGCTTAGCATCGCATGGTTGAGTGTTAAGAAACGGAAACTTTCATCAATCGCTTTTTTGTACTTATCCGGTTCTGCCAACATGTTACTGATGGCGCTACTGAGCGTTGCGTCCATCGTATGAGCATTACGTCTGGCTAAGCGATAATTCACATCATCACGTTTCCCCACACGATATTGCGCGATGATTTGTCCGAGGTATTCTTTATTTGATTGAATCGCTTCCGACATCACTTTGTGCAGTTTTTTGGCTTGCCAGTCGGGCAGAATATAACGCACCGCTAGAACGGCTAAGCCACAACCGATTAATGTATCTGCCAAGCGTGGCAAAATGACCGCAAACCCTTCGCCTAACTGGCTAAAGCAGAAAAGTACTAACAAGGTTATGAAAGCAGTAGCGGAACCGTAGTTGTTGATCCTAAAGGCAAAGAATAAGGTGCCGGAAACCACAAGGAAGACCAATTGGCTTTCTTGTGAAGGGAATAACGTGAGTAAAGGTACGCCGACCAATAAACCGATAATGGTGCCGATAACGCGTGCGGTCAGTTTTTGCCTTGTGGCACTAAAGTTTGGTTGGCATACAAATAAACTGGTTAGCATGATCCAATAGCCGAGTTCTAAACCGAAACCTTGAATAATGCCGTAACCGAGTGTGAGTACAATTGACATACGCAATGCATGACGAAACAGCATGGAATCTCGATGTAAATTATTGCGTATACGCTGCCACATGGCTTTGGGTGTGTGCGCGGTGGTGTCATGCAATGAGAAATCATTCGCTTTATTGCTGGTATTTTCGGGTGTGAATTTAGACGCATCTGGATTGCTGACATTCGATAGCTGTTTTTCAACCGTAATGAGGTTATTAAACAGATAGAACAGCTGGGCTAAAGGTAATTTCCATTCAGGGCGGTTTTGGTCTTTCAAAAATTGCATTGAGGCTTGCAGCTCATCCAAAGCTAAGATGGAATCACCATCGTATTTGTATTGAAAGCCTGATTCTAACGCTTCAGAAATATCTCTACAGGCTTTCGCTTGCGCTTGCATTAAATGTTTAAAGCGGAAAAGCACGTCGCTGCGAGAAAAATGATCGGCCAGATCTTGGTAGCGATAATGAGTGGAACTAATACGCTCGTGAATATCTTGTGCAAGAAAATACAACTGTAAATAACGATCGCTTGGCCCGTCCACATGGCCACGTTTCGAGCGGGTGAGTAGAGTATTCTTGCATTGGTTCAACGCATTGACAGTGGCTGAATTGAGCTGGCTTTCCAAAATGCGATAAGGTTGTGGTGTTAATCCAGCAACGGGGTGAAAGAGCGCGCTTTTGGCTTCCAAATAGTCGGCAATTTCTTCAAACACATTGGCAAGGCTTTGTTGTACTGGCTGCATTGGCCAGAAAATTTGCCAAATCATCGAGATAAAAGAATACCAGGCCGCACCAATTAATAAGAGCACCGGTTGAAACCAAATGCTGTCGTATAGGTGATAACCCAACATGGTATAGATGGCGATCAGTAATGAGCCAAACGCAATACTCGCATAACGGGGCCCAATCGCGCCCAACATGATAAAGCCAAAGGTACTGGTGAATAAGCCGATAGCAAATAAAGCGGGGTAAGGGAATAAAACTTCAATGGAAATCGACGCTATCGCAAAACAGATGAAGGTTAAGATCAGAGCACGGATACGCCCCATAAAGTTGTCGTCAGTTTCGGCTAAGGCGGCTGCGATGATGCCTAAGATGAGTGGTGTGATTTCCGTTGTAAAACCGTAATACCAGCAAGGCAAAACCACCCCTAATAGGGCTATTAGAATTCGGACACAATAGTTAATGGTTTTGTCTGACCAATAGTGTTTCAGTTTTTGCATCGAATTTGTCATAGAGCGTTATGATTTTCCAAAGTGGGTGACTGAATCAGTATAGAGGGGTTTACAGCAGCAAACTATATTCTATTGTAATTACAGCCAAAAATTTCCGAGCAGTTTGATTAGAAGCAACTTTTGAGCCAGCTTGCTTACTTTTCCTACACTTTATGACTGGTATTAAATAACCTCTGACTTAGTAACACTTCCTTTCAAATTAAAAGCCGTTAGAATAGCCCTATTCCCCTAATTTTATCGACCGTATAGGAAAACTCATGCAATTAAGCGCCAGCCGTTTTGCTCAATTTTTTATTCAAGATGAATATCGACAAGTTGAAGTCAAAGATCAGCGCATTATTTTGTCGTCACCGACAGATGAGATCCAAATTCCTTTTGCTGCCTGGAACGGTGAAGTAACGGTTGAACGAGGCTTACTTTGGGGCAATCTCTATTTTCATTCTTATGAAGAAGATGCCGAGCAAATTCAGTGGTTAGTACAAGGTTTACCTTGGTTAGATTGTCGTGACTTCGCGCAAATGGCGGTAGGGGAATATCGACGTTGGCAACTTAACCAAAGTGAGTCGTTAGCGGAATTGCTGCCGACCTGGCTTAAACAATTGAAAGAGTTGGTGAATCAATCCGGCTATTTGACCCATTCATCTTTAGAGTTTTGGATGAAAGGTATCTCTGATGACTTGGCGAAAAAAGACATGTCATTACCTGAAATTATCAATATCTTTCCAACCCATAACGAATGGGATGAAGAAGACCGTTTCCAACACAGTGAGCCGTCTTTAGTCAGTGGTTTAAAACGCTGGTTGACTCACCCTGAGGCTTCGATTGAACAGCGCAATCAAACTTGGTTGTCTAATCAAGAAGCGGAATGGAAAAACTACTTCCAACAATGTGAAAAGTCGCCTCTTAATCCATCGCAGCAGCGAGCCGTGCTACTCAATGATGACCATACTCTGATTTTGGCTGGTGCTGGTTCAGGTAAAACCAGTGTGTTAATGGCAAAAGTGGGTTACTTATTACAAAGTGGGCAAGCTCAACCAGAAGAATTATTGTTGGTTGCTTTTGGTCGTGATGCGGCGAAAGAAATGCAGCAACGTATTCAAGAAAAATTTGGTGAGCAGGGCGCAAAGATCAAAGTTCAGACTTTCCATCAATTGGGGTTAGACATTATTCGCTCTGTTGAAGGTGGACAAGTTGAAATCTCTCCTCTTGCAACGACTCCAGCGCAAAAGACCGCTTGGTTTTCACAATGGTTAAAAATGCATTGGATGACGGAAACCAACTTTAAACGTTGGCAAAAACACTTAGCAGAATGGCCGATTGCGTTCTTAAAAGGGGATGTTGAACTGGGATCTCATGCAGAAAACCCGAAATTATTGGCTTGGCTTGAGCAACAAGTCGATCAGCTTTCGGCATTGCAAATGACCAAAAAACAACTGCAAGAACAGCTTATTGAGCGAGAAGACTACCCGCAATTAAACAGCGAATTAATGCTGGCTTGGCCGTGTTATCAAGCGTGGCAAAAAATGCTGAAAGACGAAAATCAAATCGATTTTAACAGCATGATTTCGAAAGCCACTCAGTACGCGCGTAATGGTAAATTTAAACCACAATGGCGCTTTATGATGGTGGATGAATATCAAGATATTTCGCCAAATCGCTTGGATCTGCTGACCAGTATTTGCCATGCTAGCGTACATAAAACGGAATTGGGTGAAACCACGACTCAACAGCCGTGTTCATTATTTGCTGTCGGTGATGATTGGCAGGCGATTTATCGTTTTGCCGGCGCCGATGTCAATCTCACTACTGGGTTTAAACAGCGTTTCCCCCATGCGCATATTCATTATCTAGACACTACATATCGCTTTAATAATCAAATTGGTGAAGTGGCAAACCGCTTTATTCAAGTAAATCCATATCAATTAGAAAAAACGCTTAACAGTCATAAACAGCAGAAACAAAAAGCGGTGACGATCGCCCCAATGCACACGCTAGAACATATTTTGAGTGAGCTTAATGGGCAGAATAAAGCACGTAAAAAAGTGATGATTTTAGGGCGCAATCATTACCATGAACCACAAGATTTAAGAACGCTGCAAAAGTTGAATTTGCATTTAGATATTGAGTTCAAAACTTGCCATGCCAGCAAAGGTAAAGAGGCCGATTACGTTATCATTGTGTCGGTGGATGAAGGGCAATTCCCCGCGGTGGAACGCCACAAACATTTGCATGATGCGCTGCTTTCAAGTGACGATGCGTTCCCGAATGCTGAAGAGCGTCGCTTGTTCTATGTTGCGATGACACGCGCCAAAGAGAAAGTTTGGATTTTGCACAACGCTAATCCATCTTCCTTTGTTAAAGAGCTCAAAGGCAATCGCTATCCGGTGGTGATAAAAAAACGTTAGCAATAATTAAGTGATAAGGAAATGATCAAAGCCAACATGTTGAGTGTTGGCTTTTATATTTTATCCCCCCAAGCCTTAACTTGTGTCAGATTTACTTGAAAGGAGCCTATATTTCACATAAAGCTTCTTTATCTAAAGACTTAGATGAGAATTCTGCATCTTGAGGTTATAGGGTACAGTTTATTTAATTGAATTTTTAACCTGGATGGCCATCTGCGCGAGCTCGAGTGAGCATGTAGCCGAATTTAATCACAAACATGACAAATGCAAATATCCACAAGGCGGCAGATAAGTTAATTAGATGGAGCATATACTGAGGCCAAATGCCGACGCCCAATGAACGAATAAATGCAGCTAATACAATTGCAGTAAAAGGAAGCGCCATGTTGGGGCCTTGGTAAATATTACGACCCGTATGGCCCATGGTCACGCGACAGATCATGGCCAAAATTACGCCCCCCATGGCACCAATCGCAAAGAGGTGAATAAGGTTATGAGCAACAAATAGTCCATTAGTTATCCAGCCGTTAAGCGCTGCACCTTGGAAAATTAAACCGACCGGTAAACAAAGGTAGGAAGCGTGCAGTGACCAAACTAAAGGTTCTTTTAGGGTTTTCCATGGCTGCCAGCGCATAAAGCGGATAGTTTGGGTTAAACCGGCAAATAGCATTAGCCAAGGGCTAGTAATGGCTGCGGTTAACGGGAAGAAACTTAAAATAAACAAAAATAATAATGGTAGGTTTGCTCCCGCATCGAGCCAAAGCAAAGGTTGCGGTTTTTCAAAGCCGATTTTCTTGGCGGTAAAAAAGGGAATCACTCGCCCGCCCATAATTGAGATAAGCAGCATGAACCACCACAGCATCGCTTGCCAGACAGCGATACTTGGAAATGGTGGCATCCCTTTGATGGTGGCATAACTGGCAAAATTAGCCACAATAGCCAATACAAAAAAAGGTAGGAAAATCAGATTGCGATAGCCTTTGGTTTTAAGCACGCGAAATGAAATTTCATAGGCTACCAAGGCAAGAAAAAGCGCCTCAATGCATGAGATAAGCCACAATGGCGTTGGAGTCCAAAATAGCAGGCGTGGAGCAATCCATAGAGCCACGATCAATGCGAGACGTTTATCTTTCGTACCGTTAATCCCTGTCCAGTTTTGTACCGCAGTCAGTAAGAACCCCGCCACAATTGCCATGGCGAAGCCAAACAGCATTTCGTGTACGTGCCACCAAAGCGCCGGAACGTGTAATAGGCTAGGCTGCCCATGTTGGAAGGCATAAACCCAAATGGCGATGGCAATAGGCGCGTAAATCCCGCCCAGTAAAAAGAAAGGGCGAAACCCTAAACGGAGAACAGGAGATATCTTATCTTCAACGCTTTTGTCAGTAATGTTGAGCATGTTGTTTCCACAAATTAAATAGAGTTATTAGGTATTAGCAGAAAGCATGCCAAATTATAACATATTGAATAGTATTGATTTAATAAAATACCCATAAAGTGTTGATGTTATTTTTACAACGCATTGTTATACTTCACACAAAGAAAGCCATTTCTCAATCTTCTCTGTTAACAAAGTTGTAACAACAAGGCAGAAACAAGTATGAATAGAACCTCTCCGAATGCTTCGATTGAACAAGTCTTGCTGAATATTGCCTTAGAACTCAATGCGGGTATTCCGACAGTCAAGCATTACCAAAAATTGATTGATGCGGTGCACCAGTTATTGCCGTGTGATGCATGCGCTTTGTTTATTCTTAACCATCAACAACAACTTGTGCCCGTGGCAATGAGTGGTTTGTCTAATGAAGTGTTAGGTCGAACCTTTACGCCGGATTTGCACCCCCGTTTAGCGATGATAATACAAAGCCAGGATCCTGTTCGCTTTCCACAGGATTCCACTCTTCCAGATCCATTTGATGGGCTATTAGCGAATGACCCGCATCATAACATCGATGTCCATGCTTGTATGGGCTGCACCTTATATGTCGAAAATACCTTAGTGGGCGTATTAACTCTCGATGCACAAAATTCAGGGGCTTTTGATGAGATAGCAGACGAAACTATCAAAACCTTTGCCACCTTGGCTGCGGGGATCGTACGTAATATCAGCCTGTTTGAAGCGCTGAATAAAGCCAACCGTCAGCAACAATCGATCAATAAAGTCTTGATCGATGAAGCGCGTAATCGAGGTGGAAAGCTGGTGGGCATTAGCCCTCAAATCAAACAGTTATTGACTAACATTAAAATGGTGGCGCAATCGAATTATGCTGTACTCATCAGTGGTGAAACTGGCACCGGTAAAGAGCTCGTTGCACATCGTATTCATGCCAAAAGCCTGCGCTCTGATAAACCTATGGTCTATGTTAATTGCGCCGCTTTACCGGAATCGATTGCGGAAAGTGAATTATTCGGTCATATCAAAGGCGCGTTTACGGGCGCTACTTCCAACCGAGCAGGTAAGTTTGAACTTGCTGATGGCGGTACGATCTTTCTGGATGAAATTGGTGAATTACCCTTATTGCTGCAAGCCAAGCTATTGCGGGTTATCCAGCAAGGTGAAGTACAGCGTGTTGGCGCTGACAAAAACAGCTTCATTGATGTGCGTATCATTGCCGCGACCAACCGTGATTTAGACAAAGAAGTCAAAGAAGGGCGTTTTCGTTCGGATTTATTTCACCGCTTGAATGTGTTCCCGATCCAGGTGCCGCCTCTACGGGAGCGAGAAGGTGATATTCCGGTATTGATTGGTCACATCCTAGATAACATTCGTATTCAGTTTCAATTAAAAGTGCTGCATATGCATCCGCAAGCCTTACGTCATCTAGAACAACAACCTTGGCTTGGGAATGTGCGTGAATTAGAACACACATTAATGAGAGCGGGTTTACGCGCCATGCAAGAGGGCGGTGAGATGATCGAGTGGAGACATTTTCTCACGGATTTCAGCGCAACACTTCCAGAAACTGAAGGAGCAAACACTCAATCTACTGTTTTACCCAATGAGCCGATTGCCATGCGCAGTGCCGTTGAACAATATCAAAAACAGCTGATTGAACATGCGTTAGCGAAAAATGGTGGCGTGTGGGCCAAAGCGGCTGAATTCTTGCAAATGGATCGTGGTAATTTATATCGAATGGGTAAAAAATTGGGACTATAAGAATATCATGTTGTCTTTTTTACATCGATTATGTTGTTGATACCACATCAATCCCCTTGTTAATTAATGGTTAAATCGTTAAATATCAATAAGTTAAAATTTGGCACGCTGCGTGCAATACAGTGATTAAGTTTTTCTTGGCCGTCATGGGATAGGCCTAATTATTATTAATCACTGGAGCTTTAAACTATGTTCTGTATTCAATGTGAGCAAACAATCCGCACCCCTGCTGGCGATGGCTGTTCTTACGCACAAGGTATGTGTGGTAAAACGAGCGAAGTGTCTGATCTGCAAGATATCTTAGTTTACGTATTGCAAGGTGTGTCTTTTTGGGCGGATCTTGGTCGCAAGTTTGATATTGTCGATACAGAAATTGATGAGTGGTCACCTCAAGCATTCTTTTCTACCTTAACTAACGTCAACTTCGATGCGGACCGTATTGTTGAATTTTCTAATCAAGCGTATGCATATAAATTACGTTTAGAAGAAAAAGTCCGTGCAGCGGCAACATTAGCTAATCAAGCATTACCAGAATTAACGCCAGCGGCTCAATTTGCATTACCAACCGCTCGTGAAGAGTTATTAAAATACGCACCTCTTGCAGCCGTAAACCGTGGTCATGAAACGGTAGACCCCGATGTCATGGGGTTACGTTTATTATCTCTATATGGCCTAAAAGGTGCGGCAGCTTATATGGAGCATGCACGCGTACTGGGTCAAACAGATGAAGCTATTTTCGCAGAATATCACCAAATCATGTCTTGGTTAGGCTCTGAGCCTCAAGATCTGCAAGCGTTGCTTGAGTGTTCAATGCAAATTGGTTTGATGAACTACAAGATCATGGAAATGCTTGACCGTGGTGAAACGGAAACTTTTGGTCACCCAGCGCCAACTCAAGTCAACGTTAAGCCAGTCAAAGGCAAATGTATTCTCGTGTCTGGCCATGATTTGCATGACCTTGAAAAAATCCTACAACAAACTGAAGGCAAAGGGATTAACGTTTACACCAATGGTGAAATGTTACCAGCGCATGGTTACCCTCAATTAAATAAATATCCTCATTTAGTCGGTAACTATGGCAGTGCTTGGCAGAATCAGCAAAAAGAATTTGCGAACTTCCCGGGTGCGATTGTGATGACATCAAACTGCCTATTAAACCCAGAAGTGGGCCAATACAACGATCGTATCTTTACTCGTAGTATTGTAGGTTGGCCAAATGTGACTCATATTGTCGGTGATGATTTCTCACAAGTGATTGAATGTGCATTAGCGCAAGAAGGGTTCAAACACGATGAAATTGAACACATGATCACAGTGGGTTTTGGTCGTAATGCATTGATGGAAGCGGCGCCTGCGGTTATCGATCAGGTGAAACAAGGTAACATCAGCCATTTCTTCCTAGTGGGCGGCTGTGATGGTGACAAAGTGGAGCGTAACTACTTCAATGAGTTCACGAAACAAACGCCAGATGACAGCCTAATTCTAACGCTGGCTTGCGGTAAGTTCCGTTTCAATAAAGAACAGCATGGTGAAATCAATGGCATTCCTCGTCTCTTAGATGTGGGCCAATGTAATGACTCATACTCAGCGATTCAATTAGCACTCGCATTGGCAAAAGAGTTTGATTGTGGCGTGAATGAGCTGCCACTGACTTTGGTTCTATCTTGGTTTGAGCAAAAAGCCATTGTGGTTCTATTAACGCTTCTTGCATTAGGCATTAAAGGTATATATACCGGCCCAACCAAGCCGGCATTCTTAACCGATAACCTCATGGCTGTGATGCAAGAGAAATTTGACCTACGTGGGATCTCAACGGTTGAAGCCGACTTAAAAACTATTTTAGGCGAAAAAGCGGCGTAATTATGTGAGTAAAAATGCCACCTTGATGACCCTTCAAGGTGGCATACATATCGAAAGCAATAGTTGAGAACATGGTAGAGATAAAAAATGAACAAGTATGAATGGCCAGACAACCAACCCGCAGCCTTTATTTGCCAACGTAAATGGCAGGAAACTCCAAATTGCGTTAGCGTTACTTTAGTAGCAGATAATCAAAACTCAGACACCGTATTTGATTTTATTCCTGGCCAATTTATCACGCTCGGTATTGAAGTAGAGGGTAAGACGGAATATCGCGCTTATTCATTAAGTTCAATGCCTAATCAAAACGAATTACAGCTGACTATTAAACGCGTTGATGGTGGTAAAGTTTCCAACTATATCGTTGATTCTTTACAAGAAGGTCAAATCGTCTCAGTGTTAAAACCTGCTGGTGAATTTCATATTGGTCAGCCGCATGGTGAGCGAATTGTATTGCTTAGCGCCGGTTGCGGTATTACGCCGGTGATGTCGATGGCGAAAACTTTATTATCCGATAAAACTGACACCACAGATATTTACTTTATTCATGCGGCAACCGAATTAGAGCAAGTTATTTACCATCAAGAATTACTTGAAATGGCCGCATCATATGAGCGTTTTCATCTTGATGTGATGTTAGAAAATGCCCAAGGTTCGGACTATTTAGAAGGGCGCTTAACTCAAGCGGCTTTAAAGCAATACTGTTCTGATATTGCCGAGCGTAGTGCCTTCTTATGTGGGCCTGTGGGATTTATGGCGGCGATGAAAGAGAACCTGCAAGCGCTGGGTATGAATATGGATTTCTTTTATCAAGAAAGCTTTACACCAGCGGAATCTGAACAGCCAAAAGTGGTTGCCAATGATGCAGAAAACAAAGCACAGGCTTTAAGCCAAGCCTCCGTTTTTGTACCAGCCTTTGGTGCACAAGTTGAAGCAAAGGTGGGCAGTGCATTAATTGATGCTTTAGAGGCGGCGAAAGTACCTGTGATTGCAGCTTGTCGTAGCGGTATTTGCGGTTCGTGTAAATGCAAAGTCACCAAAGGGGAGTTCACTCGCACTAGTACGGCAACGTTAACGCAAGAAGAATTAGATCAAGGCTTTGTATTGGCATGTTCATGCCAGATCGAATCGGATGTGGAAGTCGCGTTGAGCTAGTCGAAAGCGAATCTGCAAGTCTGAAAACAAAAAGGTCGTGAGTTTTTGGCTCACGACCTTTTAGTTATGTTTGAATATTACCTTACTGATTTTGCAGCTTTTCTTTAGCTTGTTCTACTTTTGAATAATCCAAGCCTAGTTCATCCACCGCATCTTTGATCAAGGCTGGGTTTTGCATTACCTGAGCCATTAACATCTGCAGTTTTTCTTGTGGCAGTCCTAGTTGGCTAATGGTCGCCATTGCAGCCATTGGGTTGGTGGTGAGCTCTTGAAAAATCTCACGAATTTGAGCGTCTTCGATATTGTGTTCTTTTAATAAAGCTAGAATCGGGTTCATTGTGTTCTCTTACAAACATTGAAAAATGTAAAGCTAAGCGACCGCAAAATGCTATTGAAGTCGCTTAGTAAAATCAATGGTTTTATAGGTTGCCGCCAATACCAATACTTGGATTGACATAGACAGGGCCAATTTTAAATGGTGCACCAATATCTAGGCTTGCGTACGGAGTACAAGAGGCCACCATTAATACCGCTGCGGTAACAATAAGCAGTTGTTTAATGCGTTTCATCATTTCATCTCCTGTGCTATCTCTTGGATCACGAAGCCTGCACCAGCTGGGTCGCGGACGATAGCCACGGTGCCATTACGAACTTGTTTGTTTGGTGCCATTAATACGACACCGCCATTTTGCTCAACTTTAGCAACAGTGGCGTTAACATCATCCACTTTAATGTAGTTCACCCACGTAGTGGTAATGTCATCATTCGGCTTTTTTACTACGCCAAATGCAGGTTTACCACCCATAGTAAGATATTGATAGCTGTGGTCACCGAGTGCTTTTTCTGCTTTGTTGTAGCTGTTCAATGATTGGTAGAACTGCTGACTTTGAGTAACATCTTGTGTCCAAACTTCTTGCCATACCCAGTTGCCGGCTTGTTTATCAAGTGGCATCGGATCGCCATTGACGGTATCCAATACTGAGAATACCGCGCCTTGCGGATCTTGAATGACTGCGATATCACCACGGCCTTTGAGTGTGGTTTTCTTTATTAATGTTTTACCGCCGGCTTGAGTCGATTTTACTAAAGTGGCATCCACATTAGCGGTCGACATCACAGGCAACCAATAGTTAGTGGTGCTGTTACTTGGCATTTTTGCCATACCAGCAATAGGCTTGCCTTGGTAAGTAATGAGGCTGTAATCACTATTCACGGTTTGGTAGTCCCAGCCAAAAACGTTGTGGTAGAACGGCTTGACTTGGTCTGGTGCCGTGGTGACAAGATCGCGCCATACTATCGTGCCTTCGGCTTTTTGCGCTGTATCTGCAAGTGCCGGTAAATTGAGTGAAGAAGAGGTAGTGCACGCAGCTAATAGCAAGCTGAATGAGCCAACAATCGGCGCGCTTATCCAGTGTTTTTTGAACAGATTCATTCTTATTGACCTTAGGTAAAAATAAGCAACTATATGAATTTATTACTTTAGACTAAAACAGAAATGAACACACTCAGTTTGAAAGGATAATTTGCAAGCAGGTGACAATTGTTTGATTTGAAATAAAAAAGCGGGCCTATGATACCCGCTAAAATGACCACAAAAATAGGTGCAAAAAACTGGGGATCACGTTGCACCCTCAACTTTTGCCTCATTGGCTGAGTAGGCATTTCTGCGCCGTTCGGAGAGAACCACAAGTAGGCGCTGCAAGCCAATAAAGCAAAACAGTAAAATACCAATGATGATTTTGGTCCACCATGAACTTAATGTGCCATCAAAGGTAATGTAGGTTTGGATCAAGCCTTGTATCAGAACGCCAAATAGCGAGCCAAAGACAGTGCCAACCCCTCCAGAAAGAAGCGTACCACCAATAACGACGGCGGCGATGCCATCAAGCTCCACCCCAACCGCTGCTAACGGATAGCCTGCTGAAGTATAAATAGAGAAGACAACCCCAGCTAACGTGGCGAGTAAGCTTGATAACATATAAATGCTGATATTAGTGCGGCGCACGGGAACGCCCATTAATGCAGCAGATTGTGCATTGCCACCAATCGCATAGACGTTATTACCGAAGCGGGTACGATGGGCAAGATAAATACCCAATGCGACGACAGCCAGCATGATGATCGCAATTAAGCTCAAACGGCCACCACCCCATATTTTCCATGATGCGCGTGACAGTTCACGAAAAATAGGATGTGTTATTGGAATCGATTGTTCAGAAAGTAGGAATCCTGCGCCTCGTAAGAAGAACATACCAGCCAAAGTAATAATGAATGGTGGAATTTTTAGGGTATCAATTAGCCAGCCCATCATGGCACCAAACATTGCCCCCATGGCTAAAACAATAGGAATGGCGACCATAGGGTTGATGCCCCAATCGCCAACCATTTTGGCAAGAAAAACACCAGTAAAAGCCACCACAGCGCCTACCGATAAATCAATCCCGCCAGAGAGAATAACAAAGGTCATTCCAACGGCAATAATGCCTAAAAATGCGTTGTCGGTGAGGATATTACAGATCACTCGTGTGCTTAAAAAAGCGGGGTACTCAATTAGACAAATGAGGTAGCCGAGGAAAAACACACTGATGGTGATCACTAAAGGTAAGTGTCTTTTGATCATGATTGACCTCGCTTAGCGGAATTTAACACCGCTGAAGATTGCAAAACCAGTACTACTAACACAACCAGCGCTTTAACAATTAAGTTCCATTGCGGTTGGTAGCCTGACAGCAATATCCCGGTGTTCACACCTTGAATAATCAGTGCGCCAATTAAGGCTAAAAACAGGTGAAAGCGGCCACCCATTAAGGACGTACCACCAATAACCACAGCTAAGATAGCGTCCATTTCAAGCCATAAACCAGCGTTATTGGCATCGGCTCCTCTGATGTCCGCTGCGACAATAATGCCAGCAATGGCGGCCATTAAACCGCTTAGCATGTAGGTGGAAATCACAATCACAGGGGTATTGATACCGGCGTTTTTAGCCGCGCGAATATTGATACCAACCGATTCAATAAATAGCCCGAGCGCGGTTTTTTGGGTGAGCATCCAAACCAAAAACACACACACTAAAGTAATGATGACCGGTGTTGGGAAGTAGAGAAACGAGCCACTGCCAAACCAAGCGAGGGTGTCATTATTGAAGGTGATGATCTGGCCTTCGGTAATAAGCTGAGCAATGCCGCGTCCAGCCACCATCAATATCAAGGTCGCCACTATGGGCTGTATTTTAAACACGGCCACTAAAAAGCCATTCCACAAGCCACAAATTAGCCCGGAAGCGAGTGCCGCCAGCAACACCACAGGTACGGGGTAGCCTTGCGCAGTTAAGCTTGCCATCGTCGCACCACTGATCGCCATTACCGCACCGACCGATAAATCAATCCCGCCGGTGGCAATCACTAAGGTCATACCTATGGTTAATAACGCCACTGGCGCGCAGCGATTCAGAATATCAATCAAGCTTCCGAAAAATCGATCATCTTGAATGTGGATAGAAAAGAAACCATCGGCCACTAAGCTATTAATAATGAATACCAAAATGAGAGCCGCCACCTGTGGCGCACCTTTAGGCATTTTGAATTTAAAGCCATAAGGTTGCTGAGGGGGATTTTTCACCGGCTTCGGCTTGATAGAATGTTGAACCGTATTCGTGTTCATGCCGCACCTCCTTGCGCAATAGCTTGCATGATATTTGGTACGCTTAATGATTCGGTTGGGATTTCTTTAACTTGTTTGCGATCGCGTAATACGATGACTCGATCGGCATAGCCAACTAACTCTTCTAGTTCCGAAGAAATCACTAAAAGTGCCAACCCATCGGCGCATAAGGTTTCAATTAAACGAATGATTTCGGCGTGTGCGCCCACGTCAATGCCGCGAGTCGGTTCATCGAGAATGAGAAATTTGGGCTTGGTCAGGAGCCAACGTGCCAGCAAGGCTTTTTGCTGATTACCACCCGACAGAAATTCGATTGGCTGCTCCATGTTCGGCGTTTTAATGCCGAGTTGTTTAATATAACGATTGGCAATATCTTGCTGTTCTTTCATTGGAATAGGTTTAAACCAGCCACGTTGAGCCTGCAGGGCCAAAATAATGTTTTCCCGTACTGACGCGGCGCCAATAATACCATCGGTTTTTCGATCTTCTGGGCAAAAACCGAAGCCACTCCGTGATGCTTTACGGGCTGAATGCACGGTGATTTTCTGGCCGCGGAAAACACATTCACCGCTGTCACTAGGTTGAATACCAAAAATGACTTCAGCGGTTTCTGTACGTCCAGAGCCTAGTAAGCCTGCTAAGCCAACAATTTCGCCAGGGTAAACATCGAGGTCGAAAGGCTGAATCGTGCCTTTTTTGCCATAGTTTTTTAATTGAACCGTTGGCGTGTTACTGAGACGAGTTTTACCTGCACGTTTAAGTGCGTTGTCATCAAGATCTTTACCTAGCATCATTTTAATCAGCTCGATTCTGGGTAAATCTTGAGTGGTTCGAGTGCCAATTAACTGTCCATTACGCAGCACGGTAATTCGGTCAGAGATTTCATAAACTTGATCTAAAAAGTGGGTAATGAAAATTAAGCTGATCCCTTTAGCTTTTAAGTCAACCATGATTTTAAACAGCATTTTTACTTCGTTGTTATCTAAGCTGGCTGTGGGCTCATCGAGAATTAACATTTTGGCGGATAAGGATACTGCGCGCGCAATGGCGATCACTTGTTGAATCGCCACCGAAAAATGATTGAGCGGCAGAGTAACATCAATTTTCAGACCATATTGTTTCACCAATTCCTTGGCTTGCTGGGTCATGGATTTTCGGTTGATAAAGCCCCATTTTTTCGGCTCATGGCCAATGAACAAGTTATCGACCACCGACATATTGGGCAGCAAGTTTACTTCTTGGTAAACCGTGCCAATGCCTAGCTGCTGGGCGTGTGATGTGTCGGTCGGGTTTATGGTTTGTCCATCTAAAATAATGTCACCAGAATCTTTTTGATAAACGCCCGTTAAGGCTTTGATTAAGGTAGATTTTCCGGCACCGTTCTCACCCAATAGTGCCATAATTTCTCCATGTTGAAGTTCAAAATCAACATTATCTAAAGCACGTACTCCAGGGAATGACTTACTGATCCCACGCGTTTGTAGTAGTGGACGAGAAGTATGGGGTGCAGCTGAATGTCCTTGTTCAGGTGTGGCTTGTTGCATAACGACTCCGTTAGTGCCTAAGTAATGCGTGTCCACAAGTGTGAAGCACGCATAAGCACATGATCCTTCTTATAACGGGTTCGTCCAACGCTTAGGTTAATCTCAAAAATCTAGTCACTCATGAGAGCGGCGCTAAGCGATGAAACCCTTAAAACCGGTTGATTGAGTCAAACGTGTTGGTTCGTTCTACTCGATTAGTAACCCATATTTTTCTTAAGCGCTAATTGCTCTTCTGCGCTATTAGGTTCAAATAGGTTAGTTTCGGTTTTAATGTGTTTAGGTGGGAGGGTGCCGTCTTGTTTGTATTTGATTAAAGCATCAAAAGCTGGGCCAGCCATGTTGGGGGTCAACTCAACGCTGGCATTCGCTTCACCGGCCATCATGGCTTTGAAAATATCGGGTACACCATCAATAGAAACAATGTAGATATCTGAGCCCGGTTTTAGGCCCGCTTCTTTAATAGATTGAATCGCACCGATAGCCATATCGTCGTTGTGCGCGTAAACAGCACAAATGTTTTTACCGTTATCTTCGGCTTTGATGAAGCTCTCCATGACTTCTTTACCTTTACTGCGGGTAAATTCGCCCGATTGAGTACGAATGATCTTCACGTTATCTGAACCGGCGATCGCATCTTGGAAGCCTTTTTTACGGTCAATGGCCACACTCGCGCCGACAGTACCTTGCAGTTCAACAACATTACATGTTTTGCCATCGACTTTATTGGCGAGCCATTTACCGGCCAGTTCGCCTTCGAGAACGTTATCGGCCATCACCGCTGTCATGTAAAGGGAGTCGTCTTGAACATCGATTCCGCGGTCTAGTAAGAAAACAGGAATTTCAGCGTCTTTGGCTTCTTCAAGCACGGGGCCCCAACCAGTTTGTACTACAGGTGCAATGAAGATGGCATCAACACCCTGGGCAATAAAAGAGCGCACAGCTTTGATCTGGTTTTCTTGTTTTTGTTGCGCATCAGATATTTTGAGGGTAATTCCACGCTTCTCAGCTTCTGATTTCGCTACGCTGGTTTCCGCTGCACGCCAACCCGATTCAGAACCAATTTGTGAAAATCCGACAGTGAGGTCTTGCGCAAATACGGATGGTACTGAAAGCGCTGCGCTGATCATGGCGGTTAAGGCGAGTTTTTTAAGCATAATTTTTTCCTTTTTATTATTGGGTACGCATGAGGTACGACGAGAAATACATTACGTCCTTTATCTCGTTGCTTAAAAAGTAGTCGAGCAATTTGTGCTTGCGTATGGCAAGAGTCACATTGCCTCTTAAATAGCTATTATCTCCATAAAGATAGCGGCCAGATCCATAATCAAAGTTTGATGAATAAACTAATAAAAACAACAGCCTAAATTAGACTTTAGTCGTAGTGTGATTACTCTTTTAAAGAGAGAAAGAGAGAAAGAGAGAAAGAGAGAAAGAAAGCTATAGAAGCATGGCTGATATAAAAAATCCCAAACACCGATGTCCGATGTGGTGTGCTTGGGATGAATAATAGTTAAAACGCTGAGCCTTTATTAAGCGCTAAAAGATTATAAGCGTTCGTTCAAGTAGGCTTGATAATCGGGAATTTCAATATCCACTTCTTGTTCTAGTAATACAGAATTGAATAGGAATTTTGCAGTGGCACGGTTAGTGGCGACCGGAATATTCCACACAGAAGCAATGCGCAGTAGTGCTTTAACATCTGGGTCGTGCGGTACGGCGTTGAGTGGATCCCAAAAGAAAATCATCATGTCGATTTTGCCTTCAGAAATCAGCGCACCCAGTTGTTGGTCACCACCCATAGGGCCACTGATCAGGCTTTTAATCGCAAGGCCAGTTTCACGGCTGAGTAGATTACCTGTTGTTCCCGTTGCATATAAGAAGTGGCTTTGCAATTTTTCTTTGTTTTCCGTAACCCAACGAAGTAGTTCTGGTTTGTAATGATCGTGCGCGACAAGAGCAATGTTCTTGTGAGCAGGCATAGTACGAGTCGTTTTCTTCATTATTAACATCCTGAATGTTCAATAAAATTGGTCTTACTCAAGCATAATTTAATTATCAATAAAAAAATAGGCTTGAATGCGGTTACTGATCAGTAAACCATTCAAGCCTATTCAGTGATTGAAACTAAGTTATGCTGAACCTAGCGATTCTCAAAGCGGTTGTAGTCGAGTAAGCCCGCTTCAACAGGTTGATCTTTTTTATACCATTCGGCAATTCTATCGCTAAATGACCAAAAATCAGGATCACTACGACGGATACCATATTTATCTAACATCGATACATAGTCATCGTTATTTTGCATAGTGGCTAAACGTTGATAAAAATCGTTGATATCTTTTTCTTTTAGCTGCAAGAAAGCGGCGGGATAACTGCCTACAATGCCTTTGACAAAGGTCAGATCATCATTTTCAAGATCGCGATTACTTTCTTCATCGAATAGGCTCGAAATATTGGTATGAGCGTTATTGTGAATCAAAGTGAAAACTTGGTCTTTACCACTGTTGGTCGTAATTAACACGGTGACAAGTTGAGGTACGGGGAGTAAGCCTTTGCCTTTAATATCATCAATTTTACGTAATGTGGCTTCGTTTTCGCTTGATAATCCTGTATCACGAATTTCATAACGATGGCCTAGTACTGGCTTCAAGCGTTGTTTTAGCAATTGATACAGTTCAGCTTGAGTATCTTGAGTTTTGTACTTGATACTGCTTGGCTCTTCAAATTTTTTCACATCACGTTGAATAAAGGCGCTCAGTTGCGGTGATGGATCTTGATACCAACTTTCCATGATGCGGTGGCGATCCGCGATAGGGAGCAAAGATAAGAAATTCTCTTCACCTTCCATGCGCAGGAAGTCCATAAACATCCGGGTCATTAGCTGGTGACCAAAGTTGCCATACACGTCAAAACCATCGACTAATAAATACTGAATACGCTCAAGTAGGGCGTAGTCCATTATCCATGCGGTTTTAGGCGGTTTACCGACCAAGCCTTTCACCACGGACGCACTATCAAAATGACGGAATACGGTTAATGCTGCATTGTCATTTTTACCATCGCCATCCCAAACCAGATCAGTCGTGAGATGTTCACCGCCTTTAAACCATTCATTCATGGCTTGGTTTTTGGCTTTTAAATAACGTGCTTGTTGTTCTGAATAGCTGACCCATTGATAAATCGGGACCACATTGCTTTGCTTTTCTGATGGCAATTTTAAGTTGTCGGTTTGATCGTAATAGAACTTTTTCACGCTCGGGAATTTTGAAGCAGAAGGGTCAACAAAGAATACCCAGAAACGGTCATTAATCACGTTTAGAGCTAATTGACCACGACACACAGGGCCCTTGATGAAGCTCATGATGGTGTTTTGCGCGTTATCTAGCATAAAGTTAAATCGCGCATCGACCGGTAAATCGGCAAAGGCGGTCATTGGATTCGCTGCCACGGTTGGCTCATAACCAGGAAGTTGTTTCACTTCATAAGTTGGCTCAATAAACAGTGACTTCACGCGTTGCAGTTTCGCGTCATTGAGCGCGTAGGGCTGGTGGGTTTTATCCACTATGGTGGCAGGGTAGGCAGCCAGTCGATAATACACACGGTCTACTTTGGGATCGTCATAAGGTCGACGGGTGGCAATGCGTTTGATCGGTTGACCAGGAGGCGTCGCAGAGCGAACCATCGCAAAGAATTGAATCGAGCTCTCTTTGGTTGCTCTTGGATTATCAGTGAAATACAGGTGGGTTAAGAACAAATGCTCGTAAATATAGCGGCTAGATAATTGCTGCTTTAGAGAATCGCCGTTTAAAAAGGCTTCCCACTTATCGACTTCATCTTGTTGCGCTTTTGATAGCGGAGCATGAGCGGTCATGATGGCACCATCAGCAAGCCAGTTCATGAGTGTTTGATGTTCTGCATTACTTAATGCTGGCATACCATACGGCATTCCCCAAGTTGGATAATCGGTTTGGTATTGCTCATAGTTTTCAATCGTCGGGCATTGTTGTTGGCGATCAATAGAAAAATCAAACCCTTCTAATTGTTTTTGTTGTGGCAGAGGATGCATTTGTTTTTGCGTCAGTAAGCGAGCCACAAGACCGGCTTCTAAATTGGCTTCTGGAATTTGTGAACGCTCATTGAGAATGGGGTGAAAGCCAATTTTTCGCCATTCTTGCGTGGTTTGAGCATCTTCGAACAAACGGGTGGGATTGGAAGCGGTTAAACGAGTTCCTTCATAAACTAAGCTTTTATTTGCGCCACGATCGATGCCTTCAACAGAAGATAATTTTAACTGGCAGGGCGCATCATAACAGGCGTGACAAACCACACAGCGGTTATCCAAGATAGGTTTGATCTCGTTAACAAATCGTTGAGCAGCCTTACTATTGTATTCGGGCATACGTTCTTGGACTTCGGCTTTACCAAATAAGTCATCGTAATTCAGCCCAGTGTAGACGGCACAACCAGCAAAAAGAGTGAGGAAAAGCAAAAAAGGAATAAGTCGTAACTTCATTGGGCTACCATTTAAAATCCATCTAATTAGTCTCTAATTGATAAGAGTAACAAATTAATGATACCTAAATAAGTGAAGAGTTTTGAAATTCATTATGTTCTACTAACGTTTTATCTATGTTTTTGATATGTAAGTACAATAATTATTTATTATGTATTCTTGATGTTTTATGAATCCCGGCTATGAAAATGGATATAAATTAGCAAGTTGGGTATGTCAATTATCGCTACTTACTTCAAAAATAAGGTAAATAAAGTTATTCTATCCACGGCAGTGTGCTAGATTTACAAGAGGCTGTTAACCTTGAGTTTTTGAGATGGTTTGTCTTGAATGGGTTTAACCTTGAACGCTTCTAAGTATTTAAAAACATTAATAGAGAGTAATTTATTATGAAAAAGTTGAAAGTAGCTATCGTAGCAGCTCTTGGCGTAACAACTCTAAGTGGCTGTATGGGTCAAATGGGTGTAACTGGCCTAGTAACTAAAGTGAACTTAATGGCAGTTGATAACCGTTACGCTCGTGAAGGTCTATTCCTTCTAATGAGCCCAGTGTACGGTATCGCTTCTATTGCTGACTTATTTATCTTCAACTCAATCGAGTTCTGGACTGGTAAAAACATCATCACTAACAAGTCTCCAGCTCTAGTAGATACAAGCGTTGAAGCTTGGTTGAAAGTCAACGATAAAGTAGATAGCTCTCTAACTGGTGCGCCAGTTCAAGCTAACAACGCTGACGTTGAAAACACAACTATCCAAAAAATCGACAACAACACGCTAGAAATGAACGTTTCTTACGTTAACGGTACGCAAAAAACTCTACGTGGCGTGAAGACTGGCGACGCAGTTGCTTTCTATGCAAACAACGAGCTAATCACAACTGTTAGCTTACAAGAACTAGAAGATTACGTAGCATCAGCTCAACTGTAATCTCCTTTTTATTAGCTAACACTGCTATACAAATTTATTGCTTAGGGCCGATCATTTGTGATCGGCTCTTTTTTTGCGCCAAATCTCAAATCCTCGAAAATTCGACCTAAGTACTACAGATCTTTTGCTCCTAGACTTTCATAGTAAAGCCAGAGCAGAGGAGAAGTATTTATGGAAATGGCATTTGTGATTGTTGAAAAGTCGATTTTATTGATTGGAGTTGCGTGTGTGTTATTCAGCTTATTTGAATATGGAAAACGCAGCCATGATTGGAAAGGGGCAGTAACTGCATTCTATAAACGTGTTGATATGACCGTGAGCGAATTTAAGTTCTATAAAATTGGCGTGAGCTTGCTGATTATGGCAGTTGTTTTACGAATTGTTATTCTAACTTTATGGCCGTAACTGACTGATATTTAAGTTTTTGTATGCTCGTTAGACTTGACTGAATAGTCAGTTTTCGGGGTGCTATCTGGCATAAGGTATCATAAAAAAATTTAAAATATCAGACTAGAAAGAAAAAAATCACAGCCTATAATGCTGAAAACCGGAGCGTCTGCCAACGCTCCGGTTTTTTTGTGTCCGAAATATATGAACGCTTCTGCCAAAGCATTCATAACGCATGTAGGATTTACCAAGTAATAGCTACATTACTGCCTGCACCAGAATTGGCACATACCTCTTATGTAATAAAGGAAATTTGCATTATGCGTATCGAACAAGAACTTAAGTTAGGCTTTAAAGATGTGTTATTCCGCCCTAAGCGTTCAACTCTTAAAAGTCGTTCTCAAGTAAATTTAACCCGCGATTTTACGTTCAAGCACAGCGGACGTCAATGGTCTGGAGTACCTGTTATTGCGGCTAATATGGATTCTGTTGGTAGTTTCGATATGGCCAAAGCATTGGCTGAGCACGGTGTAATGACCGCGGTTCACAAGCACTACACCGTTGAAGACTGGAAGGGCTTTATTGAGTCTAATGATGCAAGCGTATTAAACAATGCGATGGTATCTACCGGTACTTCTGATGCTGACTTCCAGAAAACCAAAGACATCATGGCAATGAGCGATGATTTGATCTTTATCTGCATTGATATTGCTAACGGTTACTCTGAACACCTTGTTGAGTACGTGACTAAAGTTCGCGCGGAATTCCCAAATAAAGTGATCAGTGCTGGTAACGTAGTGACTGGCGATATGGTTGAAGAGCTTATCCTAGCTGGCGCTGACATCGTAAAAGTCGGTATCGGCCCAGGTTCAGTATGTACCACTCGCGTAAAAACTGGTGTTGGTTATCCTCAACTTTCTGCCATTATTGAATGTGGCGATGCAGCGCACGGCTTAGGTGGCATGATCATCGGTGACGGTGGTTGTACTTGCGCGGGTGATGTATCCAAAGCTTTCGGCGGCGGCGCAGATTTCGTGATGCTTGGCGGTATGCTAGCGGGCCATGAAGAATCAGGTGGCGAGCTTATTGAAAAAGATGGCAAACAATTCATGAAATTTTACGGCATGTCATCTCAATCAGCGATGGACAAGCACTCTGGTGGCGTAGCGAAATACCGCGCAGCAGAAGGAAAAACCGTGCTCATTCCATTCCGTGGTTCGGTACACGGTACCATCAATGACATTCTTGGTGGTGTGCGTTCAACCTGTACCTACGTTGGTGCGGCTAAGCTTAAAGAGTTAACTAAGCGTACTACCTTTATCCGCGTTCAAGAGCAAGAAAACAACGTGTACGGTAAAGAGTAAACTCGGAAAATCCAAATAAAAGTGGCTGCCAATGTGCAGCCATTTTTTATGCATATAAAGTATGGTGACGATGAAATGGCGGTAGGGGTTAATCTTTGTTATATCGGTTGGAAAGGTTCGCTACACGGATAAAGAAGCTCTCGGAGCTTTCATCGTTATAAGGTTTAGGCCTTTGCAAAAACATAGAGCTCCTCCTGAATCTAATATAGGAGGTGAAAGTCCACTTAACAGGGTTTTACTTGGGATTGAGAGGTAAACCACAAATTTTTGATTTTGCTACGGAATACACCAAATATTCTACCAATGCCATACAATCACTGACATCAGACAGCCCTAAATTAGACTCGGCTTTTGAAGCTATAACAGCAAAGTCGGAAATCATGCAACGTCTGGTGAAAAAAGCTCACAGACTCGTATTATCTGATTTGCCAGCACTGGTACTTGGTGAAAGTGGATCAGGCAAAGAGGTGATGGCGACAGCCATTCATAACGCAAGTCTTCACTCTGATAAACCATTTAGAGCTGTGAACTGTGGTGCTTTACCAGAGAATTTGGTGGATTCTATTCTGTTTGGTCACGTAAAAGGTGCCTTTACGGGAGCAGATAAAGAGCACGCTGGGTTATTTAAACAGGCAAATGGCGGTACTTTGTTTCTTGATGAAGTGGGTGAGCTTCCGCTCAATATTCAGGTTAAATTACTGAGAGCGCTGCAACAAAAAAAATTACAAGAGTTGGTGATGTCAAACTTAAAGTGGTTGATGTGCGTATTATCGCTGCTACACATCAACACTTGTTTGAGATGACATCACAAGGGAGATTTCGAGAAGATCTTTGTTATCGACTTGCTGTAGGGGTTATTGACATGCCACCGCTTCGAGCAGGAGAGGAAGACATTCCCGAGCTCATATCAACATTAATGCGTGATATAAATCGACAGGCTGAAAAGCATCCTCCCTTTCTTCAGTAAAGTAAATCTAACTAAAACTTACGAGAACTTGAGTCAGAGAGGTTTTAAAGTGTCGATTGCTGGTGTAGGTAAGGTAAAGAAGCCTTGAAACGGTAGCATGCAAGTGTTCTAAAAAATGTGCAAGGTTTAAACATGCTTTTCCCAATCTGATCGAAATGATTAACCTGATTATCCTAAACCATTAAGATTCGGTTAATAATAAGTTGGTGATCGATTAGCGGCACGAATATTGTGGAGAAGAGTAAATGCCGGTGTTTCATGGATCATTTAAAGTTTCTTCATGGGGCAATTAACTGCGTCAGTTGATGTGCAGTTATGAGTGCTTAACCTATTGATTAGTAACGGTTTTAATGTAGTCTCTTGGTGTTAGTCCAAACTTATCCTTAAAGCGTTGGCTAAAGCGCCCTCCGGATTGATAGCCACATGAAAGAGCCAATATTGCGACGTTATTGTGACCTTTTTGCATTAAGTCTAACGCATGATTTAACCGGACTTCTGTTAGCACTTCTCTATACTGCGTGTTTTCTTGTTTCAGCTTTCTAATCATTGTTGAACGGCTTATAGCAAAGTGCTGAGCAACCTCGTCTAGATAATGCTCTTCACTGGGATTTTTCGCTAGATAGCGACTTAATCTCTGACTAAATGTCGTATTGGTATCAGCGAATAGACAGTGTAATACACCAAGTTCTGCCAACTGTTGATAAAGCCCCTGCACCCAATAATATTGTGTATCCTGGCTCATGCTTTGTTGATTGAATGAAAAAAGCGCGTTTAGTGTAACTTGTAATGCGTCACTAGCTTCTAGTATGGGAGTTTTTACTACGCCGCTGTTACTTTTACTTAGTTCGATTATTGAGCTACTCGGTAATCCATAGAAGCTGAACACTCTGGAACGAAAAGCTCCCTTTTGTGGAAGGTTTTCGAAACTCAATGATTCGTAAGCCTCGCATAACAACAATTCAGAGTGAGAAACATCTATGGCAGACTCCCTCCAAAATAGACGTTTACTGCCAGTCATAATTTGAATAATGCTTGGGGAATGAATCCTTACATTCCTGAGCTTTTGAAGTTGTTCTGCTCGAAATGTTGTAACTTGATATTGTTGGTTCATCATTCCCCCTATTTGTTATTTTGGTTTAACGAGTATAAGTAGCGGTTAACTTGGATTTGCCTAAAGCAATATTGTTCAATGTAAAGCCTATCACAGCAGCTGAAGTATTTTCGTTTAACTCTAGTTTTTCGGTAGGCAATGCCCACACGGTAAATTGGTAACGGTGCATACCATGCCCTTGAGGAGGACAGGCTCCACCAAATCCAGTAGTACCGTAATCGATATGAGATTCGATACCACCCAGCTTTTTAATGTTTACGTTTCGTGCTAGTTCGTTGACTGAAGCTGGAATGTTGAATGCAATCCAATGCCAAAATCCGCTGCCTGTGGGGGCATCGGGATCATAAACTGTGATTGCAAAACTTTTAGTACCTGATGGAGCGTCTTTCCAAGTTAATTGAGGAGACTGGTTGCCACCATTACACCCCCAGCTATTATATTCAAAGGTCTTAGCCATCGGGTAACCTTCCTGAATATCACTGCTATTTAATTCAAAGGCTTGCGCTGAGCTCAAAGTTATCAAACTTAGTGCCAATATAGATGTATTGATTATTTTCATTGAAGTGTTCCTTTGCTTGCGTTAGGGGCTAAAATTATATGCCTCATCCCAAGAACAATGGTGTCAATGAGTGTCACAGATGGGTTTTTATGATGCTTTTTTGATACTTAATGCTCTGCAAACGGTTTGTAGGAATGGCTGTCTGATAGGTATTGCAGCATTGCGATGTTTTAGTTTGACTTCAGGCACTAGCACTTTTTAATTTAAAATCCTAGGTGTATCTGGTGATACGGATGGTTCATTCGTTGAGCTGTGAACAGAGCTTCATACAACCTCATATCGCAAGCCCCATTTCAATTTAGCTTTAAGGCTACTGTCCAAAGTACTGTACTGGGTGATCGCTAGTTATCCCAACTGAGACTAGCTATTTATTTTACCTAGTGTGGGAATCTCAAATGCACATTCTTAGTTATAGATTCATGCGTATATATAGCGTGCTTTTCGGTGCTGCAACCTGCATTGCGATTTTTTTTTAAATGACAAATGCCTATTCCTGGGGGGGTATTGGTTGTATAAAATTCGCCCAACTTTTAACGGTTAGGTATCAGGTTAATGAAACAAAAATTAGCGGTTGCTAACGTTATTATGGGGTTATCACTGATTGGTGTATCAGGATCAGTGATTGCTGCTAATGACAAGCAATACACGATGACAGATGAAAGCACAACCATGAACCCTCAAGATGTGCCGTACCAAAATAACGATCACTTATATATTGGTTTGAGGACAGGTTGGGGGGCTTTTGATGGTGCATGCTCCGATAATGCAGAGGATTGTAATGATGACACCCTAGGATATGGCTTGTATGGCGGTTATCAATTTGCCCCGTGGTTCGCTCTAGAAGGTGGTGTGACGGATTATGGTAAGCCCGATGCTAAATACACCTCTGGTGATATTTCAGCAGATATTTATGGCGTCGAAGCTTCCGGTTTATTCATGTACAGGCTTAATGATAAGTGGACACCATATTTACGATTAGGGGCTGCATATCAAAACATTAAGAAAGATATTGAACTAGAAGATGATGATAAGAAAAAAGATCATGATTGGCATTTATTGACGGCGGCAGGTCTCGATTACAAATTGTCTAGACAGTGGTCAATTCGAGGCGAATACCAATTTATTAATGGGATTGGTGGAAATAATACGGGTAATGCTGATTTACATTTTACCTCATTAGGTCTTACTTATCATTTCAATCAGCCTGAGCCTATTCGCTATACCCAAAAGGAAATAACTCTAGATTCAAACGCATTGTTTGCTTTTGGTGATAGTAAATTGAAGTCATTCTCAGATTTAGATTCAACACTCGAATCACTAAAAAAATATGGGACAGGTAATATAAAAATAACTGGATATACGGATTCTATTGGGCAAGAAGAGTTTAATAAAAAATTATCGCTAGAGCGGGCTCGTTCAGTGTACAACTATATGATTAACAATGGATTAAAAGGCTTTAATGTTTATGTTGTAGGCAAAGGTGAATTAGAACCTATTGCTGATAATTCAACAGAAAAAGGGAGAGAAAAAAATAGACGAGTAACTATTGAGTTTAATACGACAGTACAAGAAGAAGTTAAATGATGAAAAATAAATTTATAACATTGATATCAATTTTTATGATTTTGTTCATTTCAGGGTGTAAGAACAATGGTGATACGGGATTGTTAGAAAATCCCGATTCGGGAGCTGATAATAATATACAACAGTTAGTTATTTCACCTGAAAATAGTTCGATTGTTACGGGGGGAAGTCAAACATATACGGCTGCTATTTTTCAGGGTGGGACATTTGTATCTGATGTAACAAAAGATGCGGATTGGGCTTCTTCTGATGCTGATAATGTCAGCTTTGATGAACCTGGAGTAGCAAAGTCGAATTATGAAGGTGAGGTGACAATCACCGCTAAATATAATGGCTTAACTTCTAATACCAGCACCTTAACCATAAGTGATAAGACTGTAGCGAGTATTGAAATCGTTCCAATTGAAAAAAGTACCTTAGTCGGAATGACTGCTAATTTTATTGCCATGGCTAATTTCATGGAAGGTGGTCGTGAAGATGTCAGTAGCATGGGCACATGGGATGTTGAGAATGACAGTATCGCGAGTGTTGATAATAAAGGTGAAGTGACGCCACTTTCCGTAGGTGATTCCCAAATTAATTTTACCTATTCAGGTATAAGTGTAAGTGCTCAACTCCATGTTGTTGGCGATATAACAGAGGTTGACTCATTAACAATAACGCCAAAACAAATATTAATGACTTTGGGTGATAGAGTTGGGTTTAATGCCAACTTGCATTTGATAACAGGTGAAACAGTGCATGTGACAGATTCGGTCGAATGGAGTTCAAGTTTGCCAGGAACGATGATCGATCAGTCTGGAATTTTCATTTCACAAGTTGAAGGTCAGAATGCTTGAGTACCAATTTACCATCTCACAAAAATATCAACTTATGGTTTTTTCAACAATAGATTTACACACGATGGCCACTTCATAAACTCGAAGTGGCTATTTTTTATCTCTTTACATCTGAAATATCATATATATGATATTCCATATATTTTAGATAGGAGAAAAATGATGTCTCCCCTTATTTTGTACAAAGCTCTAGCTGAAGAGACTCGCTTGAAATCATTGCTGTTAATGCAACATCTTGGTGAATTGTGTGTTTGTGACTTGATGCAAGCGTTGGAATTGAGCCAGCCCAAAGTCTCGCGCCATTTAGCGGAGTTGCGTAAACATGAAATCGTCTTGGATGAGAGGCGCGGCAAATGGGTGCATTATCGAATCAATCCCGAGTTGCCAGAGTGGGCGAGGACGATTTTACAAATCACGTTGCAAAATAATCAGGTCTTGATTGAGAAAGAGCTAAATAAGGTTGGTAAAGGATCTTGTCAGGCTTTGGCTTATGAATAGCTTGGCTTAGGAATAACTTAGCTTACGAGTAACTCGGTTGGCGAATAAATAGAGTGTAAGAGTTGGATAAACCATGATGAATAATGCAGTAGAACCGGCGCAAACTTCAGCGTCACAAAGAATGAGCTTTTTAGATAGACACCTAACCTTATGGATTTTCTTAGCCATGGCAATCGGTGTTGGAATTGGCGTTGCTTTTCCTCAGGTCGCGCAGTGGAATGAAAGTATGTCGGTGGGCTCAACCAATATCCCGTTGGCCATTGGTTTGATTTTGATGATGTACCCACCATTGGCGAAAGTGAATTACAGCTTATTAGGTGAAGTAACACGAGATAAAAGAGCGATCACCTTATCTTTAATCATGAACTGGTTTATCGGTCCAATTCTGATGTTTGCTCTGGCCATTATCTTCTTGCGTGATTACCCAGGTTATATGACGGGTTTGATTTTAATTGGCTTGGCGCGTTGTATTGCCATGGTACTAGTGTGGAATGACATCAGTGGTGGCAGTAAAGAATATGGTGCAACGCTGGTTGCTCTTAATAGTGCGTTCCAAATTGTGACTTACAGTTTCATGGCATGGCTGTTTATTACCGTGTTACCACCGTATTTTGGCCTCGAAGGCTTTGCGGTTGATATTACCATGTTGGACATTGCAGAAAGCGTATTGATTTACCTTGGGATTCCATTTTTAGCGGGCTTTCTAAGCCGTAAGTGGTTGGTGTCAGCAAAAGGTGAGCAATGGTATAACGAAGAGTTTATTCCTCGAATCTCACCGATTACTCTTATTGCGCTGCTTGCGACAATCGTTCTGATGTTCAGCTTGAAGGGCGAGATGATTATTGAATTGCCTTTTGATGTGATTCGCGTGGCGATCCCTTTAGTGATTTATTTCTTGTTGATGTTTTTTTCGAGTTTCTATATTGGTAAGAAGATGGGGCTACCATACGATCAAAATGCTTCCATTGCGTTTACCTCTTCAGGAAATAACTTTGAGTTAGCGATTGCGGTATCTATTGCCGTGTTTGGTTTGAATTCCGATCAAGCGTTTGCAGGTGTTATTGGGCCATTAGTGGAAGTGCCTGTGTTAATTGCGTTAGTGAATGTCGCTTTACGTATGAAAATGAAATACTACAGTTCAGGAAAATAGCCATAATTTTCAAATGATAATGCCCGTTCAGGTAAGTTGAACGGGTATTTTTTATTTAAGCACGCCCTAATTTTTTGTGTCTGCACAGTTCAATCCAAGCCTCAGCCGCTTTCGGAACATAGCGTTCAGCATGCCAAATTAAACCGAGTGACCAGTCCATCGAATGCACCATAGGTTTGACTAATACACCATCATCTTTAACGCGGTGACACAGCGGTTCAGGTAAAAACGTAACCCCATTACCACTTTTTACCAGTGCGACCAGAAAATCCCATTGGCTGCTACGCGCAGAAACTTGCGGGTTAAACCCAACTTGCAGACAGCGCTGGTGGATATATTCACTCAGTGTGAACTCTTTGGTGTAAATATAAAAAGGCTCGTGTTCAAGATCTTTCCATTTTACTTGAGTTTGTTTCTGCCAATGTTGGCTGTTAGGCACAATGGCATGGACAGGGTAGCTATCGAGAGGTAATTGAGTGAATTCCGGTCGGGCTTGTTCTTCCAGCATGGTCATCGCCACGTCCAATTCCCCGTGGAGTAAAGCTTGTTCAATACGCTTTCCACCGTACTCGACAATGGTCAATTCAATATTCGGGTAGCGCTGCTTAAAACTTCGGATTAAAGAGGCATAAAGATGCCCAACCATAGGGGGGATCCCCAAGCGTAAATGACCGCGTTGGAGTTGATTTAAATCGTCCAATTCAGACTGCATTTGTTCCATTGACTCGAGAATCTGTAATGCTCGCGCATAAACGATTTCGCCGGCTTCGGTGAGCCAAAAACGCCGCCCTTCACGGTGAATTAAAGGCTGGCTAACGGATTGTTCTAAATTTTTGATCATCTTGCTGATGGTCGGCTGAGTGACAAATAAGCTCTCTGAGGCGCGAGTGAAACTTTGTTGTTGGATCAGTTCAACAAAATATCTTAGTGCTTTGATATCCATGGCATCATTCCAGTTAAACATTTGCATTCCATTTTGGCATGATTTTTATAAAAATAATTCATTTTTCGATGGTTTTTCTGCGTCATATACTGCAACTATCTTATGGCAAGTGGAACAAACTGATATGTGTAAGCGTGT
Organism: Vibrio gangliei; assembly: GCF_026001925.1. Classification (NCBI taxonomy): domain Bacteria; kingdom Pseudomonadati; phylum Pseudomonadota; class Gammaproteobacteria; order Vibrionales; family Vibrionaceae; genus Vibrio; species Vibrio gangliei. Next base: position 640,869 of record NZ_AP021870.1, on the reverse strand, counting down.
TTTCTCTATTCTCTTTCAAGTCGTCATATTTTCACTGATCTGGCTGGTGGCTGATTACTTAGTTCAGCGGTTTCATTTTCCTATTCCGGCTAATCTAACCGGTATGGTGCTGTTGCTGATTTTATTGTTTTCTCGTGTTGTTAATGTGGATTGGTTACGTAGTGGGGCAACATGGCTATTGTCTGAAATGCTGCTGTTCTTTGTACCCGCAGTAGTTGCCGTGGTTAAGTATCCTGATTTAATGATGCATGAAGGTGGGAAGATTTTAGCCATCTTATTTATAAGCACGATTTTAGTGATTGGTGTAACGGCGTTGGTTGTCGATAAAATTTATCGCTATGAATTGCAATTGGCACGCCGTAAGTCGAATAAACATTCAACGTCTTCAGTAGTAAAATTAGGTTAATCACATGACGGTATTATCGGGTTATTTTCTTGGTATAGTCTGCTTTTTGATGACCATCATTTTCTACTATTTGAGTAAATTTTGTTATCAACGCAAGCCGTCGTTATTGTTGATGCCATTATTGTTCGCTCCGATATTATTGGTCGTGATGGTGGTCAGTTTTAAGATCCCTTATCAAGACTATATGAGTGAATCGCATTGGTTACTTTGGATGCTTGGCCCTGCAACGGTGGCATTTGCTATTCCGGTTTACGATAACCGCCAACTTATCGCAAGGCATTGGTTGTCGATTTCAACGGGCGTGTGTGTCTCTGTCATTGTGGCGATTTCAAGTACGGTATTATTGGCGAAGTTTTTCCACTTATCGGAAATATTACAACGTAGCTTAGCCATGCGTTCTATTACGACACCTTTTGCAGTTGAGGCAACCAAATCGGTGGGAGGTGAAGTCGACCTCACGGCGTTATTTGTGGTGATCACTGGGGTGATAGGTATGGCGGTGGGGGAGTCTATCTTAGCGTTTTTATCCATACGCTCTCACTTAGGCAAAGGAGCCAGTCTTGGCGCATCGGCACATGGGGCTGGCACAGCAAAGGCATATCAACTTGGCAGCTCTGAAGGTGTCGTGGCCAGTATGGTGATGATGATAGCGGGTGTAGTGACGGTTTTGGTTGCGCCATTTGTCGGGCTGATATTTTGGTAAATCAGCCTTGGAAAGTGATGGTATATCTAAAAGTAGATTTGAGCATCGCACAGTATTTTGACGTAAATTCTACATGCATACCGTGTCATCTCAGCTATAGTAGTGATATCTCAACACGTTTATGGATATTCGTATGAAACACACTCTTATTGCTACTTCTGTCTTGAGTTTATTGGTAGGTTTTAGTGCCAATGCGGCGCAAAACTGTGAAGATTTAACTGGCTGTGATGCCAAAGTTTGTCACATTGAAAAGCAGTTGGAATACGCGAAAGAAAAAGGCAACACCAATAAAGAAAAGGGTCTGACCAACGCACTTGAAAACATTAAAAAGCACTGCACAGTGGATGGTTTAAAAGGCGACTTACACAAAGATATTGCGGATATCAAAGATGACTTAGCCGAACACCAAGATGATTTGGCGGAGGCAATGGAAGAGCAAGAATCAGACAAAATTGCCAAATATCAACAAAAGATTGAAGAAGACCAAGCTAAGTTAGAAACGCTGCAAGCTGAATTAAAAAAGCTGAAATAATCAATAATCAAAGTTAGAAATACAAAAATGGCGCTGAAAGTTCTGCGCCATTTTTCATTTTTTGCTCGTTTAAATTAGTTATCGATACGGCAGCTAGACACGCTAGAATTCATTGTCACTAACTGACATTCCACATCAATACGGTCGCCATCTGTGTATGCATCTAAGCTGGCGTCTGTTGCAACATAAGCCCAAATTGTACCGTCAGTCATTTTGCCTTGAAGATCGATATCGTTGTCGTTGATTTCGATTTCTTCAATTTCTTTTACCAAGTAGATAGTTTCTGTGCCGTTGGTTTGCTCAATACCTTCAACTTCGATTTCTACACCAGATAAGCTATCTAGGCTTAAACCGTTTTCAAAATGTGTATTGGCATTCACAACGAACTCAAAACCGTTGATGCTAAAGTGAGTTGCATCGATATAAGTCGCAGTTCCCGTCAATGCAAACTTGTTACTTACTACGGATGTGTTTTGAGAACCTGAACCGTTTTCAAAGTCGATTTCAGTGGCTTCTAAACCGGAGTCTCCATTGAGCAGTTCGGCATCTACCTGTGCACCTTCGATCAAGTCGCTTTGAACGCCATCTTCAAAGCGAGTCGTTGCGGTAATGGCAACGGTAGTGCGTCCATTAAGTTCTATGACTGATTTTTCGTTGTTCACCCAAGTGATAGTACCTTCTAGTTCCATGTCACTGTAGCGGTCGTCATTTTCAACTTCTACTTCTGTGGCAATAAAGACAGCACCTTGCATATAACCTTCAACTTCCACCCAATCGCCATTAACGGGAGCACGTCCATCATCTACTGCTACACTGGCAAAATCCACTTCCGTTGCGCCAATGAAGAAACGACTGTCCGACGCTTGAGAAACTGTGCCTTCAATTTCAGCTTGGTTAACACCGTTTACAATGAATACACCATCTGTTTGCCAAGTATTGTTGGCGTCAAAAAAGCCATTTACAAACACCCAATCACCTTGAGTAAAGGCCGTGTTGATATTAGCTGTAGAAACGGTGATGCCATTAACAACAATGGAATCGGCATTCACGTCACTAATTTCACCGACAAGATTTGGCTCAATGTCAATTTCTTCAGCCGTTCCACGACGGTTGGTTTCCACTTCCAAGCGCATGCCGACTTGAATGTCTTGCAAGCTCCAAGTGATATCGTCGTAACTAACTTCTGCATTTTGTGCATCTAAGGTGTACTCGTTGACGGTAATTTGCGTATCGCTTACGGCACTTGCCACACCATTTAATTTAGTGGGCGTAGCGGCACCGTTGCTAGAATTGCTGTCGTCCGATGAAGAACCACCGCAAGCGGAAAGTAAAGCGGCCATTGATAAGCATAAAAGTGTCTTTTTCATGATTAACCCTTAGTTTTTATATTTGTATTGTGGTTTGAGATGATTTGCAGGTATGGTAATGAGCAAAGCGTCAAGCAAACGTGAAGAAATAAAATAAACATCAAAAAAGTTGGAAAATGATGAAAGTATTGATTGTTGACGATACCTACAGCGTGGTGGAAACCATAGTGGATTATCTTGAATTGGAAGGGATGACCGTGGATTGCGCTTATAACGGAGAGAGTGCATTAACCTTAATCAAAGACAATCATTACGATGTGATTGTGATGGACATTATGATGCCCAAATTGGATGGCATTAGTACTGTAAAGAAAATTCGAGATGAATTATTTTGCAGTACGCCGATTCTATTTCTTACCGCGAAAGACACATTGAACGATAAGATTGAAGCCTTTCAGTCTGGCGGTGATGATTTCTTAAATAAACCCTTTGCAATGGAAGAGCTGTGCTTACGTTTACAGGCATTGCATCGCCGTGGGCCTCGTTTAGATGTGGGTAATTTGTCTTTTGCGGATTTGTCGATGAATTTACAGACCAACGAAGTTTTTCGCGCCGATCAGTTGATCAAACTCAGTAAAATTCAGCGCACCATCTTTAAATTATTATTGAAAAATGCGCCGGCAATTGTTTCGAAAGAGGCGGTGATTTCAGAAGTGTGGGGCGAGGAGTCTCCTTCTAGTGATTCGTTACGCAGCCACATTTATGGTTTAAGAAGTGCGTTAGATAAAGGGTTTGAAACAAGCCGACTTGAAACATTGCACGGACAGGGATATCGCTTAAAAAATGACTAATGCCCCCAGTTTTGCAAAGAAAATTCGCATGACTTTCATTGTGCTCACTAGCATGATGTTCCTATTATTTTGGGGATTAATCTACTTTGCTCAAGACCGGCTTGAAGTGATTAGCCTTGAGCATAGGCTAGCCACAGAGACACAAGAATATTTAAAAAACTACAAGCGTTATGGCTTCCGTGCAGATAAACCCGACCCGCAAGAGTTAGATACGTACTGGTCGAAAGAAGAGATGCCAGACTGGCTAGAACCGTATCAGCAGCCCGGTTTTTTTGAAGAACAACTTGGTGAAGAAGATAAACACTTTCTTGTCACGAAACATCCATCCGGATCTGGCTGGTTATATGTGGTCTTCCAAGATGATGCCGATGATTATTTGGATGAATATGAAGATAACTTGCACCTGATTACTTTTTTAGTGGGCGCTATTTTTCTTATTGCGGTCATGGCATACGGTATTTATTTTGTGCGTTTGTTATCTCATCCATTGATTGAGATTGAAAAGAAAATAGCCTCAATGGCACCGAATAAACCGGCGTTTGACGTGGATACACCTTATAAAGAAACGCGCAGTATTGAATACACCTTACTGGATAACAAAGCGCAAATATCAGCCTATTTTCAGCGCGAGCAAGAATTCAGTCGATTTGCGTCCCATGAATTAAGAACACCTATTATGGTGATTAAAGGCTCGACTGACTTACTGAAAAAAGTGCCCAATCTTCCTAATGTCGCGACCAAAGCGATAAATCGAATTGAATACGCTGGCAGTCAAATGCAAACCCTGACCGAAGCGTTTTTGTTATTAGGTAAAGAGCAAATAGAAGCGCACCACATGAGCCATGAAAATCTTTCTAAGCATATTCATTTGGTATTAGAGGAAATGGCGACGTATTTTGCGAAACAAGATGCTCAATATCAACTTCAAGAAGTCGATCCAAGTTGTGTCGATGCGCCACCAAGTTTTGTGGATATTGTCATGCTCAATTTGATCAAAAATGCCTTTAGTTACAGCATTGGTGATATCAACGTGGATTTGAATCATTGGACATTAACTGTGACTAATCAACATGAGGGTAATGATTTACATAATTCCGGATACGGTTGTGGACTTGTGATTATTGAGCGTATTTGTGCTCGCATGGGTTGGTCGTTCTCCACACATAATGATGGAAACGTGTTTATGGCGAAGGTGGTGTTTGCCTCTAAATCGCCCTGATTTTTATTTTTGGCACAATCACTAAAAAATGATGACTCTTCACGCTCTCTTCACATTAGCCTAGTTAAAGTAGCCTTATATCGTCGAACGACACACAAATAATGATAAAAAGGTGAACACACTATGAACAAAACATTAATGACACTTTCGCTTGCTGCCGTTCTTTCTACGCCTGCAATGGCTGCGACTGAGGTTGTTTCACCAAGTACAACTA